>NZ_JAVAYC010000008.1:0-222440 GCF_042709235.1 Pseudomonas sp. LS_2 | reverse complement strand
CATAAAAAGCAAAAGGGAGGCCTGCCGGCCTCCCCACTTCTATATAGCTACGTTTGCAGGCAATTACTCTGCCTTAAGGGTAACTCGCGCAAACGACTTCTTGCCTGCCTGGCAAACGTGAGTCGCGCCCAGCGCGAACATGAAGTCACGATCGATCACAACGCCATCGACCTTGACCGCGCCACTGCCGAGCAGGTCGCGCGCCTGCGCGGAGTTTTTCACCAGGCCGGCCCGGTTCAGCACTGCGGCGATCGGAAGGTCTTCAGCCGCTGCCACTTCGATTTCCGGCAGGTTTTCCGGCAGCTCGCCTTCCTTCATACGGTTACCCGCAGCACGGTGGGCGTTGGAGGCAGCCTCCTCACCATGGAAGCGAGCAACGATTTCCTCCGCCAGCTTGATCTTGATATCACGAGGATTTGCACCCTTCTCGACATCAGCACGGAACTGCTCGATCTCCGCCATCGAGCGGAAGCTCAGCAGCTCGAAGTAGCGCCACATCAAGGTATCCGGAATCGATACCAGCTTGCTGTACATCACCCCTGGCGCTTCCTGGATACCCACATAATTACCCAGGGACTTGGACATCTTCTTCACGCCATCCAAGCCTTCGAGCAACGGCATGGTCACGATGCTCTGTGCCTCCTGACCGTACCCGCGCTGCAGCTCGCGCCCCATTAGCAGGTTGAACTTCTGGTCGGTACCGCCCAGCTCGACGTCCGCCTTGAGCGCCACCGAGTCATAACCCTGCACCAGCGGGTAGAGGAACTCATGAATCGCAATAGGCTGGTTGCTGGTGTAACGCTTGTCGAAGTCGTCACGCTCGAGCATGCGCGCAACCGTGTATTGCGACGCCAGACGAATAAAGTCGGCCGGCGTGAGCTTGTCCATCCAGGTCGAGTTGAACGCAACCTCGGTCTTGGCCGGGTCGAGGATCTTGAACACCTGCTGCTTATAGGTCTCGGCGTTGTCCAGCACCTGCTCGCGGGTCAGCGGCGGGCGGGTAGCGCTCTTGCCGCTCGGGTCGCCGATCATCCCGGTGAAGTCACCAATAAGGAAGATTACCTGATGGCCCAGTTCCTGGAACTGACGAAGCTTGTTGATGAGCACCGTGTGCCCCAGGTGCAGGTCCGGCGCGGTCGGGTCGAAGCCTGCCTTGATACGTAGCGGCTGGCCACGCTTGAGCTTCTCGACCAGTTCCGACTCGACCAACACCTCTTCCGCACCGCGCTTGATAAGCGCCAGCTGCTCTTCAACCGACTTCATAGACAAACCCGCAAGGCTCAGATTCAAAGGGGACCAACCATACAAGATCGGCCGTCAAATACAAGTTTCGCAACGGAATGTGACCCGAAAGGCGGGAGGCAACGTCTACGCGCCCTTGCGTGAAAATGGATTTGGTTATATTTTATACAGTTATTTCATCTTCATCATGTCATTCATCTTTTCCATTTCACTTTTTTCAAAGTCACCTTACCTATGACCAACGAAACGCCTAAAGCGCCCCCGCTTTATCCGAAAAGCCATCTGTTGGCCGCCAGCGGTATCGCCGCCCTGCTCAGCCTGGCCCTGCTGGTATTCCCCTCAAGCGAAGTCGAAGCCAAGAAGACCACCCTCAGCCTGGAGCTGGAAACCCCGGCAGAGCAATTGAAGGACGAAGCCAACGCTGCGCCACTGGTGCAACCTCAGCAGAACACCGGCACACCGTTCGCCCAGATCGAAGGCGCAGCCCCCGCCACCGAACAGGCCACCGAGCAGTCCGAAGCACCCGTCGAGAGCGCCGAGCAAAAGGCCCCTGGTCACCGGGAAGTAGTGGTCGCTCGCGGCGATACATTGTCCATCCTGTTCGCCAAGGTCGGCCTGCCGGCCAATGTCGTTCACGACGTGCTGGCCAGCGACAAACAAGCCAAGCAGTTCACCCAACTCAAGCATGGCCAGGTACTGGAGTTCGAGCTCGACAACGATGGACAGCTCGCCACGCTGCACAGCAAGGTCAGCAACCTCGAAACCATTCGCCTGAGCAAAACCGACAAGGGCTATACCTTCGATCGCGAAGTCAACAAGCCTATGGTGCGTACCGCCTACGCCCACGGCGTCATCAAAAGCTCGCTCTCGGCCTCCGCGCAGCGCGCTGGCCTATCCCACAGCCTGACCATGGAAATGGCCCGGGTGCTAGGTTATGACATCGACTTCGCGCAAGACATCCAGCCCAACGATGAGTTCGACGTGGTCTACGAGCAGAAGGTCATGGATGGCAAGGTCGTAGGCACCGGCAACATCCTCTCCGCACGCTTTACCAACCGCGGCAAGACCTACACTGCCGTGCGCTACACCAACAAGCAGGGCAACACCAGCTACTACACCGCCGACGGCAATAGCCTGCGCAAGGCCTTTATCCGTACCCCGGTGGACTTCGCCCGCATCAGCTCGCGCTTCTCGGCCGGCCGCAAGCACCCGATCCTGAACAAGATCCGCGCGCACAAGGGCGTCGACTACGCCGCACCGCGCGGGACGCCGATCAAGGCTGCCGGGGATGGCCGCGTCGAGCTGGCCGGGCGCCGTGGCGGCTACGGCAACACGGTGATCATCGCCCACGGCAATAGCTACAAGACCCTGTATGGCCACATGCAGGGCTTCGCCAAAGGGGTCAAGACCGGAAGCAACGTCAAGCAGGGCCAGGTCATTGGCTACATTGGCACCACCGGCTTGTCCACCGGGCCGCACCTGCATTACGAGTTCCAGGTCAATGGCGTGCACGTCGACCCGCTGAGCCAGAAGGTGCCGATGGCCGACCCGATCGCCAAGGCCGAGCGCCAGCGCTTCCTGCAGCAGAGCCAGCCCTTGATGGCCCGCATGGACCAGGAAAAGGCCACCCTACTCGCTGCGAACAAGCGCTGAGCCATGGCCCTGTACCTGGGGGTGATGTCCGGAACCAGCCTTGATGGCCTGGACATCGCCCTGATCGAACAAAACGAGCAGCCTCGGCTGCTCGCCACCCACTACGTTCCCATGCCTGGCGACCTACGTCAGGAGCTGCTTGGCCTATGCGCAAGCGGCTCCGACGAGATTGCCCGCGCAGCCTTGGCAGAGAACCGCTGGGCCAACCTGGCCGCTGAGGGCATCCAGCGCCTTCTGACAGCGCAAAACCAGGTGCCTGGGGCCATTCGTGCCATCGGCAGCCATGGCCAGACCATCCGCCACGAACCCGCCCGCGGCTTCACCGTACAGATCGGCAACCCAGCATTGCTCGCCGAGCTTACCGGCATTGCCGTAGTAAGTGATTTTCGACGCCGCGACGTCGCCGCTGGCGGCCAAGGCGCGCCGCTGGTTCCGGCTTTCCATGAAGCACTGTTTGCCCACCTCGGCCAGCGCCTGGCGGTCCTGAACGTTGGCGGCTTCAGCAATCTCAGCCTGATTGAACGCAACAAACCGGTCCACGGCTTCGACTGTGGCCCAGGTAACGTGTTATTGGATGCCTGGATCGAACGCAAGCGTGGCCAGACCTTTGACGCCGATGGCGCATGGGCAGCCAGCGGCAAGGTGCGGGACGAGCTGCTGGCCGCCCTGCTTTGCGACCCCTTCTTCGCTGGAAGCGGGCCGAAAAGCACTGGCCGGGAGGTGTTCAACCTAACCTGGCTCGACAAGCACCTGGCCAGGTTGTCCAGCTACCCTGACGAAGATGTCCAGGCAACGCTCCTGGAGCTGACCGCACGCAGCATCATCGACTCGCTGCACTACGCCCAGCAAGCCACCGAGGCGCTGCTGGTATGTGGTGGCGGTGCACGTAATGGCGCACTCATGGCACGCCTGGCCAGCCTGCTACCTGGCACCCAGGTCAGCAGCACCGCCGCACATGGTATCGATCCCGACTGGGTCGAGGCCATGGCCTTCGCCTGGCTGGCGCATTGCTGCCTGGAAGGTATTCCGGCAAACCGGCCCAGCGTCACAGCAGCCAAGGGCCTGCGGGTACTGGGCGCAATCTACCCCGCCTGAATTGCCCATAAACAGAAACGCCGCGCAAAGAGCGCGGCGTTTTCATGTGTAGCGAAGGGCTTAGATCGAGAACGACGAACCGCAGCCGCAGGTGGTGCTGGCATTCGGGTTTTTGATGACGAAGCGCGAGCCTTCCAGGCCTTCCTGATAATCGACCTCGGCGCCAGCCAGGTACTGGAAGCTCATCGGGTCGACCACCAGCGAGACACCCTCGCGCTCGACGATGGTGTCGTCATCAGCCACGTCTTCATCGAACGTGAAGCCGTATTGGAAGCCCGAGCAGCCGCCACCGGTGACGAACACCCGCAGCTTCAGACGGTCATTGCCTTCTTCGATGACCAGGGTCTTCACCTTATGCGCAGCCCCTTGAGTGAACTCCAGCGCGGTGGGGGTGAAGGTTTCGACGCTCATGATGTTTCTCCCGGCGTTAACCGCCATAACACTCGATGACGCGCATTATCCGCTTCTCCGAGAAAATTGGTCAAGAATTGTGCGGCTTTGGTCGAGGCAAACAAAAAGGCCCGCACAGAGCGGGCCTCGTCTCTGGGCAGGACCTTATGGCAGCAGGCCCGCGTGGGACAGGCCCAAGCGCTCGTCCAGGCCGAACAGGATGTTCAGGTTCTGCACCGCCTGGCCAGAGGCGCCCTTGACCAGGTTGTCGATCACCGACAGCACTACGACCAGATCACCGCCCTGTGGCCGGTGAACGGCGATTCGGCAGACGTTGGCACCGCGCACGCTGCGGGTTTCCGGGTGGCTGCCAGCGGGCATCACATCGACGAACGGCTCATCGGCATAGCGCTTTTCGAACAGGGCCTGCAGGTCGACCGAGGTGTCGACGACGGTCGCGTAAAGAGTCGAGTGAATGCCACGGATCATCGGCGTCAGGTGCGGCACGAAGGTAAGGCCGACATCCTTGCCCGCGGCCAGGCGCAGGCCCTGGCTGATTTCCGGCAGATGGCGATGGCCCTTGACCGCATAGGCCTTCATGCTTTCACCCGCCTCACAGAACAGCGACCCTACCGCCGCGCCTCGCCCAGCACCGCTAACCCCCGACTTACAGTCGGCGATCAGGCGCGAGGTGTCGGCCAGGCCGGCCTCGAGCAGCGGCAGGAAACCCAGCTGAGTGGCAGTCGGATAGCATCCAGGCACGGCGATCAAGCGTGCTTGGCGGATTTTCTCGCGGTTGACCTCGGGCAGGCCGTAGACGGCGTCCTTGAGCAGCTCCGGCGCGCCATGGGGCTGGCCATACCATTTGCTCCACTCGGCAGCATCCTGCAGGCGGAAGTCGGCCGACAGGTCGATTACCTTTGTGCCCGCTGCCAGCAGTTCACCGGCAAGGGCGTGGGCGACGCCATGGGGGGTGGCGAAGAACACCACGTCGCAGGCGCCCAGGGCCTTGCTGTCCGGCACGCTGAACGCCAGGCCGTCATAGTGGCCGCGCAGGTTCGGGTACATGTCGGCAACCGCGACGCCCGCCTCGGAGCGCGACGTGATGACCGCCACCTCGGCCTGTGGGTGCTGCGCCAGCAGACGCAACAGTTCGACGCCGGTGTAACCCGTGCCGCCGACGATACCGACCTTGATCATAACGCTTGCCCCTCATCAACGAACCAACTGGAAAGGCCACGATAATAGGGGCGTGGACAGCCTGTAACAACTCTTGGGATGTCGTATCTGGTCCGTGGCAACTACTATTTGACGACCGTGAAAACCTGAAGGAAGCCGTTCATGCTGTATCTCTGGATAAAGGCGCTGCACATCGTCAGCGTCGTTTGCTGGTTCGCGGGCCTGTTCTACCTGCCCAGGCTGTTCGTCTATCACGCCCAGAGCGAAGACGACACCAGCCGCGAGCGCTTCGCCCTCATGGAGCGCAAGCTGTACCGCGGCATCATGAACCCGGCCATGATCGCCACCTATGTCTTCGGTGGCTGGATGCTGTACCTCAACCCGGGCTGGTTCAGCCAGGGCTGGCTGCATGCCAAGCTCACCCTGGTGCTGCTGCTGACCGGCTACCATCATGTCTGCGGCGCGCACCGCAAGCGCTTCGCTGCCGGCACCAATACCCGCGGCCATGTGTACTTCCGCTGGTTCAACGAGGTGCCGGTGGTGTTCCTGCTGGCCATCGTCATCCTGGTGGTGGTCAAGCCTTTCTGAGCACGACCCTGTAGGAGCCCTGTCATGCCATTACCTGCCCTGCTGGAACACCGCCTGCGCCTGCCTGTGGTAGCCGCACCTATGTTTCTGATCTCCAACCCGCAACTGGTACTGGCATGTTGCAGCAATGGCGTGGTGGGCTCCTTTCCTGCCCTGAACCAGCGCGACAGCGCAGGCTTCAAGGCCTGGCTCGAGGAAATCGAGGCAGGCCTTGCCCAGTTGCAGACGCCCGCTCCTTATGCCGTCAACCTCATCGTGCACCCGAGCAACCCGCGACTGCAGGCTGACCTGGCCTTGTGCGTCGAGCATCGCGTACCGATCGTGATCACCAGCCTGGGGGCAGTAAAGGAGGTGGTGGATGCCGTGCACAGCTACGGCGGCCTGGTGTTCCACGACGTCACTACCCGCCGTCATGCCGAGAAAGCCGCCGAGGCGGGCGTCGACGGCTTGATCGCGGTCGCAGCAGGGGCTGGTGGTCATGCGGGCACCTGGAGCCCCTTCGCGCTGGTCGCCGAAATTCGCCAATTCTTCGACAACACCCTGCTTCTGGCGGGCAGCCTCAACCATGGGCATGAAATCCTCGCAGCCCAACTGCTGGGAGCAGACCTGGCTTACATGGGCACGCGTTTCATTGCCACTCGCGAAAGCCAGGCACCGGACGCCTATAAACAGATGCTGCTGGGCTCGAAGGCCGTCGACATCATCCATACTCCGGCAGTGTCCGGCGTCCCCGCCAGCTTCCTGCGCCAAAGCCTGGAAAAGGCCGGCTATGACCTGGCAACGCTCAAGGCCGGGCATGAAAGCAAGCTCAAGCCCCTGGATGACGAGGCGAAGGCCTGGAAAACGGTCTGGTCCGCTGGTCAGGGCGTCGGCGGCATCGATGACCTGCCTACCGTTGCAGGGTTGCTCGAGCGACTGCACGACGAGTATCGGCAAGCGTTGGCACACAGCCAGCAACTGGGTGGCAGAGCGTTATAGCAAAAGGCAACACCGCGCCTGAGCAGGCTGTACACTAGGCGCCCTCTCAAGCCCCCAGGAGCCTTGCATGTCCCGTTACGCCATGATCACCGGAGCTTCCAGCGGCCTGGGCCTGGCCCTGGCGGAGGCACTGGCACGGCGCGGGCGCAATCTGATTCTGGTGGCACGTCAGCGTGAGACCTTGGAGCCCGTGGCCCTCGAGCTGACCCAGCGCTTCGGTGTCGAGGTGCTGTTCCGAACGTGTGACCTCAGCCAACCGCTGCGTCTTTCGGGGTTCGTGCTGGAGCTCGAAGAAGGCGAGCGGCGCATCGACCTGCTGGTGAACTGCGCCGCACTGCGCACCTACGGCCCGTTCCTGGCGCACGAATGGGCCGATGAGCAAGACCTGCTGGAAGTGAACGTCCTCGCCATGACCCGCCTGTGCCATGCCATCGGCAACCTGATGGCCATCCAAGGCGGTGGGCAGATCCTCAATGTAGCCTCCCTCGCCAGTGCGGCGCCGGGGCCATGGATGGCGTGCTACTCCGCCAGCAAGGCCTATGTCGTGAGCTTCTCCGAGGCGCTACGCGAAGAGCTGCGCCGCACCGGCATCAAGGTCTCTGTACTCTGCCCCGGCCCGGTGCATTCATCGAAGCGGCGCATTCCCCGGCTGCATGGCAGCCAGCGCTGCTTGAGCCCCGAGGAAGTGGCGCTGTATACCGTTCGAGCACTGGACAGGAATCGAGCCCTGATCATGCCCGGCCGCCGCAATCGTTGGCTGGCGTTCGCGCCGCGGCTGATGCCACGCTGGCTGACCCGCAAGTTGGCGGGCCTGATTCATCGTCGCTATTGCCCGATCGAAGCGGACTAACCACTGGGCGAGCCTCCCTACGCTGGGTACACTCGGACCGGACCCTCACCCTGGAGCAAGTGCTGTGGACGATCTATTCCTCAAAATCATCAACCGGGAAATTCCGGCGGATATCATCTACGAAGATGAGCAGATCCTCGCATTCAAGGACATCGCCCCCGCGGCGCCGGTACATTTTCTGGTCATCCCGAAGAAACACATTGCCACCCTCAACGACCTGACCGAAGAGGACAAGGCCCTGGCTGGCCATATCCTGTTCACCGCACAGCGCCTGGCGGTCGAGCAAGGCTGCGAGGAAGGCTTCCGCGTTGTCATGAACTGCAACCCGAAAGGCGGCCAGACCGTCTATCACATCCATATGCATGTGCTCGGCCAACGCCAGATGAACTGGCCACCGGGCTGATCCAAGGCAAGCCCGTCAAGCACGATTGCGGTAGACTGTCGGGCACACTCTAGCGGAGGTGCCCAATGGCTACCGAACGTCACTATTCGCCGCTCGACCGCTTGTTGCTGCAGGCCGATACCGCCATGCGCACCTTGCTGCCCTTCAGCGGCCAGCCTTCCCGCCCCTCTCCGGCCATCGTCCAACCGGACGCCGAGCTGGACGAAGCCCAAACCCGCCATATCGCCGGCCTGATGCGTATCAACCACACCGGCGAGGTGTGCGCCCAGGCGCTTTACCAGGGCCAAGCGCTCACCGCCAAGCTGCCGCAGGTGCGCAAGGCCATGGAGCATGCCGCCGAAGAAGAAGTCGACCACCTGGCTTGGTGCGAGCAACGCATCCGCCAGCTCGGCAGCCACCCCAGCGTGCTCAACCCAGTGTTCTATGGCATGTCGTTCGGCATCGGCGCGCTCGCCGGCCTGGTCAGCGACAAGGTCAGCCTGGGCTTCGTCGCGGCTACCGAACACCAGGTGTGCAAGCACCTCGACGAACACCTGGAGCAACTGCCCCCGGAAGATGAAAAATCCCGCGCTATTCTCGAGCAGATGCGGGTCGACGAAGAACATCATGCCGAATCGGCTCTGGACGCAGGCGGCTACCGCTTCCCGGCACCTGTACGCATGGGCATGAGCCTGCTGGCCAAGGTAATGACCAAAAGTACCTATCGCATCTAGGGCACCAACATGACGGAACGCTTCGACGCCAAGGATCTCGCCAAGGCCGTGAACGCCGGCGTGCTGCAACCGGGCCAGGACCAGGCGCTGCTGACATTTCTGCGCCAGCAGGCAGAGCCGCTGGGCAGCTTCCAACTGGCGCACGTGGCATTCTACTTCGGCGCGCTGCTGATCATGGGCGCGATGGGCTGGCTACTGACCGAGGCCTGGATGCGCATTGGCGACGGGGCCTTGCTGGCCATCGCGCTGGTGTACATCGCGGCATTGACCCTCTTCGCTCTGTCGCTGCAGCGCCGCGGCCAGGCTGTGGCGGCGGGAGTCCTGGCTGCTGTCGCGGTGAGCATCGTACCGCTGGCAGTGTTCGCCCTGGAACGCCTGCTCGGCTGGTGGCCACTGGAAGATTCGCAAGCCGACTACCACGAGTACTACAACCAGGTGCAGGGCGGCTGGCTGCTGATGGAAGCGGCTACCGTGCTCGCGGGCGTCCTGATGCTTCGCCTGGTGCCCTTCCCGTTCATCGTCATGCCGATTGCCGTCGCCCTTTGGTTCATGTCCATGGACCTCAGCGAGTGGTTCCATGGCGAGGTATTCAGCTGGGATCAACGCCGAGAGGTCTCCCTGTGGTTCGGCCTGGGCCTGCTGCTGGTATTCCTCCTGGTGGATGGCCGCACCCGGCGTGACTACGCCTTCTGGGGCTACCTGGCCGGGCTCATGGCGTTCTGGGGCGGCCTGACACTGATAGACAGCGACAGCGAAGTGGGCAAGGCCTCGTACTGCCTGATCAACCTGGTGCTGATGGGTTTGGCGGTGCTGCTGCGTCGACCATTGTTCATGGTGTTCGGCGCACTAGGCGTGGCGGCTTACCTGGGGTACCTGTCCCACGAGGTTTTCGCCGAGTCGTTGCTGTTCCCGGTGGTGCTCACGCTCATAGGGCTGGGCGTGATCGGGTTAGGGTTGGTGTACCAGAAACGCAGGGAGCAGTTGAGCAATTCAATGCGCGCAAACCTGCCGCAATGGCTACAGCATGCGCTACCTGCATTGCGCAACTGAACGAACCGGGGCTATGCCGTAGCCCCGGATAATCGTCGATCGGTCTACAGGGCAATCAACCCAACTCGACAATCTCGTAGCCATGGGTGATTTCCACCCCAGCGCGGTCGAGCATGATCGATGCCGAGCAGTACTTTTCCGCCGACAGTTCCACCGCACGCTTGACCTGCGCCTCTTTGAGGCCACGGCCCTTGACCACGAAGTTCATCTTGATCTTGGTGAATACCTTCGGGTCTTCGCCAGCGCGCTCAGCCTCAAGGAACGCCTCGCAGCTTTCCACCGCCTGGCGCGACTTCTTCAGGATGCTCACCACGTCGAAACTGCTGCAACCGCCCAGTCCCAGAAGCAGCATTTCCATCGGGCGAACGCCGAGGTTACGCCCGCCTGCGTCGGGTGGGCCATCCATGACCACGACATGGCCACTCCCCGATTCGCCGAGGAACATGGCTTCACCGGCCCACTGGATGCGTGCCTTCATCTATCTGGACTCCATCATTTCGGAAAAGGCCGTCAGCTTAGACCTTGTCGCTCTGTCGGAAAAGCTCAAGACGATGAGCTTGCGTGCCGATACGGGGAAGTGTCTGATAAGCTGACGCCAAATCACTGGCGCTCATGTCAGATATTAATTACAAAAAATGCCTCCGCTTCGCACCGAACAGGATTTCGTGATGGTAGCTTCCGCCCTTCCGGCCAAGATAAAGAACATCGACAAGCTGCTGGCCCACTGCCAGCGCCGTCGCTATGCCGCTAAAAGCAACATCATCTGCGCTGGCGACAGGGCCGAGACGCTGTCGTTCATCATCAAGGGCTCGGTGACCATCCTGATCGAGGATGACGAAGGCCACGAGATGATCATTGCCTACCTCAATAACGGCGATTTCTTCGGCGAACTGGGACTGTTCGAGCCATCCGGAAAGGAACATCAACGCAGCGCCTGGGTTCGCGCCAAGACCGAATGCGAAGTGGCCGAGATCAGCTACGACAAGTTCCGCGAGCTATCCCGCCAGGACCCGGACATTCTCTACGCACTGGGCAGCCAGATGGCCCAACGCCTGCGCAACACCACCCAAAAGGTCGGCGATCTGGCGTTCTTCGATGTAACCGGGCGCGTTGCACGTTGCCTGCTCGAACTGTGCAAGCAGCCCGACGCCATGACCCACCCGGATGGCATGCAGATCAAGATCACCCGCCAGGAAATCGGGCGAATCGTCGGCTGCTCCCGAGAAATGGTGGGCCGCGTGCTCAAGGACCTTGAGGAGCGCAGCCTGGTTCAGGTTAAAGGCAAGACCATGGTGGTCTACGGTACGCGCTAGTCTTTCGGTAGAGCTGCAAGCACCCTGGCATAAGCCTCGGACAAGCGCTCGAACCACGGCGCCTGGGGCACCACTTCGTGCAGGGCGATATGACTGTCGGCGCGGCAGCGCTGCTCGAGGCCGCAGACCTCGTTGAAGCGGTTGACCGACGCCACCATCGATTCACGCTCGTTATCCAGCAGCAGTGCGCCATGCACCAATACCACCGGGCGCTTGCCAGCCAGGCCCTGGCGCCAGCGCTGGGCGGTGCCGACCAGCTTGCGGCCATTGAGGTTGACGTTGTAGCGGCCATCGCAGAAGGCACCCTCGATCTCCCCCAGCGACGCCACGCCTCCCCATTCGCGCAACACCTCGCACAGGGGCATGCACAGCCGTTCGTAGGCATTCTCGATACGGCCCTGGTCGCCCTCGCTGCGTGGGGCGACGTAGACCAACGCAAGGTTGACCGTGGCGTGGGACTGCGGCACCGGCTCACCACCGGTCTCGCGCAACAGCACCGGCCAGCCCGCGGTTGCCAGCTCCGCACAGGCTGCCTCGAAATTGCCCAGTCGGCTCATGCGTCGCGGCATCACCAAGGCATGATCGGTCGGACGCCAGAACATCACCCCGGCTTCACGCTCGCCACGGCATACGGCAGCGAGCAATTCCTGTTCGGCATGCAGGCCTTGTTCGACGGTCAAGGCCAGGGGTTGATCGGTCATCGAATGGCATTCCTTTTCAAGGACAAAAAAAACCGGCATACGCCGGCTTTTCTTGATCAGTCCAGAGGTTGAACGGTCTTCTTCACTTGCTCGGGGAAGAACAACCGCTGCAGCTCCAACCCTGGCTGCTCGCCGCGCATGAAGACCTCGCCAACGAGGAACGAGTAGACCTCATTGATCGCCATCAGCTCGACATCCGCCCGGTTTAGAATGCCACTCTCGGTAACGGCCAAGCGGTCGCGCGGGATACGCGGCAGCAGGTCGAGGGTAGTTTCCAGGCTGACTTCGAAAGTGTGCAGGTTGCGGTTGTTGACGCCGATCAGCGGCGTATCGAGGATATTCAGCGCACGCTCCAGCTCATCGTCATCGTGCACTTCGACCAGCACGTCGAGGCCGACCTCCTTGGCTACGCTGGCGAGCTCGGCCATGCGCACGTCATCCAGCGCGGCGACGATCAACAGCACGCAGTCCGCCCCCAAGGCACGGGCTTCCACTACCTGGTACGGGTCGATCAGGAAGTCCTTGCGAATGACCGGCAGGCTGCACGCCGCGCGGGCCTGTTGCAGGTAGGCATCAGCGCCCTGGAAGTAGTCGACATCGGTCAGCACCGACAGGCAGGTAGCCCCACCCTTCTCGTAACTGACGGCGATTTCCGACGGCACGAAGTGCTCGCGGATCACGCCTTTGCTGGGCGAAGCCTTCTTGATTTCGGCAATCACCGCCGGCTGCTTGCGCTTGGCCTGCTGGATGAGTGCATTGGCAAACCCACGAGGCGCATCGGCAGACTTTGCCAGGCGCTCCAGCTCAGCAAGGCTGGTCCGGGCACTGCGCTCGGCCACTTCCTCGAATTTGCGGGCGATGATCTTCTCCAGCACCGTCGGCACGCTCATGCTTCGTTCTCCTGCTTGAATACGGCGGTAAAGGCACCCAGCTCCTGCAGCTTTTCCCAGGCAAGGCCGGTGTGCAGCACATCATGGGCCAGTTCGACGCCCGACTTCAGGCTCATGGCATGGTCAGCCGCATAGAGTGCCGCGCCAGCATTGAGCACGATCATTTCCGCAGCCTTCTGGCCATTTTCGGTCTTGCGGCGGCCCAAAGCATCGCGAATCAGCTCCAGGGAAGCTTGCGCACCTTCAACGGTCAGCCCATGAAGGCTCTGGCTCTTGATACCCAGGTCTTCGGGCTCGACCCAGTACTCGCTGATCTGGTCGTTCTTCAGCTCGGCCACGAAGGTCGGGGCGGCCAGGCTGAACTCGTCAAGGCCATCTTTCGAATGCACCACCAGCACATGCTTGCTGCCCATGCGTTGCAGTACCTCGGCCAGCGGGCGGCACAGCGCCTGGGTGAACACGCCGACCACCTGGTGTTTCACACCGGCCGGATTCGTAAGCGGGCCGAGCATGTTGAACAGCGTGCGTAAACCCAGGTCGCGACGCGGGCCGGCGGCGTGCTTCATGGCGCTGTGATGACACTGCGCGAACATGAAGCCGATACCCAGGCTGTCGATGCAACGAGCGACCTGCACCGGGTTGAGGTTCAAGTAGATACCCGCCGCTTCCAGCAGGTCGGCGCTGCCGCTCTTGCCGGAGACCGCGCGGTTGCCATGCTTGGCCACCGTGCAACCGGCCGCTGCCAGGACGAAGGCAGAGGCAGTGGAAACATTGAAGATATTTGCGCCATCGCCGCCGGTGCCGACGATGTCGACCACGCCATTGAGGCTTTTGAGCTCTACCTTGTCGCACAGCTCGCGCATTACCGAGACGGCGCCGACGATCTCGTCGATGCTCTCGCTCTTCATGCGCATGCCCATCAGGAAGGCACCGATCTGCGCCTCGGTGCATTGGCCGGTCATGATCTGGCGCATGACGTCGCGCATTTCCTCGGTGGACAAGTCCAGGTGGCCGACGATACGGCTCAACGCGCTCTTGATATCCATGTTCGATCCTTAGCGGCGGCCGCCGGTCTGCTTGAGGAAGTTGGCGAACAGCTCGTGGCCCTGCTCGGTCAGGATGGACTCGGGGTGGAATTGCACCCCTTCGATGTTCAGTGTCTTGTGACGCAGCCCCATGATTTCGTCGACCGAGCCATCGGCGTGGGCGGTCCAGGCGGTGACTTCCAGGCACTCCGGCAGGGTTTCGCGCTTGACCACCAGCGAATGGTAGCGGGTGACGGTGAGCGGGTTGTTGAGGCCGGCGAACACGCCGAGATCATGGTGCAGCACCGGGCTGGTCTTGCCATGCATGACCTGGCGGGCACGCACTACATCACCGCCGAAGGCCTGGCCGATGGACTGGTGGCCCAGGCACACGCCAAGGATCGGCAGCTTGCCGGCGAAATGCAGGATCGCCTCGATGGAAACCCCGGCCTCGCTGGGCGTGCAGGGGCCGGGCGAGACGACGATGCGCTCGGGGTTCAGGGCTTCGATCTGGGCGATGGTCAGTTCGTCGTTGCGAATGACCTTGACCTCTGCACCCAGCTCGCCGAGGTACTGCACGACGTTGTAGGTGAAGGAATCGTAATTGTCGATCATCAGTAACATCTGGGTTCAACCTCTTGAATCTACTGACTTTGATTTCGAGCCTTCCAGGCCACCCCAGGCGCGACGAGGCCGTGCGAGGTGAGCGAAACAACGGGGGAAGGCAAACGGGGGCGGGCCGGGCATGCCGGCAAGGATAAAGTCAGGCGCGCCAACGCCAACGGGCGTGGGCCTTGATAACGCGCATCAAGAGTTTGCTGACGATCAACACGGGGAGGTTCTCGCTGGTACGTCCCGGCACAGTAGCCTACCGCGCCCGCAGGCGCAATATGGCCGTAAACACGGGGTAACGAACTGACTTGGCAACCATTCCCTCATTTTTGCTAAGGTCAATCGGCACGACCTGATAAAAACAACGAAAAGGAATTTCAAGACATGCGACAGCCACCATTGCTGCGCTCTGCTTTATGCATTCTCACCCTGGCCTGTAGCCAGGCCATCGCCGCCCCCTCCCCCTACTCCACGCTTATCGTCTTTGGCGACAGCTTGAGCGATGCCGGGCAGTTCCCCGACCTGACCGGCGGTACGCCTGGCATGCGTTTCACCAACCGCGATGCCGACGGCAACTACGCGCCGGTCTCGCCGATGATCCTCGGCGCCAGGCTGGGGGTTTCCAACACGGAATTGGGGCCCTCAACCTCAAGACGAAATGCCGACCTTGGTCTGCCTGATGGTAATAACTGGGCAGTGGGTGGCTATACCACCCAGCAGATCCTCGATTCGATCACCGAGACCTCCGAAGCGGTGATCCCGGCGGGATATCCTTTTGCTGGGTTCGTCCTGCGCGACCGCCCCGGCTACCTGGCCAACGGCATGCGTGCAGACCCCAACGCCCTCTACTACATCACCGGCGGCGGCAACGACTTCCTCCAGGGCCTGGTCACCAGCCCGCAAACCGCCGCCGCAGCGGGCGCACGCTTGGCTGCCAGCGCCCAAGCGCTGCAACAGGGGGGCGCACGCTACATCATGGTCTGGCTGCTGCCCGACCTCGGCCAGACGCCGAACTTCAACGGCACGCCGCAGCAAGGCCCACTGTCACAGCTGTCGAGCGTGTTCAACCAGTCACTGGTGAACCAGCTCGGGCAGATCGACGCCGAAGTCATCCCGCTCAACATTCCCATGCTGTTGAACGAGGCATTGGCCGACCCGGCCCAATTCGGCCTCGCCACCGGGCAGAACCTGGTGGGCACCTGCTACAGCGGCGACAGTTGCGTCGAGAACCCGGTCTACGGCATCAATGGCACCACGCCCGACCCCACCAAGCTTCTGTTCAACGACTCTGTGCACCCGACTATCGCCGGCCAACTGCTGATTGCCGACTACGGCTATTCGATCCTCGCCGCCCCCTGGGAGCTGACACTATTGCCAGAAATTGCCCACGCCAGCCTGCGTGCGCACCAAGACGAACTGCGCAACCAATGGCAAGCACCCTGGCAGTCGGTCGGCCAGTGGCAGCCATTCGTGGCCACCGGCGCGCAGGGTCTGGACTTTGACGGCCAGGGCAGCGCAAGCAGCGGCGATGGTCGCGGCTACAACCTGACCCTGGGCGGCAGCTATCGCTTCGACGACGCCTGGCGAGTCGGCCTGGCAGGTGGGGTGTACCGACAGAAACTGGAAATCGGAGAGTACGACTCGGACTACAAGCTCGACAGCTACCTGGCCAGTGCCTTCGTGCAGTTCCGCCAGCAACGCTGGTGGGCGGACGCCGCGCTAACGATCGGCCACCTGGACTACCACGACCTCGAGCGCACCTTCGCCCTGGGCGTGAACGAACGCAGCGAGAAAGGTGACACCGACGGCGATGCATGGGCGCTCAGTGGCCGCCTGGGCTATAACCTGGCGGCCGAGGACAGCCGGTGGCAGCTGGCGCCGTTCATCAGCGCCGACTACGCGCGGGTCAAGGTGGATGCTTATGACGAGGACAGTGACCGCTCCACCGCGTTGGGTTTCGAGGATCAGAAACGGACGTCGCGCAGGTTGGGCGCAGGGCTGCTGGGTAGCGTGCAAGTGACGCCGGGCACCCGACTGTTCGCCGAAGTGGCGCGTGAGCACGAGTTCGAGGACGACCGCCAAGACCTGACCATGCACCTGACCAGCCTGCCGGACAACGACTTCACCCTGACCGGCTACACCCCGAACAGCAACCTGACCCGCGCCAGCCTGGGGTTGACCCACGAGCTGGCACCCGGGGTGAGCCTTCGGGGCAATTACAACTGGCGCAAGAGCGATGAACTGAAGCAACAGGGGGTCAGCTTGGCGCTAAGCCTGGACTTCTAATCGGTACCCTCGCTGCAAAAACGAACGGCGCTCACCAGGAGCGCCGTTTGTTCATTCATCAACCGCGTGGCGTCTGTTCCGCAAGCGCCACCGCGCGGAACATCGCGCGGCGCTTGTTGATGGTCTCTTCCCATTCCAGCGCGGGCACCGAGTCGGCGACGATGCCGCCACCGGCCTGCACATGCAGTTCGCCGTCCTTGATCACTGCGGTACGGATGGCAATCGCGGTGTCCATGTTGCCGTTCCAGGCCAAGTAACCCACGGCGCCGCCGTAGACGCCACGCTTGACCGGCTCCAGCTCGTCGATGATCTCCATCGCGCGGATCTTCGGTGCGCCAGACAACGTACCCGCCGGCAGAATAGCCCGAAGCGCGTCCATGGCAGTCAGGCCTTCGGCCAATTGGCCGGTGACGTTGGAGACGATGTGCATGACGTTGGAATAGCGCTCGATCACCATCTTCTCGGTCAGACGGACGCTGCCGGTGGACGATACCCGGCCCACGTCGTTGCGCCCCAGGTCGATGAGCATCAAGTGCTCGGCGATTTCCTTGTCATCCGACAGCAGGTCGTCTTCCAGCGCCCGGTCAGCTTCCTCGGTGGCGCCGCGCGGGCGGGTGCCGGCGATTGGGCGAACGGTGACCAGGTTGTCCTCGACACGCACCAATACTTCGGGCGAGCTGCCGACCACATGGAAGTCGCCGAAGTTGAAGAAATACATGTACGGCGTCGGGTTGAAGCAGCGCAGCGCCCGGTACAGGTCGATGGGCGCGGCCTTGAAATCGATGGACATGCGCTGCGACGGCACCACCTGCATGCAGTCGCCCGCCAGGATGTACTCCTTGATACGGCCTACCGCGTCCTCGTAGTCCTCGCGGGTGTAGCTGGAGCGGAACGCAGGCTCCGCCGGCATCGGGCCGCCCAGGTCGAGGCCGCGGCGTGGGGTGATCGGCTGGCGCAGTTTGTCCAGCAGGCTTTCCAGCTGCGCGTGGCCTTGCTCGAAAGCCTGTTCCTGCGAGGGGTCGACCAGCACGATCGCGTGCATCTTGCCGGCCAGGTTGTCGAATACAACCACCGCATCGGAGACCATCAGCAGGATATCCGGCACACCCAGCGGGTCGGGGTTGGGGCTGGCGCCCAGGCGTTTTTCCACGTAGCGCACGCAGTCGTAGCCGAAGTAACCCACCAGGCCGCCATTGAAACGCGGCAAGCCGGGAATGTCAGCGACCTTGTAGCGGTCCTTGAAGGTTTCGACGAAGGCCAGTGGGTCTTCGACCTCGTGGCGCTCCACCTCGACGCCATCCTGCAGGATGCTCACCTGGTAGCCATGCACCCGCAGCACCGTGCGCGACGGCAGGCCGATCATCGAGTAACGGCCCCACTTCTCGCCGCCCTGCACAGACTCGAGCAGGTAGGAGTTGGGTTGGTCGGCGAGCTTCAGGTAGATCGACAGCGGGGTGTCGAAGTCGGCCAGGGTTTCACAGGCCAGGGGAATGCGGTTGTAGCCGGCAGTGGCCAGGCGCAGGAATTCTTCGCGGGTCATGGGTAGCCTCGTGGCAAGCAGCAATGGGGTGGGCAAGCGGACGGGCCGGCAAGGGGCCGGCAAGCGGAAGTCAGGCGCGCCAGCGCCAGCGGGCCAGGGCCTTGATGACTTTCATCCAGAATTTGCCGGTAACCACCACAGCGGGCTCTCTGCTTTGTGAGGCTTGAAGGTGCGCCAACGTTATCCCAGTGTCGGTGACGACGCAACCGGGCAACAGCAGGCGCAGGTCGTCGAGTACCAGGCTGGGCGATTCCTCGTGGATCGGTCGCCCATGGTTGTAGCCATAGCTCAGCCCCACGCACTTCACCCCCGCCGCTTGCGCCGCCAGTACGTCGCTGCGCGAGTCGCCGACAAACAGCGCCTGCTCGGGCGTCACGCCGGCCATTTTCATCACGAACAGCAACGCCGCAGGGTCGGGCTTTTTCTGTGGCAGGGTATCGCCGCCGACGATCCAGCGGAAATAGCGACCGATTTTCATCTGGTCCAGCAGCGGGCCGACGAAGCGCTCGGGCTTGTTGGTGATCAGCGCCATTTCCACACCCTGCTTGCGTAGCCAGCGCAGGGTGTCGCGCACACCGGGGTAGACCACGGTGAGCTCGTGGCTGTCGGCGTACGCGTCCATGAACAGCTCCAGCGCGCGCTCGGCCAGTTCGTCATCGACCTGGTCGTGCTCGATGTCGCCGGCCAGGGCCCGGCGCACCAGCACCTGGGCACCGTTGCCGACCCAGTGGCGCACGGCCTCCAGGCCTGCGGCGGGGCGTCCGAGTTCGAGCAGCATGCGGTCGACCGCGGCGGCCAAGTCGGGGACAGAGTCGATCAGGGTGCCATCCAGATCGAACATCACCAGCCTGGGCAGCGTCCCGGGGAACAGCTGCTCGAAGCCGCTCATGGGCGAGCCTGGGCCAGCTCGGCGCGCATCTTGGCGATGACTTCCTGGTAGTCGGGAGCGTTGAAGATCGCCGAACCGGCCACGAAGGTATCGGCGCCTGCAGCGGCTATCTCGCGGATGTTGTTGACGTTGACGCCGCCGTCGATCTCCAGGCGGATATCACGACCACTGGCATCGATCAGTGCGCGGGCCTCGCGCAGCTTGTCGAGGGTGCCGGGGATGAACTTCTGCCCGCCAAAGCCTGGGTTGACGCTCATCAGCAGGACCATGTCGACCTTGTCCATCACGTACTTGAGGGCATCCAGACTGGTGGCAGGGTTGAACACCAGGCCGGCCTTGCAGCCGCCGTCCTTGATCAGTTGCAGCGAACGGTCGATGTGCTGGGAGGCTTCCGGGTGGAAGGTGATGTAGGTGGCGCCGGCCTCGATGAAGTCGCCGATGATGCGGTCGACCGGGCTGACCATCAGGTGCACGTCGATAGGCGCGGTCACGCCGTACTTGCGCAGGGCAGTGCAGACCATCGGGCCGATGGTCAGGTTGGGCACGTAGTGGTTGTCCATCACATCGAAGTGGACGATGTCGGCGCCAGCGGCGAGCACCTTGTCGACATCCTCGCCCAGGCGGGCGAAATCGGCAGAGAGAATCGAGGGGGCAATAGCGTAGGGCTGCATGGCGCACCTGTTGGCAGAATCACGGTGGCGCGCATTGTACCCCAGGCGGGTAGATCGGGGCTGATTGGTATCAAAGAGCGGCGCAGGGTGCCTGAACGTGCTCTGCCGGTACCGATCCTTTCGCGGCGGTTCGCCGCGAAAGGATCGGTGCGTTCAGTCAGGCTGCTGGGTCCGCAGCTTCTCGCTACGCCCGCGCAACCACTCAAGGGTCAGCAGAAGCACCACCGAGAACACAATCAGCAAGGTGGCGGCAGCAGCAATGGTCGGGCTCAGGTTCTCTCGAATACCGCTGAACATCTGCCGTGGCAGGGTCGCCTGCTCGGGGCCGGCGAGGAACAGCGTCACCACCACTTCATCGAACGAGGTGGCGAAGGCGAACAGCGCGCCGGAGATCACACCAGGGGCGATCAGCGGCAAGGTCACCCGGCGGAAGGCCATCAACGGAGAAGCACCGAGGCTGGCCGCCGCGCGCACCAGGTTGTAGTTGAACCCCTGCAAGGTGGCCGACACCGTAATGATGACGAACGGTACGCCCAGCACCGCATGCACCAGGATCAACGAAATGAAGCTGTTGCCCATGCCCAGCGGAGCGAAGAACAGGTAGCTGGCGACGCCGATGATCACCACAGGAACGACCATCGGTGAAATCACCAAGGCCATCACCAACGACTTGCCGGGGAAATCCCCACGGGTCAGGCCAATTGCCGCCAGGGTACCGAACACCATGGCCAGCACCGTGGCCGCCGGGGCGACGATGATGCTGTTCTTCAGGGCGCGCATCCATTCGGCCGAGGCGAAGAAGTCCTGGTACCACTGCAGCGAGAAGCCTTGCAGCGGGTACACCAGGAAGCTGCCGCTGTTGAACGATAGCGGCACGATCACCAACACCGGCAGCACCAGGAACAGCAGGATCAAACCGCAGAGAATACGCAGGCTGTAGAACCAGACCCGCTCCACGGGCGACATGTAAGGGCTCAGCATGACAAGGCTCCTCAGCTCAGGCGCAGGCGGCTGGCGCCGACCAGCCAGCTATAGATCAGGTACAGCAGCACGGTCGCCAGCAGCAACAGTCCGCCCAGTGCGGTGGCCATGCCCCAGTTGATGCTGGTGTTGGTGTAGAACGCGACGAAGTAGCTGACCATCTGGTCGTTCGGGCTGCCGAGCAACGCCGGGGTGATGTAGTAGCCGATGGCCAGGATGAACACCAGTAGGCAACCAGCGCCAACGCCGGCATAGGTCTGTGGGAAATACACCCGCCAGAAACTGGCGAAAGGATGGCAGCCCAGGGAAATCGCCGCACGCATGTAGCTGGGCGAGATGCCCTTCATCACGCTGTACAGCGGCAGGATCATGAACGGCAGCAGGATGTGGACCATGGAGATGTACACACCGGTGCGGTTGAACACCAACTCCAGCGGCTCATCGATGATGCCGATGGCAATCAGTGCGCTGTTGATCAGCCCGCCCGATTGCAGCAGCACGATCCACGCCGCCACCCGCACCAGGATCGAGGTCCAGAACGGCAACAGCACCAGGATCATCAGCAGGTTGCTCTGCCGGGTCGGCAGGTTGGCCAGCAGGTACGCCAGTGGGTAGGCCAACAGCAGGCAGATTGCCGTGATCACCACGCCCATCCACAAGGTACGGGCGAAGATGTCCAGGTAGATGGCCTGGTCCGGTGTGGTCTTGGCCAGCTCACCCAGGTCATCGATGCGATGATCCAGCGAAGCCAGCAGGTAGAACGGGGTCACCTCGCTGGTGTTACGGCGAATCGCCTGCCAGTAAGCCGGGTCACCCCAGCGCTCGTCGAGGGTTTGCAGGGCTTCTTTATAGGAAGCCGGTTCGGTCTTGAACGGCAATGCGCGTGCTGTCTTGGACAGCAGGCTGCGGTAGCCGGCCAGTTCCATGTTCAGGCGCTTGGATAGCTCGCCCAGGGTCTGGTTCTTGCGCGATTCGGCCAAATCCTCGCTGAGGGCCTTGTACACCGCCTCGCCGGGCAGGCTCTTACCGTCCCACTGCGAGACCGCCTCGACGGTACGCGGCAAGCCCGCGACCACCTCGGGGTTTTCGACGCTCTTGTACAGAAGCGCTGCGATCGGCACGAGGAACACCAGCAGCAGGAACAGCGCCAGCGGCGCGATCAATGCCTGGGCCTTCCAGCGGTTGACCCGTTCGGCGCGCTTGAGGCGCTGCTTGAGACTTGGACCTGCGCCTTCATTCAGGGGCACTGCAATGGCCATGGCGAACTCCGAAAAACACAGAAAACGAGGGAGCGCCGGCTAAGCCCCGGCGCTCCTTTGAGGCGCGTTACTTCTTCGCCGCCCAGGCGTTGAAGCGTTGCTCCAGCTGCTCGCTGTTGTCGGCCCAGAAGGCCACGTCGATCTGCACCTGGTTGGCAATGTTCTCAGGCGTGGTCGGCATGTCCTTCTTCACCTCGTCCGACAGCAGTTCGATGGCCTTGGCGTTGGCCGGGCCGTAGGCGATGTTCTCGGAGTAGGTCTTCTGCTGCGCCGGTTGCACGGTATAGGCGATGAACTTCTTCGCCTCTTCAACGTTCTTCGCACCCTTCGGAATGGCCCAGGCGTCGAAGTCATAGATCCCGCCGTTCCACACCACCTTCAGGTTGCTGTCCTTCTGCACCGCAGCGATACGACCGTTGTAGGCCGAGCTCATGACCACGTCACCCGAGGCCAGGTACTGCGGAGGCTGGGCGCCGGCTTCCCACCACTGGATGCTCGGCTTGAGCTCGTCGAGCTTCTTGAAGGCGCGGTCTACACCAGCTTTGGTGCTCAGCACCTCGTAGACTTTCTTGGGTTCCACGCCGTCGGCCATCAGGGCGAATTCCAAGGTGTACTTGGCGCCCTTGCGCAGGCCGCGCTTGCCGGGGAATTTCTTGGTGTCCCAGAAATCGGCCCAGCTGGTAGGCGCGGTCTGGAGCTTGTCGGCGTTGTAGGCCAGCACCGTGGACCACACGAAGAAGCCCACGCCACAGCCCTGGATCGCACCGGGTACATAATCGGCCTGGTTGCCGAACGGCGCAGGGTCGAGTTCCTCGAACATGCCCTCCTGGCAACCACGCTCCAGCTCTGGCGACTCCACCTCCACCAGGTCCCACGATACGCTCTTGGTATCGACCATGGCTTTCACCTTGGCCATTTCGCCGTTGTATTCCCCAGCGATGATCTTGCCCTTGCCGGCCTTTTCCCAAGGCTCATAGAACGCCTTGACCTGGGCCGCCTTGTTGGCACCGCCGAACGACACCACGGTGAGGTCCGCAGCCATGGCCTGGCCTGCCGCGAACAGCCCCAGTGCCAGGGCGGTCAGTTTCAACTGCTTGCGCATTATTATTCTCTCCACAGTACAGGGTTGGTGAAGCACACCATCAATGGGCTTGAGCAATCGGATCGAGCGCGCGAGCGTGCTCCACCTCCCAGCCAAGCGGTACCACATCACCCACGGCCAGGGCCGGGTCGAGCTCGGCAATCGGCTGCTTCACGAAGAAGTCGGCCTTGCCGCAAACCTCCAGGCGCACACGTACGTGGTCGCCCAGGTAGATGAACTCGGCCACGCGGCCGGAGAAACGGTTTACGCAATGTTCGCTGTGGCCATTGAGGCGCACGCGTTCAGGGCGGATGGACAAGGTCACGGGTTCTCCGGCCTGGCCGACATTCACCGCCAGCGCCTCGACTTTCTCGCCCCGTGCCAGTTGCACCAGGCAGCGCTCGCCGTTTTGCGACAACAAGGTGCCGTTGAG
This sequence comes from Pseudomonas sp. LS_2, assembly GCF_042709235.1. NCBI lineage: Bacteria > Pseudomonadati > Pseudomonadota > Gammaproteobacteria > Pseudomonadales > Pseudomonadaceae > Pseudomonas > Pseudomonas sp. LS_2. The sequence continues at coordinate 198,618 of NZ_JAVAYC010000008.1, read as the reverse complement.
GCGGTTGTTCTCGCCGATGAAGTTGGCGACAAAGGTGTTGCACGGCGCTTCATAGAGCGTACGGGGGTCGGCGATCTGCTGGATCTCACCCTGGTGGAACACCGCCACGCGGTCGGACATGGTCAACGCCTCGCCCTGGTCATGGGTCACGTACACCACGGTCACACCCAGGCGCTGGTGGATGTGCTTGATCTCCATCTGCATGTGTTCGCGCAGTTGCTTGTCCAGCGCGCCGAGCGGCTCGTCCATCAGCACCAGCTGCGGCTCGAAAACCAGTGCGCGAGCCAGGGCCACGCGCTGCTGCTGACCACCGGACAACTGGCCGGGGTAGCGCTTGGCGAAGGCGTCGAGCTGGACCATGTTCAGCACGCGCTTGACCCGCTCGCTGATGTCGGTCTTGCTGAGGTTGCGCACGGTCAGGGGGAAGGCCAGGTTCTCGGCCACGGTCATGTGCGGGAACAGCGCGTAGTTCTGAAACACCATGCCAATGTCGCGCTTGTGCGGCGGCACGTTGTTGATCGAGCGCCCGCCCAGCTGGATCTCGCCAGCGGTGGGGGTCTCGAAGCCAGCCAGCATCATCAGGCTGGTGGTCTTGCCGGAGCCGGACGGGCCGAGCAGGGTGAGGAACTCACCCTTGCGGATGTCCAGGTTCAGATCCTTGACGATCAGCGATTCGCCGTCGTAGCTCTTTTGCACGCCACGAAAACTGACCAGCGTTTCGCTGGCAGCGTTCGAATTCACCTCGCTCATGCCTGCACCTTCTTGTTGGAATGACTGCGTAGGCAAAGAGTAGGAAAACCGCGAGAACCCGAAAATCGGGGGTGCTGAGAGAATGCCATCATCCAGATGGAAGATTGTTTGTAGGGATTGCCCTACAAGGATGGCGGGATTGGGATGTTCGCCTGAAGCTGGCGCAGAACCTGAGCGGGCTTGTCCGCGAATACGCCAGCGCGGATACCGCGATTAGCCGGCATGGCCTGGTCGCGGGCAAGCCCGCTTCTACAGAGAGCGATGGCATGCAGCTGTCGCAACCAGAACAGTCACACCAGCTTGTGTTCCATGGCGTACTTCACCAGCTCCGCCAGCGAGTTGACCTTGAGCTTCTGCATCAGCCGCGCCTTGTGGGTGCTGATGGTCTTGCTCGACAGCGCCAACTGCTGGGCGATGTCATTGACGTTGGCGCCCTGGGCCAGGCGTTCGAAGACCGAGAATTCGCGTTCCGATAGCAGCGTGTGCAGCGGTCGGGTCTCGGTCAGGCCGACCTCGAAGACCATGCGGTCGGCCAGCGCCGGGTCGATGTAGCGCCCGCCCCCGGCCACCCGGCGAATGGCGGTAAGCAGCAGCGCCGGGTCGCTGTCCTTGGTGGCGTACCCAGCGGCGCCGGCCTTTAGCGCCCGAGCGGCCATCTGCGCCTCGTCGTGCATCGACAGCACCAGGATCGCCGGCGGGCTGGTCAGGGCGCGAATCCGCGGGATCGCCTCCAGGCCGTTCACCCCCGGCATCGAGATGTCCAGCAGCACCACCTCGCAGGGCGTGTGGCGCAACGTGTCGAGCAACTGCTCGCCATTGCCGGCCTCGCCCGCCACCTGCATGTCCTTGGCCAGGCCGATCAACTGCTTGATGCCTTCGCGGACGATGGTGTGGTCTTCAGCCACCAGCACTCGAATCACGCTCAATCTCCTGCTTCAAAGGAATGGTCACGCTCAGGCTGGTGCCCTCGCCTGGCTCGCTGTCCAAGGTTACGCTGCCACCAAGCATCAACGCCCGCTCGCGCATGCCCACCAGGCCGAAGGAGCTCGGGCGGGCCTGCTCGGGGCTGAAACCGGCACCATCATCGATCACCGTCAGGCGCAGCCGGTTTCCTTCGAGGGCCAGCTCGATCTGCACAGTGTGCGCCTGGGCATGGCGCATCACGTTGGTCAGCGCCTCCTGGAGGATACGGAACAACCCGGTAGCCTTGGCCTCGCTCAATGCTGGCAGATTATCCGGCACCTGCACCAGGCAGGGTATCTGCGTGCGCGCCTCGAAGCGACGGGCTTGCCATTCGATGGCCGAGGCGATGCCCGCGTCGAGAATCGGCGGGCGCAGGGCGGTGGCGACATCGCGCACCAGCTGGAACAATTGCGCGATCAGGCGCTTCATGCTCGACAGGCGCTCGTTCAGGCCCGGGTCAAGCTCGGCGAAGGCCAGCTCGCACATCGACACCTCCAGCTTGAGCACGGTGAGCATCTGCCCCAGTTCGTCGTGCACTTCACGGGCAATGCGGGCTTTTTCCTCCTCGCGCACGCTCTCCAGGTGCGCTGACAGCTCACGCAGCTGCTCCTGGGAGCGCGCCAACTCGAGCTCGGCGCGCTTGCCTTGAGTGATGTCCCAGACCACCCCGTCCCAGACCATCCGCCCATCGCCCAGGCGCCGGGTACTGGCCTTGATGTCGGCCCAGCGCTGCTCGCCTTGGCGCGTGACGATGCGCCCTTGCCAGGACCAATCCTGGTCGCTGGCCAGGGCCAGGTCCTGCACGCGGTGGTAGTCGGCCCGGTCGTCGGGGTGCACCAGGTTGCGCAGGCCCATGTCCGGGTGCTGGATTTCGCCAGGCGAGTAGCCCACCAGCGCCTCGCTGCCTTCGCTGATGTAGGGGAACTCCAGGCCACCTTCGCTGGGGTCGCGCTCCAGGCGGAACACCAGCCCCGGTACGTTGCCAGCGATGCCCTTCAGGCGCGCCTCGCTCTCGCGCAAGGCCGCCAGGGCACGGAGGCGTTCGGTGATGTCGGTGAGGAACAGCACCAGGTACTCGGCATCGCGAAAACGCACGAAGCTCAGCGACAGCTCCACCGGAAGCAAGCTCCCGTCGGCGCAGCGGCAAAGGGTTTCGAAGGGTTCCGTACCGCCTTCGCCGGCCCTGGCACGCTTCCACAGCTCGAGCCAGCGGTCCATGTGCAGGTTGGGCTCGATGTCGATCAGCGGCCGCTCCAACAACTCGCCCTCGCCAAACCCCAGCATGCGCTCGGCGGCATGGTTGGCATAGCGCACGTGGCTGTCCCAGTGCACCCAGAAGATGCCCACGGTGCTCTGGTCGAGGGAGAACTGGCTCAGGCGCAAGGCTTCTTCGCGGGCCTGGCGTTCTGCCAGGCTTTCGCGGGCAGCCAGCAGGCTGCGCTCCAGGCGGCGCTGTTGGCGGCGCTGCATGCTCAGGGCCAACAACGCACACACCAGCAACAGACCGAACAACAGGGCAAGGTTCTGCCAGAAGCCCGGCGACTCGCTCAGGCGCGGGTACTTGGGTTGCAGCCAGCGCTGGTGCAATTGCTCCAGCTCCTTGGCCGGCATGGCCTGCAGGCCACGTTCGAGCACATCGGCCAACAGCGGCCAGTCCTTGCGCGAGCCAATGCGCAACAACTGTGGCAGGCCGATGTCGCCGACCACCGCCAGTTCGCCGAACTCGCTCTCGCGTGAAAGCCGACTCAGCTGCGCTTCGTCCAGCACCGCATAGCTCGCCTGGCCGCCCACCACCAGTTGCAAGGCCTCGCGCTCGCTGGGTACGCCTTGCAAGTTGAGGTTGCTGTAGTTGCCGCGCAGGTAATCGGCCAGGACGCTGGGCATGCGCACCGCCACCCGATCGCTGGCCCCCAGTCGTTCGAGGTCGACCGCCAACGCTCCGCTGCGCGGGCCGACCACCAACTGCGGAACGCGCATGTAGGGGTCGCTGAACAGCCATAGGCGCAGGCTGGCCGGGGTCTGAGTGAGGCCCGGCGCAAAGTCGACCTCACCCGCTTGCAGGGCGTGCTCCAGCGCAGCCTGGTCGCCGAAGTTGCGCCAGGTCAGGTCCAGCCCGAGCGCTCGCGCCAACCACCCCACCAGCTCGACATTCGCCCCATACAATTGCTGCAGGCGCCGGTCGAACTGCGCATAGGGCGCTTGCAGCACCAGCCCCACCCGCAGGCTGCGGTGGCTGTCCAGCCACTCTTGCTGCGAGGCCTCCAACGCCACAGGCGGCGGCCCCTCGGGCTTGGCCAAGGCGATCAAGGGCAGCCACAACCAGCCGATAACCAACAGGCAACGCACTCGCTTCATCGACACACTCGTCTTGGCAAAGACCGCCACTACGTGGCCGTCACGGACAAATACTATTAGGCTGCCGGTATCATTCTGGCCTTGGGTTGATCCATGTTCACACTTTATCGCACGACGCTGGCCATGTTCTGTTTGGCCGCGACCCTACCACTGGCGGCGCACGCTGCCGACCCCGAGAAACCCGCCAGCGACGCGGCTGCCGCCAGCGCACCCCGTCCCCCCCTGGCCGAACGCAGCCAGGAGGACGCCCAAGCCCTGGAGCGCCTGGTGCCCAAGGCCGAGCAACTGAGCTTGCAAGCCGGCCCGGATACCTTCCTGGCCTTGTGGAAACCCGCCAACGAACCCGACCCCAAAGGCGCCGTGATCCTGGTGCCAGGCGCCGGAGAAAACGCCGACTGGCCCAATGCGATCGGCCCGCTGCGGCGCAAGTTTCCGGACAGTGGCTGGCACAGCCTGAGCATTACCCTCCCCGACCTGCTGGCCGATAGCCCGCAGGCGCGCGTCGAAGCCGCCCCGACCGCACAGCCCGACCCGGCGAAAGGTGCGGGCGAAACGGCACCGGCCAAAGATACCCCGGACGATGCCAACGCCAACGTCGCCCAGGCGACTGCGGGCGACCCGGACGTTGCACAAGGCACCGACGCGGTACAGGCCAACGACCAGAACGACCAGGCCGATGCCGAGCGTATCTTCGCCCGCCTCGATGCGGCGGTGACCCACGCCCAACGACAGAACGCCCACAGTATCGTGTTAGTCGGCCATGGCAGCGGCGCCTACTGGGCCGCACGCTACCTCAGCGAAAAGCAGCCGCCCCTGGTGCAAAAACTGGTGATGATCGCAGCGCAGACACCTGCGCGCGTGGAGCACGACCTGGAAAGCCTGACGCCAACCCTGAAAGTGCCGACTGCGGATATCTACTACGTCACCCGCGCCCAGGACCGCCAGGCCGCCGAGCTGCGCCTGCAGGCCAGCAAGCGACAGAAGGACAGCCAGTACCGGCAGTTGTCGCTGATTGCCATGCCAGGCAATAAAACGGCGGAACAGGAGCAACTGTTCCGCCGTGTGCGTGGCTGGTTGAAGCCTCAGGAGTAAGCTACAGCCCCCGCCGCTTGCGCACCAGGGCATAAGCCTGGTGCAGCTCGCGGGTGCGCTCGGTGGCCTGGCGTACCATGGCGTCGCTGGCGCCCGTGCCGGCCAGCTTGTCCGGATGGTGTCGACTGACCAGTCGGCGGTAGGCCTGCTTGACGTGGCCGGCTTCGGTGTCGGCTTCGACGCCCAGCACACGCAAGGCGGTGGCGTAGGTCATCACACTTCCCTCCAGCGCAGCACGGCTTGGTTCGTACTCCTGTGACAGCGCTTGTACCTGGGCAAGGCTCAGGCCCAGGCGCTGGCCCCAGTCGAGCAGCAGCTCACGCTCCTGGCGCCCCGCCTTGCCATCGGCCCAGACCATGCGCCAGCACGCACGCAGCGCACCTTCGGCAGCGTGGGGTTGGCCCCTCATGCGTTGCAAGTAGCGGCCCAGTCGGTCCTTGCCGGCCTTGCCGCGGTTGAAGGCGGCGATCGCCCGCAGACGTGCGGGTTCGGTCATGTCCAGGCGGGACATTTCCTGGCGCGCCTGGTAGATATGCCCCTCCAGCACTCTTCCGTCGCTCTTGGCCAGGCGCCCGAGCAACACGAACAGCAGCTCTTCGTCGCGCAGCGCCGGGCGCCCACCCAGGCGCTCACGCACATCGTCCCATCCTTGCAGACGCAGGCGGCGGTCCATGGCCTGGCCCAGCAATGCCCCCAGCAAGGCGCCGGGAATGCTGGCCACCATGAAACCGGCCCCGGCACCCAGCAACGTGCTCGGCCACCACATATCAGGGGCGCTCGCCAATCAAACGCTCGGCCTCGGCCAGGCGCTCGAGGGTACCGACATCCACCCAATGCCCGCGATGGTGCTCGCCACTGACCTTGCCACTGGCCATCGCCTGGCGCAGCAGCGGCGCCAATTTGAAGGCCCCAGGCTGGCAGCCGTCGAACAGGGCGGGGTCGATTACCGAGATACCGCTGAAGGTCAAGGTGCCGGGGGCGTCGTCGCCATCGGCAACCTGCCCGCCATCCAGGCGGAAATCACCTCGGTCGTGGTGCTCCGGGTTGTCAACCAGCACCAGATGGGCCAGGCCTTGCAAGGGTCGGCGCAAGCCGGCGAACTCGAAGTCGCTCCAGATATCGCCATTGACCAGCAGGAATGGCGCGTTGCCCAGCAGCGGCAGGGCCTTGAAGATTCCGCCACCGGTTTCCAGAGGCTCGCCCTCCGGCGAGTAATGGATCGCCAGGCCGAAACGGCTGCCATCGCCCAGGTGTTCCTCGATCTGTTGGCCCAGCCAGGCGTGGTTGATCACCACCTCGGTGAAGCCCGCCCGCGCCAGGGCGTTCAGGTGATATTCGATCAGCGGCTGGCCAGCCAACTTCACCAGGGGTTTCGGGGTATGCAAGGTCAGTGGACGCATGCGCTCGCCCTTGCCCGCCGCCAGGATCATCGCCTTCATTTATTTCGCCCCGCCCTTGAGGCTGGCAATCAGTTGGCCCAGCTCTGCCAGTTCCGGGCGACGCGCGATCACTTCATCTATATAGGCAAAGAAGCGCGGCACATCGGCGAGGTAACGCGGCTTGCCATCGCGGTGGCAGATGCGCGCGAAGATGCCGATCACCTTGAGATGGCGCTGTACACCCATCAGGTCGCTGGCGCGCTGGAAGACGTCGAAGTCTTCCTGCACAGGAATGCCGACGGCGCGGGCCTTCTGCCAGTAAACACGTAGCCAGCCCTCGACGCGGGCCTGGGGCCAGCTGAGGAAGGCATCCTTGAACAGACAGGTGATGTCATAGGTGACCGGGCCGTAGACCGCATCCTGGAAGTCCAGTACCCCAGGGTTGGGCTCGCTGCGCATGAGGTTGCGCGGCATGTAGTCGCGGTGTACCAGCACCTTGGGCTGGGCCAGGGCGCTGTCGATCAGCAAGTGGCTGACCCTTTGCCAGACCTGTTGCTGGCGCTCATCGAAGGTCAGGCCCAGTTCGCGACCGACATACCACTCCGGGAACAGTTCAAGCTCGCGGCGCAGCAGGGCCACATCGTAGCTTGGCAAGGGGGCGTCCATCGCCAAGCGCTGGAAGGCCAGCAGGGCGTCGATGGCATCGGCGAACAGCGCGTCGGCGTTATCGGGGGTAATGATATCCAGATATGTCTGCCGGCCCAGGTCACTCAGCAAAAGGAAGCCGCGCTCCAGGTCCTGCGCGTGGATGACGGGTACATTCACCTTTGCGCTGGTCAGCAGATGGTCGATGTCGACGAAAGGCCGGCAATTTTCCTGGGGTGGGGGCGCATCCATGACCACGAAACTGTGGCCTGCACCTTCCCAACGGAAATAGCGGCGAAAGCTCGCATCGCTGCTGGCGGCGGTCAGGCTACCGCTGGGTACGCTGCCCCAGCCGTTGCCTTGGAAAAGAAGGTCAAGCTGCTCATCGAGCCAGACAGTCAGTTGTTGCAGGCGTGGATCGTGATCGGGCATTGCAAGGGTTCTCCGACGGCCCTAGCCGTCAAGCGGGTCATGCTTTATTATCCAGCATCTTTTTCAGACCATCGAGAGGCGTGCGGCCCCACACGCGGGCAGATGGCACGCAGGAAGCCCGGACTAATAAGATGGCATTGAAATCCCCCGCGTTTCGTAGAAAGTTTCCATTGCTGGTGACTGGCGGCCTTCTGGCCCTGCAACCTCTGACCGCACCCTTCGTGGTGGCGGCCGAGCAGTTCGATTGCCAAGTTTCCGCCTCTGGTGGTTGGGACTGCAAGCCCAAGACGGCAGCACAGAACCTGCCGCCACGCCCGGTGCATGCCGGTGCCGCGCTCAGCGCCGGCACGTCGGAGCAGGCCGCCGAGGCCTCTGGCGAGCAGGAAGCCAAGCCGGTGCTGGTCACCGAGAGCAAAGGTCGCGGCCTGAAGTCGCGTAGCGAAGACTACAGCCACCTGGACTGGGTCCCACGTGACCAGCTCACGCCTGCGCAGCTTGCCGAGACCGGCCCGTACTGCGCTGGCGCCTACATCGAGCCGATCCGTCCGGGCATGAACGACACGACGCCCAAGGACGAGTCGCCAACCTACATCAACGCCAAGGTCTCCAAGTACCAGCAGGAGCAGCAGATCGCAACCCTCGCCGGTGACGTGGTCATGCGCCAGGGCAGCATGCAGGTCGAGGCCGACGAGGCCAACCTCTACCAGACCGAGAACCGCGGCGAGCTCAAGGGCAACGTCAAGATCCGCGACAACGGCACCCTGGTGGTGGGCGACGAGGCGCAGATCCAGCTCGACACCGGCGAAGCCCAGGTCGAGAACGCCGAATACGTGATGCACAAGTCGAACATCCGCGGCAACGCGCTGTACGCCAAGCGCGCGGAAAACGCCATCATCCGCCTCAAGGACGGTACCTATACCACCTGTGAGCCGGGCAGCAACGCGTGGCAGCTCAAGGGCAACAACATTACCCTGAACCCGGCCACCGGCTTCGGTACCGGTACCAACGTCACCCTGCGGGTCAAGGATTTCCCGGTGTTCTACACACCGTATATCTACTTCCCGATCGACGACCGTCGCCAGTCCGGCTTCCTGCCACCGTCGTTCAGCAGCAGCAGCGACACCGGCTTCATGCTGGTTACGCCGTACTACTTCAACCTGGCGCCTAACTACGACGCCACCTTGTACCCGCGCTACATGGCCAAGCGCGGCTTGCTCATGGAAGGCGAATTCCGCTACCTGACCAAGTCCAGCGAAGGCCAGCTCGGCGGTGCGTACCTCAATGACGAGGACAACGACCGCGAGAAGCAGACCGACTACAAGAAAGAACGCTGGATGGTCAACTGGCAGCACAAGGGTGGGCTGGATGATCGTTTAATGGCTGAGGTGGATTACACCGATATCAGCGACCCGTTCTACTTCCAAGATCTTGAAACAGATCAAATTGGTGTCGAAAGCAGAGACTTTGTCAATCAGCGCGGTGCCTTGACCTATCGCGGCGACAGCTACCAGGCACGGCTGAACGTGCACGCCTATGAGCTGGCAACCATCTCGCAAATCACGCCTTACGACCGCCTGCCGCAAATCACGCTCAACGGTATGCTGCCATACCATCCAAGCGGCTTCGATTTTACCTATGAAACCGAGGCGGTTCGTTTCGAGCGCGACCTGAAAGACGACTTCGTGCTTAACGAGGATGGCCTGCCAGACAACAGTCTGGGGATTCCAGGCCGTCGCTTGGATGAAAACATCACGGGTATTGCGCGAGTCAACGGCACTCGCCTGAACCTTGCTCCGGCCATTAGCCTGCCACTGGTTGCAAGCTACGGTTACATCAAGCCCAAGCTCAAGTACGTTTACACCAACTACGATCTTGATCTAGACAGCCAAGGCAAAGCCCAAGCGATTGCACAAGCAGGCAGCCCCGGTTATGGCAGCTACCACAGCTCGCTGAGTCGAGACATCCCGGTATTCAGTGTTGACAGCGGCCTTTACTTCGACCGCCAGACCCAGCTGTTCGGCACTAACTACAACCAGACCCTCGAACCGCGACTGTTCTACCTCTATGTCCCGAACGAGGATCAAACGAGCATTCCGGTATTCGACTCGGCCGAAAATACATTCAGCTACAGCTCGTTGTTCCGCGACAACCGATTTGTCGGCACAGATCGTATCGGCGACGAGAACAAGATATCGCTGGGTGTGACCACTCGCTGGATCGAAGAGAATGGCTTTGAGCGGCAGCGCTTCAGTATTGGCCAAGCCTATTACTTCAACGATCGCAAAGTGCAACTACCTGGCATCGACTACCGCACCCGCCAAGATTCCCAAGCTGATGTATCACCCTACGCCCTGGAGTACGAGTACAACTTCAACCGCGACTGGCGCTTCAACTCGGACTTCAACTGGGACCCGGACAGCCGCAGCACCCGCTCGGGCAGCGCGATGTTCCACTACCAGCCTGAGGACAACCCTAACAAGGTGGTAAACCTTGGCTACCGCTATCGTAACGACCTGATTACCTACGACTCGCTTACCGGCACTTGGAAAGTAGGTAGTGGTGACTACGGCACGCCGGGTGACCCGAACTACATCAAGGACTACTACAAGATCCAGCAGCACGACTTCTCGGTCATCTGGCCGATCGTGCCGCAATGGAGCGCAATCGGGCGCTGGCAGCACGACTACAATCGAAACCGCACCCTGGAAGCCTATGGTGGTTTCGAGTACGACAGTTGCTGCTGGAAAATACGCCTGATCAACCGCTACTGGATCGACTACGACGACTTCAGCCAAGCCATTCCCGCGAACGAGAAAGGCGACCATGGCGTCTTCCTGCAGGTCGTCCTCAAGGGCCTCGGCGGCGTGGTGGGCAGCAAGGTCGAATCGTTCCTCGACAAAGGCATTCAAGGTTACCGTACACGTGAAGAGCAAGCTAATTGATCGTCTGCGCCCAGTGATGCTGGGCGCCGTATTGCTGAGCGGCGCGGTACATGCCGCGGTGCAGCCCCTGGACCGCGTCGTGGCCATCGTCGACAACGACGTCGTCATGCAAAGCCAACTGGACCAGCGCGTTCACGAAGTGCAGCAGACCATCGCCAAACGTGGCGGTGGCGTGCCGCCGACCGGCGCACTGCAGCAGCAGGTACTTGAGCGTCTGATCGTCGAGAACCTGCAACTGCAGATCGGCGAGCGCTCGGGCATCCGCATCACCGACGAAGAGCTGAACCAGGCCATCGGCACCATTGCCCAGCGCAACGGCATGTCGCTGGAGCAGTTCCGCGCAGCCTTGGCCCACGATGGCCTGTCGTTCGACGATGCGCGCGAGCAGGTCAAACGCGAGATGATCATCAGCCGCGTACGCCAGCGTCGCGTAGCCGAACGCATCCAGGTGTCCGAACAGGAAGTGAAGAACTTCCTCAATTCCGACCTGGGCAAGATGCAGATGTCGGAAGAATATCGCCTGGCCAATATCCTGATCCCTACCCCGGAAAGCGCCAGCTCCGACGCGATCCAGGCTGCAGCCCGCCAGGCTGGCGATGTCTACCAGCAATTGCGCCAGGGTGCCGACTTCGCTCAACTGGCCATCGCCCGCTCGGCCAGCGAAAACGCCCTTGAAGGCGGTGAGATGGGCTGGCGCAGTGCAGGCCAGCTGCCGCCAGACTTCGCCCGGATGCTGAGCAGCATGGCGATCGGCGACATCACCCAGCCTATCCGTATTCCCAACGGCTTTATCATTCTCAAGGTCCAGGAAAAACGCGGCGGCGAGAACAGTGTGCTGCGTGACGAAGTGCACGTGCGCCACATCCTGATCAAGCCCAGCGAAATCCGCAGCGAAGCAGCCACCGAGCAACTGGCCGAACGCCTGTACGACCGCATCCAGAACGGCGAAGACTTCGCCACCCTGGCGAAGAGCTTCTCGGAAGACCCGGGGTCCGCACTCAACGGCGGCGACCTGAACTGGATCGACCCCGAAAGCCTGGTGCCTGAGTTCCGCGACCAGATGGCCAATGCCCAGCAAGGCGTAGTCACCCGGCCGTTCAAGACCCAGTACGGTTGGCACGTGCTCGAAGTACTCGGCCGCCGCGCGACCGACAGCACCGAGCAAGCGCGTGAGCAGCAGGCACTGAGCACACTGCGCAACCGCAAGTACGACGAAGAGCTGCAGACCTGGCTGCGCCAGATTCGCGACGAAGCCTACGTTGAAATCAAGCTGCCTGGCGCCGACCAGGCCGCCCAGTGAAACCCCTGCGCTTCGCCGTCACTCCCGGCGAGCCGGCCGGCATAGGCCCCGACCTGTGCCTGCTGCTCGCCGAGCAGCCCCAGCCCCACCCCCTGATCGCCATCACCAGCCGTGACCTGCTCGCTGAGCGGGCCGCGCAGCTGGGGCTGTCGGTCACTTTGCTGCCCGTCACCCCTGATACATGGCCTGACCTGCCTGCGGCAGCGGGCTGCCTGTATGTGTGGGATACGCCGCTGGCGGCCAATGTCGAGGCGGGTACCCTGAATCCGGCCAACGCCGCGTTTGTCCTCAACACCCTGACACGCGCGGGCCAAGGCTGCCTCGACGGCGACTTCGCCGGCATGATTACCGCCCCTGTACACAAAGGCGTGATCAACGAAAGCGGCATCGCCTTTTCCGGGCATACCGAGTTCCTCGCCGACCTGACCCATACCTCGCAAGTGGTGATGATGCTGGCAACCCACGGCCTGCGCGTGGCCCTGGTGACCACGCACCTGCCACTACGCGACATTGCCGACGCCATTACCGGCGAGCGCCTGGAGCGAGTCACGCGCATCCTGCATGCCGACCTGCGCGACAAGTTCGGCATCGCCCAGCCACGCATCCTGGTGTGCGGCCTCAATCCCCACGCAGGAGAAGGCGGGCACCTGGGCCGCGAAGAAATCGACATCATCGAGCCCGCCTTGGCGCGCTTGCGCAACGAAGGCATGGACCTGCGCGGCCCTTTGCCCGCCGATACCCTGTTTACCCCTAAATACCTGGAGCACTGCGATGCAGTGCTGGCGATGTACCATGACCAAGGCCTGCCCGTACTCAAGTACAAAGGCTTCGGCGCCGCCGTCAACGTCACCCTCGGCCTGCCAATCATCCGTACCTCGGTTGACCACGGCACGGCCCTGGACCTTGCCGGCAGCGGCCGGGTCGACACCGGCAGCCTGCGCGTGGCCCTGGAAACCGCCTACCAGATGGCCGAGAACCGACCATGAACGAGCAATACCAACACCGGGCGCGCAAGCGCTTCGGTCAGAATTTCCTGCACGACGCAGGCGTCATCGACCGCATCCTTCGCGCCATCAATGCCAAGCCTGGCGAGCACCTGCTGGAAATCGGGCCGGGCCAGGGCGCGCTGACCGAAGGCCTGCTGGGCAGCGGTGCACAGCTGGACGTGGTCGAGCTGGACAAAGACCTGGTGCCGATCCTCCAGCACAAGTTCGCAGGCCGCGACAACTTCCGCCTGCACCAAGGCGATGCCCTGAAGTTCGACTTCAACCAGCTCGGCGTTCCGGCACGCAGCCTCAAGGTGGTCGGCAACCTGCCCTACAACATCTCCACCCCGCTGATCTTTCACCTGCTCGAGCACGCCGGGCTGATCCGCGACATGCACTTCATGCTGCAGAAGGAAGTGGTCGAGCGCCTGGCGGCCGGCCCTGGCGGCGGAGACTGGGGCCGCCTGTCGATCATGGTGCAGTACCACTGCCGGGTAGAACACCTGTTCAACGTCGGCCCTGGTGCCTTCAACCCGCCACCAAAGGTCGACTCGGCGATCGTGCGCCTGGTCCCCCATGAAACCTTGCCACACCCAGCCAAGGACCCGCGCCAGCTCGAACGCGTGGTACGCGAAGCGTTCAACCAGCGCCGCAAGACCCTGCGCAATACCCTCAAGGGCCTGCTGGACAGCCAAGCCATCGAGGCGGCCGGTGTTGACGGCAGCCTGCGGCCTGAGCAACTGGACCTGGCAGCATTCGTGCGCCTGGCGGACCAGCTGTCTGCCCAACAGGCCTGAATCCCGCCTCATCCCGCCTCGCGGGGCAGTTCGTGGCGCCACACCGGCGTAGATACCTGCCCCGTGATGCCCTCCAGCCCGAGAACACCGCTGGCCCTGCCCCCCGCCAATGACCTAGACTGCAAGGGTTGCCTTCCTAAGCGTCCGTTCGTCCAAGGCCTTTGCATGTCAGATCCCCGCTACCAGATCGACGTCAGCGTCGTGACCCGTTATCTCAAAGAACAATCCGACCCCGAAAACAGTCGTTTCGCGTTTGCCTACACCATCACCGTGCAGAACAACGGCACGCTGAAAGCCAAACTGCTGTCCCGCCACTGGCTCATCACCAACGGTGATGGGGAAGTCGAGGAGGTGAAAGGCGCAGGCGTCATCGGCCAGCAACCGACCATAGAGCCGGGGCAGAGCCATACCTACAGCAGTGGCGCGGTCATCACGACCCGCGTGGGCGCCATGCAAGGCAGCTACCAGATGCTCGCCGGAGACGACAAGCGTTTCGATGCCGCCATCGCCCCCTTCCGCCTGGCCGTCCCGGGAGCCCTGCACTGATGGCGGTTTACGCTGTCGGCGACCTGCAGGGCTGCTTGCAACCACTCAAATGCCTGCTTGAAAGGGTGAACTTCGACCCTGCCGTGGATCGCCTGTGGCTGGTGGGCGACCTGGTCAACCGTGGCCCTGAATCCCTGGAAACCCTGCGCTACCTGTACTCGATCCGCGACGCGCTGGTCTGCGTGCTGGGCAACCACGACCTGCACCTCATGGCCGCCTGGCAGAATGTCGAACGCCTGAAAAAGAGCGACACCCTGCGTGAGATCATCGAAGCGCCCGATGCCGACCAGTTGTTCGACTGGCTGCGCAGGCAAAAACTGCTGCACTACGACGAAGCCCGCAGTGTCGCCCTGGTACACGCCGGCATCCCGCCGCAGTGGACGCTGGGCAAAGCGCTGGAGCTGGCCGCGGAAGTCGAGGAAGTGCTGCGCGACGACAGCCGCGTCAAGCTCTATTTCGATGGCATGTACGGCAACGAGCCGAGCAAATGGAGTAAGAACCTCGCGGGCGTCGAGCGTCTGCGGGTCATCACCAACTACTTCACTCGCATGCGCTTCTGCACCGCCGAGGGCAAGCTCGACCTCAAGAGCAAGGAGGGGCTGGACACCGCTCCGAAAGGCTACAAGCCCTGGTTCGCCCACAAGGACCGCCGAGCACGTCATGTGAAGATCATCTTTGGTCACTGGGCAGCCCTCGAAGGCAAGGTCCACGTGCCCGGCGTGATCGCCCTCGACACTGGCTGCGTCTGGGGCGGAGCCATGACCCTGTACAACGTCGACAGCGGTGAATTCCACCGCTGCGACTGCGCCGAGGACGGCAGCCTACGCCCTGCGGCACAACCCGCTAGAATGAACGACCAACCCTGAAGGAAACCGCCCCATGAGCGAATTCAAACGCATCCCTCCCGAGCAGGCCCTGGCCCTGCGCGCGCAAGGTGCGGTCGTGGTCGATATTCGCGACCCGCAAGCCTTCGCCGCCGGTCATATCACCGGCGCCACGCACCTGGATAACCACTCGGTCGCCGAGTTCATCCGCAATGCCGACCTGGATGCCCCCACCCTGGTGGTGTGCTATCACGGCAATTCCAGCCAGAGCGCTGCCGCCTATCTGGTCGGCCAGGGCTTCTCCGACGTCTACAGCGTCGACGGCGGTTTCGAACTGTGGCGCACCACCTACCCCGCGGAAACCGCCCAGGACACGCCTGAATAATTTTTTCATTTTTACTGCAGCCCGCGCCCTGAGCGGGCTAGCGCCCCGGCTGACGAACGGTCGGGCGCATCTTCTCGGCCTTGCGCCCTTGACCTTGCGTAGAACCAACTATCCTTAAGCCCAGGCCATCCAAAAAGGGGAGAGCCGGTACACCGGCGTGCGGGTCATCGGTAGCGTTTCTACGGGTGTTCTGGGGGGTATACAGCAATCGGCCAGCCCGGTTGCATGCCAGCATCAGCTGACTGATCCGGCGTCGGCTCCACGTATCGAGCGAGGTGACGTCATGAGCATTTTTAGCCACTTCCAACAACGTTTCGAGTCAACCCGCCAGGAAGAACTCTCGCTGCAGGAGTACCTCGAGCTGTGCAAAGAGGATCGCAGTGCCTACGCTTCGGCGGCCGAACGGCTGTTGCTGGCCATCGGCGAACCGGAGCTGATCGACACCTCAGCCAACTCCAGACTCTCGCGAATTTTCTCCAACAAGGTGATTCGCCGCTATCCGGCCTTTGCCGACTTCCATGGCATGGAAGAGTGCATCGACCAGATCGTCTCCTACTTCCGCCATGCTGCGCAGGGCCTGGAGGAGAAGAAACAGATCCTCTACCTTCTCGGCCCGGTGGGCGGCGGCAAGTCGTCCCTGGCCGAAAAGCTCAAGCAATTGATGGAGAAGGTACCCTTCTACGCCATCAAGGGGTCCCCGGTCTTCGAATCGCCCCTAGGCCTGTTCAATCCGACCGAGGACGGGGCCATTCTCGAAGAGGAATACGGCATCTCGCGGCGCTACCTGAACACCATCATGTCGCCCTGGGCAACCAAGCGCCTGCAGGAGTTCGGCGGCGATATCAGCAAGTTCAAGGTGGTCAAGCTCTACCCGTCCATCCTCAACCAGATTGCCATCGCCAAGACCGAACCCGGCGACGAGAACAACCAGGACATCTCTGCCCTGGTGGGCAAGGTGGATATCCGCAAGCTCGAGGAATTCCCGCAGAACGATGCCGATGCCTACAGCTACTCGGGCGCACTCTGCCGGGCCAACCAGGGCCTGATGGAATTCGTCGAGATGTTCAAGGCACCGATCAAGGTCCTGCACCCGCTGCTCACCGCGACCCAGGAAGGTAACTACAACAGCACCGAAGGCCTTGGGGCGATCCCCTATTCCGGGATCCTGCTGGCCCACTCCAACGAATCGGAATGGCACACCTTCCGCAACAACAAGAACAACGAAGCGTTCATCGACCGGATCTACATCGTCAAGGTGCCGTACTGCCTGCGGGTCAGCGATGAAATCAAGATCTACGACAAGCTGCTGGTCAACAGCTCCCTGTCCAAGGCGCACTGCGCCCCGGACACACTCAAGATGCTGGCCCAGTTCACCGTGCTGTCGCGCCTGAAAGAGCCGGAAAACTCGAATATCTACTCGAAAATGCGGGTGTACGACGGCGAAAACCTCAAGGACACCGATCCAAAGGCCAAATCGATTCAGGAATACCGTGATGCGGCCGGGGTCGACGAGGGCATGAACGGCCTGTCGACGCGCTTCGCCTTCAAGATCCTCTCCAAGGTATTCAACTTCGACCCCCACGAAGTGGCCGCCAACCCAGTGCACCTGCTGTATGTGCTGGAGCAGCAGATCGAGCAGGAACAGTTCCCTGCCGAAGTGCGCGAACGCTACCTGCGCTACCTGAAAGAGTACCTGGCGCCCCGCTACATCGAGTTCATCGGCAAGGAAATCCAGACGGCGTACCTGGAGTCCTACAGCGAATACGGCCAGAACATCTTCGACCGCTATGTGCTGTACGCCGACTTCTGGATCCAGGACCAGGAGTATCGCGATCCCGAAACCGGCGAAATCCTCAACCGTATCGCCCTCAACGAAGAGCTTGAGAAGATCGAGAAGCCGGCCGGCATCAGCAATCCGAAAGATTTCCGCAACGAAATCGTCAACTTCGTGCTGCGCGCCCGCGCCAACAACAATGGCAAGAACCCCAGCTGGCTCAGCTACGAGAAACTGCGGGTGGTGATCGAGAAGAAAATGTTCTCCAACACCGAAGACCTGCTGCCGGTCATCAGCTTCAATGCCAAGGCCAGCAAGGAGGACCAACAAAAACACAACGACTTCGTCACTCGGATGGTGGAGCGTGGCTACACCGACAAGCAGGTACGCCTGCTGTCGGAATGGTACCTGCGGGTCAGGAAATCGCAATAAGCGGCAAGCTACCAGCCGCAAGCTGCAAGCGCTCTGGCGCAGGCCCCTGGGCAGGCGTCCGCGCTCGCAGCGGCGGTCGCTGCATTTCTTTGCGGCTTGTCGCTTGAAGCTTGCAGCTGCTCCCAGCTACCGGAGGGCCCATGAGCTACGTAATCGACCGACGCCTGAACGGCAAGAACAAAAGCACGGTCAACCGCCAGCGCTTCCTGCGGCGGTACCGTGACCACATCAAGAAAGCCGTCGAAGAGGCCGTGAGCCGCCGTTCCATCATGGATATGGAGCACGGCGAACAGATCAGCATCCCGGGCCGGGATATCGACGAGCCGATACTGCACCATGGTCGTGGCGGCAAGCAGACCATCGTCCACCCTGGCAACAAGGAGTTCACCGCCGGCGAACACATCGCACGTCCCCAGGGCGGCGGCGGTGGCGGCGGTCGCGGCAAGGCCGGTAACTCCGGCGACGGCATGGACGACTTCGTTTTCCAGATTACCCAGGAAGAATTCCTCGAATTCATGTTCGAGGACCTGGAACTGCCGAACCTGGTGAAACGCCACCTGACCGGCGCGGATACCTTCAAGACCGTACGTGCCGGCATCGCCAGCGAAGGCAACCCTTCGCGCATCAATATCGTGCGCACCTTGCGCTCGGCCCACGCCAGGCGCATCGCCCTGACCGGCAGCAGCCGCGGCCTGCTGCGCGAAGCCCAGAAGGAACTGGCGCGGTTGAAGGTCGAAGAACCTGATAACTTCACCGACATCCAGGCGGTCGAAGCGGAAATCGAGCGGCTACGGGCGCGCATCAACCGCCTGCCATTCCTCGATACCTTCGACCTCAAGTACAACCTGCTGGTCAAGCAGCCCAACCCCAGCTCCAAAGCGGTGATGTTCTGTCTGATGGACGTCTCGGGATCGATGACCCAGGCCACCAAGGACATCGCCAAACGCTTCTTCATCCTCCTGTACCTGTTCCTCAAGCGTAACTATGATCGCATCGAGGTGGTGTTCATCCGCCATCACACCAGCGCCCGCGAGGTCGACGAAGAAGAGTTCTTCTATTCCCGGGAAACCGGCGGCACCATCGTTTCCAGCGCACTCAAGCTGATGCAGGAAATCATGGCCGAGCGCTACCCAGCCAGCGACTGGAACATCTACGCCGCCCAGGCTTCGGATGGTGACAACTGGAACGACGACTCGCCGATCTGCCGCGATATCCTGACCAAGCAGATCATGCCGCATGTGCAGTACTACACTTACGTCGAGATCACCCCCCGCGAGCACCAGGCGCTGTGGTACGAATACGAGCGCATCGGCGAAGCCTTCCCCGACACCTTCGCCCAGCAACAGTTGGTATCGGCCGGTGATATCTACCCGGTCTTCCGTGAACTCTTCCAGCGCAGGTTAGCCACATGACCGCCAGAGCACAGAGACGCCAACCCATTTCCACCGGCTCCGAATGGACCTTCGAGCTGATCCAGACCTATGACCGGGAAATCAGCCGCTTGGCCGAGCGTTACGCCCTGGATACCTACCCCAACCAGATCGAAGTCATCACTGCCGAGCAGATGATGGATGCGTACGCCTCGGTCGGCATGCCCCTGGGCTATCACCACTGGTCCTACGGCAAGCAATTCCTCAGTACCGAGAAGTCCTACAGCCGTGGACAGATGGGCCTGGCCTACGAAATCGTCATCAACTCCGACCCCTGCATCGCCTACCTGATGGAGGAAAACACCATCTGCATGCAGGCGCTGGTGATCGCCCATGCCTGCTACGGGCACAACAGCTTCTTCAAGGGTAACTACCTGTTCCGTACCTGGACCGACGCCAGCTCCATCATCGACTACCTGGTATTCGCCAAGCAGTACATCGCCCAGTGCGAGGAGCGCCACGGTATCGACGCGGTAGAGGACCTGATCGACTCCTGCCATGCCTTGATGAATTACGGCGTGGACCGCTACAAACGCCCCTACCCAATCTCTGCAGAAGAAGAGCGCCGGCGCCAGAAGGAGCGCGAAGAGCATCTGCAACGGCAGATCAACGACCTCTGGCGCACCATTCCCAAGGGCGCCGAGAAAGGTAACGAAAAGGATGGAGGCCGCTTCCCAGCCGAACCGCAGGAAAACATCCTCTACTTCATCGAGAAACACGCCCCGCTGTTGGAGCCCTGGCAGCGTGAGGTGGTGCGCATCGTGCGCAAGATCGCCCAGTACTTCTACCCGCAACGCCAGACCCAGGTCATGAACGAAGGCTGGGCCACGTTCTGGCACTACACCCTGATGAACGACCTGTACGACGAAGGGCTGGTCACCGACGGCTTCATGATGGAGTTCCTGCAGTCGCACACCAGCGTGGTGTTCCAGCCAGGCTTCGACAGCCCGTACTACAGCGGTATCAACCCCTATGCCTTGGGGTTCGCCATGTACACCGACATCCGTCGCATGTGTGAAAACCCTACCGAGGAGGATCGCCGCTGGTTCCCCGAAATTGCCGGCAGTGACTGGCTCTCTACCGTGAAGTTCGCCATGAGCAGCTTCAAGGACGAGAGCTTCATCCTGCAGTACCTGTCACCCAAGGTGATCCGCGACCTCAAACTGTTCAGCATTCTCGACGACGACCAGCGCGACGACCTCCTGGTCCCGGCCATCCATGACGAAGCCGGCTACCGCGTCATCCGCGAGCAACTGGCTGCCCAGTACAACCTGGGCAACCGCGAACCCAACGTACAGATCTGGAGCATCGATCGCCGCGGCGACCGCTCGCTGACCCTGCGCCACCAGCAACACAACCGCAAACCGCTCGGCGACTCCACCGAAGAGGTGCTCAAGCACCTGCATCGCCTGTGGGGCTTCGATATTCACCTCGAGACCGTGCAGGGCGACCAGGTGATGAAAACCCACCACATGCCGCCTCGCGGTGAACATGGCGAGGCCGGCGACTACGGGCGCATGGACCTTGCCGTGATCCATCACCTCTAGGCCCTTCATTACTGCCGACAAGGTATCCTGTCGGCAGTAATGGAGGCTCCACATGCAGATCTACAAAGTCGGCGGCGCTGTGCGCGACCGCCTGCTCGGCCGCCCGGTCAGCGATATCGACTGGCTGGTGGTCGGCGCTACCGTGGAACAGATGCAGGCCCAGGGGTTTCGCCCAGTCGGTGCCGATTTCCCGGTATTCATCCACCCCAAGAGCGGCGAGGAATACGCCCTGGCCCGCACCGAGCGCAAGAGCGGGCGCGGCTACGGCGGCTTTACCTTCCATGCCAGCCCCGAGGTGACGCTGGAAGAAGACCTGATCCGCCGCGACCTCACCATCAACGCCATGGCCGAAGATGAGCACGGCAACCTGTGCGACCCCTATGGCGGCCAGGCCGACCTCGAACAGCGCGTACTTCGCCATGTTTCCCCGGCATTCGCCGAAGACCCCCTTCGTGTGCTGCGTGTTGCCCGCTTCGCCGCGCGCTATGCGCCGCTAGGCTTCCGCGTGGCCGAGGAAACACTGGCGTTGATGCGCCAGATCAGCACTTCGGGCGAGCTGCAAGCGCTGACTGCAGAACGCAGTTGGAAAGAGATCGAGCGCGCACTGATGGAAGACCAGCCCCAGGTATTCATCGAAGTGCTGCGTGACTGCGATGCGCTACACACCTTGATGCCCGAACTGGATGCCCTGTGCAACGTTGCGCAACAAGCTGACACCCCTCCCCTGGCTGCACTCGAACAAGCCGCTCGGCACCATCTGCCGCTGCATGTCCGCTGGGCCTGCCTGTTGCTCGGCCTGGACGACCTCAAGGCGATCCAGGCACTCAACCAGCGCTTCAAGGCCCCACGGGAATGCCAGGAGCTGGCCTTGCTGACTGGCGAGTTCAAAGAGCAGTGCCATCACGCCCAGGCACTGCAACCCGCTCAACTACTGGCGCTGCTGCACAAGTTCGACATCTACCGCCGACCACAGCGTTTCGAAGACTTCACCGCCGCCTGCGAGATGGACGCCCAGGGCCGAGATTATCCACAGGCAGGCTACCTGCGTGGCGCGGCAGCCGCAGCGAGGGCCGTGGACGTGCAACCACTGGTAGCGAGCGGGCTAAGTGGCCAAGCGCTGGGGGAAGCATTGAAAGCGGCGCGCCTGCTGGCACTGGAGGAATATCGCAAGGGCAGCGCCTGAGCCGGTATCCCGCTAGGCTGGCGTCAGCTGCAAGCCACGCCACTCGAACGGCACCGGCGCTAGCACCTGCTCGATGTTCGCCTCCTGCCACAGCTGCGCGACCGGCCGGCCATCACCTGGGTGCACCAGGCTAGGTGCCAGCAGCGACAACGGCCAAAGCACAAAGGCGTTCTTCAGGATCTCGGCGCGCGGCAGCACCAAGCCATTGAAGGTGCCATGCAGGTCGTCATACATCAGCACGTCGATATCCAGCGGCAGGCCTTTGCGCTCCGGCGCATAGCGGCCGTTTTCCGCCTCGATGAACTTCAACCGGCGGTCCAGCTCCAGCAGCGGCAGGTCGGTCTGGCCTGTGACCACCAGGTTGTAGAACGGGCCGCTCTTGATACCCACCGCCTGGCTTTCGAACACCGGTGAGCAGCGCATGTCACTCAGCAGGCCGGCCAGCGCGTCGAGCCCGGCGCACAGGTGCTTCTCGCGCTCGATATTACTGCCCAGGCCCAGGTAAACCGTGCTCAGAGACATCCGCGTTCGATCTCCACGCCAACACCCCCACGCGCCGCAGGCACTGCACCAGGCTTGGTCAGCTTCAAGCGAACCCAGGGAATGTTGAATTCCGACATCAATGCCGCCACCAGCCGCTCGGCGAAAGTTTCCACCAGTTCGAAGCGCGACTGCTCCGCGAAGGCCTGGATACGCGCGGTCACGGTCGCGTAGTCCAGCGCCAGGCTCAGGTCGTCGCCAGCGGCAGCCGGGCGGTTGTCCCAGGCAAAACTCAGGTCCAGGCGCAGGCACTGGCGGATATCCCGCTCCCAGTCATAGGCGCCGATGACGGTATCGACTTCCAGGCCTTCGATGAACACTCTGTCCAAGCACTTCTCTCCACAGCACGACAAGGGCGACGGGCGCCGTTAGAATCAGGGCATCCTCGCCCGGAATAGTTCGCATGTTTTGGTTACTGGCGATGCTCGCCTACCTGCTCGGGTCCTTGTCCTTCGCAATCGTACTGAGCCGTCTCAGTGGCAGCCCCGACCCGCGTTCCAGCGGTTCGGGCAACGCTGGCGCGACCAACATGCTACGCCTTGCGGGCCGCAAGCTGGCGATCCTGACCCTGCTCGGCGACCTGTGCAAGGGCCTGCTGCCGGTATTGCTGGCCAGCCTGGCCGGCCTCAACCTGCAAGAACAAGCCTGGATCGGGCTCTGCGCAGTGATCGGCCACATGTTCCCGCTGTACTTCCACTTCCAGGGCGGCAAAGGTGTCGCGACCGCCGCCGGCATGCTCATGGGGCTGTACTTCCCGGCGGCGCTGCTGGCCATTGGCGCCTGGCTGCTGACCTTCTACCTCACCCGTACCAGCTCGCTGGCGGCACTGATCGCCACGCCCCTGACCCTGCCTTTGCTGGCCTGGCGCGAGCCGGCGGCGCTGCTGCCAATGACCGCCCTCACGCTGCTGATCGTCTGGCGACACCGCAGCAATCTACGCGACCTGTTCGCCGGGCGCGAAAGGCATTTCTGACTCTCGCAGACGAAACACCTTCCACTTCACAGCGGTGGCAATTGCTCCATCGGCCAGCGTGCCTGCACGCTGATCGCCAGGTCCTGCTGCTGTCCGGCCAGCAGGCGCTGGCAACCGGCATAGGCGATCATCGCGCCATTGTCGGTGCAGAACTTCGGCCGTGCGTAATAAACGTTGCCCTTGATACTGGCGAGCATGTCTTCCAGGGAAGCACGCAACGCCTTGTTGGCACTCACGCCACCGGCGATGACCAGTCGCTTGAGGCCGGTCTGCTTGAGGGCGCGCTTGCACTTGATAGTCAGAGTCTCCACCACTGCCTGCTGGAACGCCAGGGACAGGTCGCAACGGGTTTGCTCGTTGTCGTCCCCGGCATCGCGGCGCTGCTGCCAGGTGTTCAGGGCAAAGGTCTTCAGGCCGCTGAAGCTGAACTCAAGACCCGGGCGGTCGGTCATCGGCCGCGGGAACACGAAACGTCCCGGCACGCCCTGTTCGGCCAGGCGCGCGATCTCCGGGCCACCTGGGTAGTTCAGGCCGATCAGCTTGGCGGTCTTGTCGAAGGCCTCGCCAGCGGCGTCGTCCAGGCTCTCGCCAAGCAGTTGGTACTGGCCGATACCATCGACCCGCACCAGCTGGGTGTGGCCACCGGAAACCAGCAAGGCGACGAACGGAAACTCCGGTGGCTGCTCTTCCAGCATGGGCGCCAGCAGGTGGCCTTCCATATGGTGCACGCCAATCGCCGGGATCTCCCAGGCGAACGCCAGAGCCTGGGCGCAAGACGCACCGACCAGCAGTGCCCCCACCAGGCCGGGGCCGGCGGTGTAGGCGATGGCGTCGATATCGGCGGCGACACAGCCGGCTTCTTCCAGCACTTCGCGGATCAACGGCAGCATGCGCTTGACGTGATCGCGCGAGGCGAGCTCGGGCACCACACCGCCGTAGACGCGGTGCAGGTCGATCTGGCTGAACAGCGCATCGGCCAACAAGCCGCGCTCGCTGTCATATAATGCGACGCCAGTTTCGTCGCAGGATGTTTCCAATCCCAGTACTAGCATGGGTCCGTGCCTTGTTGAGGCTGAATTCGAAGCCGCGCATGATAGTCCCCGTGCCGAGTGCCGACCAGCGGTTTTCGATCAGAGGCTTTGCATTCCGGCCAGCTAAGGGTTAACATCCGCAACCCTTGAAAACCGACGTTCTCCAGCACACCTTATGTTTTGCCAGGAGCACGTCTACCCCGGTAATGAATTAAGGTAGCCCTGGATGCCAGCCGTCAAAGTTAAAGAGAACGAACCCTTCGACGTAGCTCTGCGTCGTTTCAAGCGCTCCTGCGAAAAAGCCGGTGTACTGGCTGAAGTTCGTAGCCGCGAGTTTTACGAGAAGCCGACCGCCGAGCGCAAGCGCAAAGCCGCTGCCGCTGTAAAGCGTCACGCCAAGAAAGTTCAGCGCGAACAGCGCCGCGCCGTTCGCCTGTACTAATACAGGCGCTCTACGCAAAGCTTCTGCCCCGCCCGGCCTAGTGCCGGGTAGACGGCAGCGGTCGCTTCAAACCCTTGGCCATGCGCCTGGGGCGCCCCGGCAAAAGCCATGGGCAACCTGCAATACCCCGTCAGAACTGGCTTTTGGCCAGACGTGCACGTCCTAGCTGACGAGCCCTTCGCGGCTGCCGACGAGCACATTTTTCTTCGCCACACCCTCGCAGCAACTTCCCTCTCCAAACCCGCGCACAAGCGTTTAGACTTGCCAGTTGCCAGATGACGAGACTGCCATGGCCGGGCTGATTCCCCAGAGTTTCATTGATGACCTGCTCAACCGCACCGACATTGTCGATGTGGTGAGTTCGCGCATCCAGCTGAAAAAAGCCGGCAAGAACCATTCTGCCTGCTGCCCGTTCCACAAGGAAAAGACGCCGTCCTTCACCGTCAGCCCCGACAAGCAGTTCTACTACTGCTTCGGCTGCGGCGCTGGTGGCAACGCCTTGGGCTTCATCATGGACCACGACAACCTGGATTTCCCCCAGGCAGTCGAGGAATTGGCCCGCGCAGCCGGCATGGAAGTGCCCCGCGAGGAAGGCCGACGCGGGCAGAAGCCGCGCCAGCCCACCGATTCGCCGCTGTACCCGTTGCTGGAAGCGGCAGCTGAATTCTACCGCCAGGCGCTGCGCAGCCATCCAACCCGCAAGGCGGCGGTGGAATACCTCAAAGGCCGCGGGCTGTCCGGCGAAATCGCCCGGGACTTTGGCCTGGGCTTTGCCCCACCGGGCTGGGACAACCTGTTCAAGCACCTGGGCGCCGATACCTTGCAACAGAAGGTGATGATCGACGCCGGCCTGCTGATCGAGAACGCCGAGAGCGGCAAACGCTACGACCGCTTCCGCGACCGGGTAATGTTCCCCATCCGCGACAGCCGCGGCCGGGTGATCGCCTTTGGTGGCCGGGTGCTCGGCGACGACAAGCCCAAGTACCTGAACTCGCCGGAAACCCCGGTGTTCCACAAGGGCCAGGAACTCTACGGCCTGTTCGAGGCGCGCAAGCACAACCGCAACCTCGACGAAATCATCGTGGTCGAAGGCTACATGGACGTCATCGCCCTGGCCCAGCAAGGCCTGCGCAATGCCGTGGCGACCCTGGGCACGGCCACCAGCGAAGAACACCTCAAGCGTTTGTTCCGCGTGGTGCCCAGCGTATTGTTCTGCTTCGACGGCGACCAGGCCGGGCGCAAGGCTGCATGGCGCGCCCTGGAAGCCACCCTGTCGAACCTGCAGGATGGCCGCCGAGCGCGCTTCCTGTTCCTGCCCGAAGGCGAAGACCCGGATACCCTGGTGCGCGCCGAAGGCACCGACGCCTTCCAGGCCCGCATCAACCAGCACGCGCAGCCATTGGCCGACTACTTCTTCGAACAGCTGAGCAGCGAAGCCGACCCGCGCTCGCTGGAAGGCAAGGCGCACATGGCGACCCTGGCAGCACCGCTGATCGAGAAGGTCCCCGGCGCCAACCTGCGTCAGCTGATGCGCAATCGCCTGAGGGAAATTACCGGGCTCGACCCGCAACAAATGGAACAACTGGCCCAGCAGGCGCCAGCGCCCAGCATGCCGGACTACGACCCAGGCCTGGACTACGACGCCCTGGCCAGCTACACCCCCGACTACAGCGAGCAGGCTTACGACTTCGCCCCTGCCCAGCAGGAGCAGCGGCCCTGGACGCCGAACAAGGGCGGCGGCAAGAAACAGTGGGATGGCAAGCCCTGGGACAAGAAAGGCGGCAAACCCTGGCAGCGCGACGGCCAGCGCGGCGAAGCGCCTCCACGGGTGCCGGCGCCCGTGGAGCCCCCCACCCTTTCGGCCCTGCGTACGCTGCTGCACCACCCGCTGCTGGCCGGCAAGGTCGACGACGCCAGCCACTTCGCCGACGAAGAGCACGTCTACAGCCAGTTGCTGGTCGCGCTGATCGAAGCCGTGCAGAAGAATCCTCAGCTAAGCTCCATGCAGTTGATCGCACGTTGGCACGGCACCGACCAGGGCCGCTTGCTGCGGGCCCTGGCGGAGAAGGAATGGCTGATCGATGCCGACAACCTTGAACAACAGTTTTTCGACACTATAACTAGCTTGTCCGCTCGCCAGCGCGAGCGCAGCCTGGAACATCTGATGCGCAAGGCACGTCAAAGTGAACTGAGCACAGAGGAGAAATCTCAGCTGCTTGCCCTGCTGAGTCGCAATGTTCCCGCACAAAACCCGACCTCATCTGGCGCGTGAGGTCCATGCTCGGGTATAATCCTCGGCTTGTTTTTTGCCCGCCAAGACCTTCAGTGGATAGGGTGTTATGTCCGGAAAAGCGCAACAGCAATCTCGTATCAAAGAGTTGATCACCCGCGGTCGTGAGCAGGGCTACCTGACTTACGCGGAGGTCAACGACCACCTGCCTGAGGATATTTCAGATCCGGAACAGGTGGAAGACATCATCCGCATGATCAACGACATGGGGATCAACGTATTCGAGAGTGCTCCGGATGCGGATGCCCTGTTGTTGGCGGAAGCCGACACCGACGAAGCCGCAGCCGAAGAAGCCGCAGCAGCGTTGGCGGCCGTTGAAACCGATATCGGCCGCACGACCGACCCGGTGCGCATGTACATGCGCGAAATGGGTACCGTCGAGCTGCTGACCCGCGAAGGCGAGATCGAAATCGCCAAGCGCATCGAGGAAGGCATCCGCGAAGTCATGGGCGCCATTGCCCACTTCCCGGGCACCGTCGACTACATTCTCGGCGAATACGACCGCGTCACCACCGAAGGTGGCCGCCTGTCGGACGTCCTCAGCGGCTATATCGACCCTGACGACAACATCGCCGCGCCGACCGAGGAAGTACCGGTTCCGGGCGCCAAGCCTGCTGCCGAGAAGGAAGAGTCGGACGACGAAGAAGAAAGCGACGGTGATGACGAAGAGGAAGAGGGCGAAAGCGGCCCCGACCCAGAAGTCGCTCGCCAGCGCTTCGGTGCAGTCGCCGACCAGCTCCAGGCCACCAACAAGGTCCTGAAGAAGGCCGGTCGCGGCGGCAAGGAAAGCATCGCAGCCCTGCAGGCCCTGGCCGACCTGTTCATGCCGATCAAGCTGGTGCCCAAGCAGTTCGACGTTCTCGTCGAGCGCGTGCGCGGTGCCCTTGAGCGCCTGCGTGCCCAGGAACGCGCCATCATGCAGCTGTGCGTGCGTGATGCCCGCATGCCACGTGCCGACTTCCTGCGTCTGTTCCCAGGTAACGAAACCGACCAGACCTGGAGCGGTGACCTGGCCAAGCGCAGCACCAAATGGGCTGCCGCACTGGGCGAGAAAGACGCCGCCATCGTCGCCTGCCAGCAGAAGCTGGTCGACCTCGAGAGCGAAACCGGCCTGACCGTTGCGGAAATCAAGGAAATCAACCGTCGCATGTCCATCGGCGAGGCCAAGGCCCGCCGCGCCAAGAAGGAAATGGTCGAGGCGAACCTGCGTCTGGTGATCTCCATCGCCAAGAAGTACACCAACCGCGGCCTGCAATTCCTCGACCTGATCCAGGAAGGCAACATCGGCCTGATGAAGGCGGTGGACAAGTTCGAATACCGTCGTGGCTACAAGTTCTCGACCTACGCCACCTGGTGGATTCGCCAGGCGATCACCCGCTCGATCGCCGACCAGGCCCGCACCATTCGTATCCCGGTGCACATGATCGAGACGATCAACAAGCTCAACCGCATTTCCCGGCAGATGCTGCAGGAAATGGGTCGCGAACCGACCCCGGAAGAGCTGGGCGAGCGCATGGAAATGCCTGAGGACAAGATCCGCAAGGTACTGAAGATCGCCAAAGAGCCGATCTCCATGGAAACGCCGATCGGTGACGACGAGGATTCGCACCTGGGCGACTTCATCGAGGACTCGACCATGCAGTCCCCGATCGACGTAGCCACGGTCGAAAGCCTCAAGGAAGCCACCCGTGACGTGCTCTCGGGCCTGACCGCACGCGAAGCCAAGGTGCTGCGCATGCGTTTCGGCATCGACATGAACACCGACCACACCCTCGAAGAGGTAGGCAAGCAGTTCGATGTGACCCGCGAACGGATCCGTCAGATCGAAGCCAAGGCGCTGCGCAAGCTGCGCCACCCGACGCGAAGCGAGCACCTGCGCTCCTTCCTCGACGAGTGAAGACGAACCCCGGCCCAGGCCGGGGTTTTTCTTTTTCCAAGCGCGCCTGCGCCCAGCATCACCGGTCTACACTCGAAACAGCCCCCTGATTCGAGAGGTCGCCATGCCCTTGATGCCGGCCCTTCTGTTGCTGCTCCTACTCGCCTGGAACACAACGGCCGGCGCCCTTGCCCTGACCGATGAGGAAAAAGCTTGGCTCAGCGCCCATCCGCAGCTGCGCCTGGGTGTGGATGCCTCGTGGCCACCATTCGAATTTCGCGACCAGGAAGGTCACTACCAGGGATTGGCCGCCGACTATATCGCCTTGATCCAGGAGCGCCTGGGGGTAACACTGCAACCGGTCCAGCCCGTCAGCTGGACCCAGGTGCTGGAGCAGGCTCGGCAGAACCGCATCGACCTGCTGCCCGGCATCATGTCCACCCCCGAACGCCAGGCCTACCTGGCCTTCACCCGCCCCTACCTGGACTTTCCCATCGTCATCCTGGCCCATGAGGGCAGTGCCCAGCCGCGCACGCTCAAGGACCTGTACGGCCTGAAGATTGCCGTGGTCGAGAACTACGCCCCCCACGAACTGCTGCGCACCCACCACCCCGACCTCAACCTGGTGGCATTGCCCAACGTCAGCTCGGCCCTCCAGGCCCTGGCCACCGACGAGGTGGACGCCGTGGTGGGCGACCTCGCCTCGAGCATCTGGAGCCTGCGCCAGCTCAAGCTCGATGGGCTCTATGTCAGCGGCGAGACGCCCTACCGCTACCAGTTGGCCATGGCCGCACCGCGCGAACAGAGGGTGCTGATCGGCATCCTCGACAAGGTCCTGGCCGACCTCAGCAGCCAGGAGATCGACAAGATCCAGCAACGCTGGGTCGGCAATGTCATCGACCAGCGCTCCTTCTGGCACGACATGCTGCTCTACGGCCTGCCGACCTTGGCCCTGGTGCTGCTGGTACTGGTCGCCATGCTGCGCATCAACCGTCGGCTGAGTTCGGAAATTTCCCGGCGTATCGCCCTCGAACAGGAGCTGCGTAGCAGCGAGTACCACTACCGTAGCCTGGTCGAGAGCCTCTCCGCGATCGCCTGGGAGGCCGACGCCAACGACTATACCTACAGCTACGTCTCGCCCCACGCCGAGAACCTGCTCGGCTACCCGCTGCGCGAATGGCTCAAGCCGGGCTTCTGGCGCAGCGTCCTGCACCCCGAAGACACCCTTTGGGCCCAAGCCTACTGCGACAGCGAGACCGCCGCCGGACGCGACCATGCCCTCGACTACCGGGTCATTCGTGCCGATGGCCATGCCATCTGGGTGCGCAATATCGTCAGCATGATCGAGCACGGCCACAAGCCGCTGCTGCGCGGGCTGATGATCGACATCAGCGAGACCAAGCGCACCGAGGATGCGTTGCGCTTGTCGGAGCAGAAGTTCGCCTCGGTGTTCCAGCAATGCCCGGACATCCTGCTGATCGCCCGGCACAGCGATGGTTGCCTGCTGGAAGTCAACGAAGCCTTCGAGGAGCAGATCGGCCTGAGCCCCTCCGAGGTGATCGGCCGCACGGCCACCGAACTGGGCCTGTGGGGCGTCGCCGGCACCGGCCCGACGCTGCTCGAGCGCCTTCACCGCGGCGGCATCCGCAACCTGGAGATGAGCTTCCGGCGCAGCAACGGCCAGCTGTTCACCGGTTTGACGTCAGCGCAGACCTTCGACCTGGACGGCACGCCCGCCCTGGTAGTGGCAGTGCGCGATATCAGCCAGTTGAAGCAGACCCAACAACAGTTGCAGATTTCCGAGGAGAAGTTCGCCAAGGCCTTCCACGCCTCCCCCGATGGCCTGCTGTTGTCGCGTCAGAGCGATGGCCTGCTGGTCGAAGTGAACGAGGGTTTCTGCCGCCTGACCGGCTACGACATCAACCCCACCCAGGACCAGACCAGCCTCGACCTGGGTATCTGGGTCGACCTAAACGAACGCCGACGGATGATCGAACAGCTGCAGCGCGACGGCTACATACGCGACTTCAGTTGCCATATCCGCCGCAGCGACGGCCAGATCCGCCTCTGCGAACTGTCCGCGCGCCCGCTGCCGATCGGCGGCGAAGACTGCATGCTGACCATCGCCCGCGACATCACCGAGCGCCACCTGATGCAGGAGAAACTGCAACTGGCCGCCACGGTGTTCGAGAACACTGCCGAAGGCGTGCTGATCACCGATCCCGACCAGCGCATCAGCGCGGTCAACCGCGCCTTCAGCGAAATCACCGGCTACAGCGAAAGCGAGGCCCTTGGCCAAACCCCTCGCCTGCTTGCATCCGGCCAGCACGACAGCGCGTTCTATGCCGCCCTCTGGCACCAGCTCACCGCCGAAGGTCATTGGCAGGGCGAAATCTACAACAAGCGCAAGAACGGCGAGTTGTACCCCGGCTGGTTGACCATCAGCGCCGTGCGCAACAGCGAACATGAGATCACTCACTTCGTTGCAGTGTTCGCCGACATCTCCAGCCTCAAGCATGCCCAGGCCAAGCTCGACTACCAAGCCCACCACGACCCGCTCACCGGTCTGCCCAACCGCGCCCTGTTCGAAAGCCGCCTGCAATCGGTACTCACCTGCTCGCAGGACTCCAACCGCCAAGGCGCAGTGCTGTTCCTCGACCTCGACCGCTTCAAACACATCAACGACAGCCTCGGCCACCCGGTCGGCGACCTGCTGCTCAAAGGCATCGCGCAACGCCTGAAGGAGCAGGTGCGCGATGTCGACACCGTGGCACGCCTGGGCGGTGACGAATTCATCATCCTGCTGCCCGGACTGCACCGCCCCAGCGATGCCAGCGCCATCGCCAGCAAGTTGCTGGCTTGTTTCCACGCCCCGGTGCAAGCGGGCGAGCACGAGTTCTTTACCAGCGCCAGCATCGGCATCAGCCTCTACCCCCAGGACGGCAGCGACGTGTCCACCCTGATCCGCAACGCAGACGCGGCCATGTATCGCTCCAAGGCCAAGGGCCGCAACCGCGTCGAGGCCTACACCCTCGACCTGACCGCCCAGGCCAGCGAGCGCATCGCCCTGGAACACGAACTGCGTCGAGCCATCGAGCGCAACGAGATGAGCCTTTACTACCAGCCCAAGTTCAGCCTCAAGACCCAAAGCCTGGTGGGCGCCGAAGCGCTGATTCGCTGGAAGCACCCGACCTTTGGCGAGGTGCCGCCAGAGCAGTTCATCCACCTGGCGGAAGAAAATGGCACCATCCTGCAGATCGGCGACTGGGTGCTAGAGCATGCCTGCCGCCAGATGCACGCCTGGAAGAAGCGCTACCAGGCCTTCGGACCGCTGTCGATCAACCTCGCCGGCGCGCAGTTGCGCCAGCCCAACCTGGCGCGGCGCATCGAACACCTGCTCAAGACATTCCAGCTCAAGGCCGGCGACCTGCAACTGGAGATCACCGAGAACTTCATCATGAGCCAGGCCGAAGAAGCCCTGGCCGTACTGCACGAGCTCAAGCAGCTGGGGGTTCAGCTGGCCATCGATGACTTCGGCACGGGTTATTCGTCGCTCAGCTACCTCAAGCGCCTACCGCTGGACATCCTGAAGATCGACCAGTCGTTCATCCGCGGCCTGCCGGACGACCCGCACGACGCAGCGATCGCCCGCGCGATCATCGCCCTGGGCCGCAGCATGCAACTGACCATCATCGCCGAGGGTGTGGAGAACCACGCGCAGCAGCAGTTCCTGGCGGTCGAAGGGTGCGAGCAGATCCAGGGGTACATCGTCAGCCTGCCCCTGCCCGCCGACGAATTCGCCGTGACCTTCCTTCGTATAGCACTATCGGATCTTTCGGATGGCACGCTTAGCAAACCCTCGTTATAATCCTGCGCACCTCTGGGGCCTATAGCTCAGTTGGTTAGAGCAGAGGACTCATAATCCTTTGGTCCACGGTTCAAGTCCGTGTGGGCCCACCAAACATTCACGAAAGCCGCGCATTTGCGCGGCTTTTTCGTTGCGCCAGAGCCAGAACCTGCACATCGCTTCGCGTGGTGCACGATGAGCCGAATAGCCCACATAATCGGCTCACAAAATGAGCCGAATAGCGTTCGTAATCGGCTCACGCTCCTCGCGAGGCCTGATATGAACGATCCCACCTGGATTTGGCAGCACGCAGATTGGCCGCACTTTCATTGGCAGGCCGAGCCTGTGGCCGGGCTGCTGCGCGCCTGCACCCAGGCGCAAGGCCAACTGCTCGGTATGGCCGGCGCTGTCGATGCCGATGCGCAAACGCAGAACACCCTTGATGCCTTACTGCAAAACATCGTCACCAGTTCGGCTATCGAAGGAGAGCGGCTGAATGTGGAGTCCGTCCGCTCCTCTCTCGCTCGACGTCTTGGCCTGGAGGTCGCAGGCATCGGCACTGCGCGTAGCGAGGGCCTCGCGGAACTGATGCTGGATGCCACTCAAGCACATCGGTACCCTCTGACCCTGGAGCGACTGCTGCATTGGCATCAGCTGCTGTTCCCTTCCGCCAATCAACTCGTCACCACGCCCATCTGGGTAGGAGCGCTGCGCGGCGAGGAACCGATGCAAGTCGTCTCGGGACGCATCGACAGGCCCACCGTGCACTTCCAGGCACCACCGCGCGAAGGGCTGGAGGCGCAAGTTCAGGCCTTCCTCACGTGGTTCGCCGAAAGCGCTGGCGATCCGGCACTCGACCCCTTGCTGCGAGCAGGTATCGCGCATTTCTGGTTCGTCACGCTGCACCCCTTCGATGACGGCAATGGCCGACTCACTCGAGCCATCACCGACCTGGCCTTGGCACAGGCCGAGCAACAAGCCATTCGCTTCTACGCCATGCCTGCCAGCATTCTGGAAGACCGTCGTGGGTACTACGAAATTCTGGAAGCCCGCCAGAAGAGCGGTCTGGATATCACAGCCTGGCTTAGCTGGTTTCTGCGCACACTGCTACGCAGCCTGGAGCAGGCACTGGCACGCATCGAACGGGTGCTGGGCAAGGCACGCTTCTGGCATCGGCACAGCCAGAAATCCCTGACCGCCGAGCAGATCAAGGTGCTCAATCGACTGCTCGATGGCGACCTGTTGCAGGATCGAGGTGGGTTCCCGGAGAGCATCAGTGCATCGCAATACCAGTCCGTCGCCAAGGTTTCAAAGGCTACGGCGAGCCGCCACCTCAGCGACCTGTTGGAAAAAGGTTGCCTGATCCGGCTACCGGGTGGTGGACGCAGCACGCGCTATCAAATCAACTGGAACGACTGAAGCGCTTGGCTCGTCAGCTCGCCACCCCCTCCAACACCCCATCCACCAGCACCTCGACATACCCCTCATGCAACGCCTGGTTGGAAAACAGGATTCGATACACCAACGGCGCTACCAGCCGATCGACGATACGGTCCTCGTCCGGCACCGGCTCACCGCGGGCAAGCGCCCGCTCGAGCAGGATGCCGAACTGCGCGCGGGCAATCTCCAGGCAGCGTCCGGAGCAGCCGCCGGCGGCCAGCAGGTCGAGTACCACCGCGCGGCCAGGCACCGAAGCGGTTTCCTCCATGTACTGGATACCCCAGGCCAGCAGGTCGCCCTTGAGGCTGCCGGTGTCAGTCGGCTCGCCGTCCGGGCGGATGCGCTGCAAGGCCACATCGCCCAACAGCTCGTTGAGATCGCCCCAGCGGCGATAGATGGTCGAGGGCGTCACACCTGCCCGGGCCGCGATCAGCGGCACGGTCAGTTCGCCACGCTCACGCTCCTCTAACAGCTCGGTAACCGCCTTGTGCACCGAGGCCTGGACCCTCGCGCTGCGGCCACCCGGCCGCACACCCTGATTGACTGCCATACTCACCCTAACGCAAAGAATTTGCTTTTATCCCGCAACAGGCGCATCGTCTCGCAAAAGCTGAATCTTAGCCTTTGCGAGATCACCATGAAAGACACCTCACCCACATCCACGCACGAGCGCCGTACTGGGCTCTCCCGACGCCGCTCCGTGTGGTTGATCGGAGCGATCCTCATCGCCTTTTCCGCCGCCGCCAGCGCGCCGACCCCGCTGTATGCGCTGTACCGCGAAACCTGGGGCTTTTCCGCGGCGCTGCTGACCGTGGTGTTCAGCATCTATGCCGCCGGCCTGCTGTTGACACTGCTGGTGTTCGGCTCGTTGTCCGATCACATCGGCCGACGCCCGGTGATCGGCGCGGCCTTGCTCCTGCAACTGCTGGCCATGGCATTGTTCCTTGAAGCCGAATCGGTTCAGGTGCTGATCGTCGCCCGCTTGCTCCAAGGGTTGGCCACCGGGCTTGCGACCAGTGTGCTGGGCGCGGCGCTGCTGGATTTCGACCGCGAGCGCGGGCCGCTGCTCAACAGCCTCACCCCCATGATCGGCCTGGCCTTGGGCGCGTTGGGCAGCGCGTCGTTGATGCAGTTCTCCGGCGAGCCCCTGCACCGGGTATTCATGGTCCTGGCGGGGCTGTTCGCGTTGTTCGCGCTCTTGCTGCTACGCCTGCCGGAGAGCATCAGTAGCAAGCCAGGTGCCTTGGCATCCCTGCGCCCTCAGGTGCGCATTCCGCCCCAGGCACGCCAGGCGTTCTGGCGCATGGCGCCGCTGAATGCAAGCCTTTGGGCGTTGGGCGGCTTCTACCTGTCGCTGGGCCCGACCCTGGCCCGACAGGTGACCGAGGTGCATGCACCTCTGGTCGGAGGCGCCCTGGTCTCCGTGCTGACCGGGTTCGGCGCACTGGGCATCTTCAGCCTGCGTAACAAGCCAGCGCCAACAATCCTGCGCCGAGGTGGCCTTGCCCTGTTGCTCGGGCTGCTACTGACCCTGGTGGGCATCGACACCGGCAACGCCTGGCTGTTCTTCCTTGGTACAGCGGCGGCGGGCCTGGGCTTCGGCGGCGGCTTCCTCGGCGCGCTGCGCTCGGTGATGCCGCTGGCCCATGCCCACGAGCGAGGTGGCCTGATGGCCGGCTTCTATGTCCTGAGCTACCTGGCCTTCAGCCTGCCGGCCATTCTCGCAGGCTTCGCCACACAACACTTCGGGCTGATCGCCACCACCAACGGCTACGCCTGCGTGCTGGCATTGGCCACCTTGCTGGTGGTGCTGCGCAGCCCGCGCGAACCCGACCGCGCGCTGGCCACGCCGCGCTGAGAAGCGCACGCGCCTTGCCCCCGAGGGCGGGGGCTGGCTAGGCTAGCGCATCCATCAAAGAGACTCGTCATGCCAGACGCCCGCCCCATCGCCCTCGACGAAATCGACCGCCAGCTCATCGCCCTGCTGCAGATCAACGCCCGCGAAAGCGTGGCCACCCTCGCCCGCCACCTGGGCATCGCACGCACCACGGTGACCTCGCGATTGACCCGGCTGGAGAAGAACAAGGTCATCACCGGCTACGGCGTACGCCTGGGCCAGCGTCTGGTCGGGGGCGGCCTGCAGGCCTACGTGGGTATCAAGGTGCAGCCGCGTTCGGGCAAGGAGGTGGTACGTCGC
Source organism: Pseudomonas sp. LS_2 (assembly GCF_042709235.1). Classification (NCBI taxonomy): domain Bacteria; kingdom Pseudomonadati; phylum Pseudomonadota; class Gammaproteobacteria; order Pseudomonadales; family Pseudomonadaceae; genus Pseudomonas; species Pseudomonas sp. LS_2. The sequence continues at coordinate 162,220 of NZ_JAVAYC010000008.1, read as the reverse complement.
CTGGGTGCCATGGGCCAGGTGCAGCAGCTGTGTGCGGTGAGCGGAGAATTCGACTATGTGGCTTGGTTGCACAGTGACTCGCCCGAGCAGCTCGACCAGTTGCTCGACCAGATCGGCGGGTTGGAAGGGGTAGAAAAAACCACCACCTCGATCATCCTCAGCAGCAAGGTGGACCGCGGGCAACCCACGTAACTTCTCGTCACTTGGCGACACCTATTCGTCATATCGACAAGAACCACTGCATATCGACAACACTCTGCATCTTAATTACGAACACCGCGCTCCCTAAAATGGCTGCCAGGCATTTCCTATACTCAGGCTCCGCGTTTCGCGCAGCCCTCCTGGCAAGGTCATTTCATGAACAAGAACAATCGCCACCCGGCCGACGGCAAGAAGCCCATCACCATCTTCGGTCCGGACTTCCCCTTCGCCTTCGATGACTGGCTGGAGCACCCCGCAGGGCTGGGCAGCATTCCGGCCGAGCGGCATGGAGAGGAAGTGGCGATCGTCGGCGCAGGCATCGCGGGCCTGGTGGCGGCCTACGAACTGATGAAGCTGGGCTTGAAGCCCGTGGTGTACGAAGCCTCCAAGCTAGGCGGGCGCCTGCGCTCGCAGGCCTTCAATGGCACCGACGGCATCGTCGCGGAACTGGGCGGCATGCGCTTCCCGGTATCGTCCACGGCGTTCTACCACTACGTCGACAAGCTGGGCCTGGAGACCAGGCCCTTCCCCAACCCGCTGACGCCCGCCTCGGGCAGCACGGTGATCGACCTCGAAGGCCAGACCTACTACGCCGAAAAGCCTGCCGACCTGCCCAGCCTGTTCCACGAAGTCGCCGATGCCTGGGCCGATGCCCTGGAAGATGGCGCACGTTTTGGCGAGATCCAGCAGGCGATTCGCGAGCGCGACGTGCCACGTCTGAAAGCGCTGTGGAATACCCTGGTGCCGCTGTGGGACGACCGTACCTTCTATGACTTCGTCGCCAGCTCAAAGGCCTTCGCCAAGCTGAGCTTCCAGCACCGTGAGGTGTTCGGCCAGGTAGGCTTCGGCACCGGCGGCTGGGATTCGGACTTCCCCAACTCGATGCTGGAAATCTTCCGCGTGGTGATGACCAACTGCGACGACCACCAGCACCTTGTCGTCGGCGGTGTCGAACAGGTGCCGCAGGGTATCTGGCGCCACGCCCCGGAACGTTGCGCCCACTGGCCCGCCGGCACCAGCTTGCGCGCCCTGCATGGCGGCGCGCCACGCACCGGGGTCAAGCGCATCGCCCGCGCCGCCGATGGTCGCCTGGCGGTCACCGACAACTGGGGCGATACACGCCACTACGCCGCCGTGCTCACCACCTGCCAGAGCTGGCTGCTGACCACCCAGATCGACTGCGAGGAATCGCTGTTCTCGCAGAAGATGTGGATGGCCCTGGACCGCACACGCTACATGCAGTCGTCGAAGACCTTCGTCATGGTCGACCGCCCGTTCTGGAAGGACAAGGACCCGCAGACCGGCCGCGACCTGATGAGCATGACCCTCACCGACCGCCTCACCCGCGGCACCTACCTGTTCGACAACGGCGACGACAAGCCGGGGGTGATCTGCCTGTCCTACGCGTGGATGAGCGACGCCCTGAAGATGTTGCCGCACCCGGTGGAAAAGCGGGTGCAACTGGCCCTGGATGCCCTGAAGAAGATCTACCCCAGGACCGACATCGCCGGGCATATCATCGGCGACCCGATCACCATCTCCTGGGAAGCCGACCCCTACTTCCTCGGCGCCTTCAAGGGTGCGCTGCCGGGCCACTACCGCTACAACCAGCGCATGTACGCGCATTTCATGCAGCAGGACATGCCTGCCGAACAGCGCGGCATGTTCATCGCCGGCGACGACGTGTCGTGGACTCCGGCCTGGGTGGAAGGCGCGGTGCAGACATCGCTGAATGCGGTGTGGGGTATCATGAACCACTTCGGCGGCAAGACCCACGCGGACAACCCAGGCCCTGGCGATGTGTTCCACGAGATCGGGCCGATCGCCCTGGCCGACTGAAGACGAGGAGGCGCCATGCGCATCGCCCTGTTCCAGGGCGCGTCCAAGCCACTGGACGTGCCCGGCAACCTCGAGCATCTGCACCGCCAGGCGCAACTGGCCGCCGAGCGCGGCGCCCAGTTGCTGGTGTGCCCGGAGATGTACCTGAGCGGCTACAACATCGGCCTGGAGGCAGTGCAACGCCTGGCCGAAGCCGACGACGGCCCATCGGCCATGGCCGTGGTGGAGATCGCCCAAGCCCATCGCATCGCCATTGCCTACGGCTACCCGGAACGGGCCGAGGACGGCGCGTTCTACAACAGCGTGCAGTTGATCGACGCCCAGGGTCGCAGCCTGTGCAATTACCGCAAGACCCATCTGTTCGGCGAGCTCGACCGATCGATGTTCAGCCCAGGTCCAGACCATTTCCCGGTGGTCGAGATGAACGGCTGGAAGCTCGGACTGCTGATCTGCTACGACATCGAATTCCCGGAGAACGCACGGCGCCTGGCGTTGGCCGGCGCCGAGCTGCTGCTGGTACCGACGGCGAACATGGCGCCCTACGACTTCACCTGCCAGGTCACTGTGCGCTCAAGGGCCCAGGAGAACCAGTGCTACTTGGTCTATGCCAACCACTGCGGCGCAGAAGGCGATGTGCAGTATTGCGGGCAGAGCAGCATCGTCGGCCCGGACGGCAGCCTGCTGGCCATGGCCGGGCACGACGAGTGCCAGTTGCTGGCGGATATAGAGCAGGAACGCGTCGTACGCGGGCGCGCGGCGTTTCCTTACCTCGCCGACCTGCGCCAGGACCTGCATCGGCGATGACCCCAACGGCTCGTCGCGGGCAAGCCCGCACGATTCCCCGAACCTGAAGCGAACCACTAGGAGCGGGCGTGCCTGCGAACAGGCCGGTACAGCCACCACAAATGCACTAGCATGACCCCATGCCCAACCACACCCGTCAACTCATCCTCGGCAACGGCCTGCGCCTCACCCTGCGCCATGCCCCCCGTCTTAGCCGCGCCGCCGCTGCATTGCGGGTGCACGCCGGCAGCCACGACGCACCCGCGCAATGGCCCGGCCTCGCGCATTTCCTAGAGCACCTGTTCTTTCTCGGCACAGCTCGTTTCCCGCTGGAAAACGGGCTGATGCGCTACGTCCAGGGCCTTGGCGGACAAGTGAATGCCAGCACCCGCGAGCGCACCACCGACTTTTTCTTCGAAGTGCCACCAACCGCCCTGGCCGGTGGCCTCGAACGCTTGTGTCAGATGCTCGTCGAACCCGACCTGGGCCTGGAGCGGCAACAGCGCGAACGCGAGGTGATCCACGCCGAATTCATCGCTTGGTCGCGCAACCCCCAGGCTCGCCATCAGTTCGCGCTGCTCCAGACGGTATCGGCCCGGCATCCACTCAGCGGCTTCCACGCGGGCAACCGCTACAGCCTGCCTCTGCACGCCCCCGACTTCCAACAAGCCCTCAGGCAGTTTCACCAAGGCTTCTATCACGGCGGGCAGATTACCCTGAGCCTTTGCGGCCCGCAGACACTGGATGAATTGGAGGCGTTGGGGCGAACCCATGGCAGCCTGTTCGCAGCCGCGCAGAGGCGCCCACAGACAGCACCCGTCCCGCTGCTGGACGGCCCGTTCCAGCCACTGCGCATTAGCGAAAACGCCCTCGACCTGCTGTTCGCCCACGAACACCTGCCTGAAGGTGCGCAACAGGCCGTGGAACTGCTGCTGGCCAGCCTTACCGACAGCCGCCCGGGCAGCTGGCTGGGGGCGCTGCGCGGACGCGGCGAGTTGCAGGCCTGCCGGGCACAGCTCTTGTACGCCTTTGCCGGGCAATCGCTCTGGCATATCCATCTGGACCTGACCGCCAACGCCTCGGCCGAACACATCCAGGCCCTGCTCGAGGGCTGGCTGGGGTTCATCCAGCGCACCGGCACACAACACCTCGAACAGGCGTTCGCCCACCTTCAACGCCGACGCGAGCAAGCCGCCAGCGCTCTGGAGCTGGCTCGCCGCGATGCCGCTGGACAAGGCTTCAAGCCGCTGGACGAGGCAGGAAGGGCGGCCTTGCACGCGCTGCTGGCCAGCCTGCCGACCCGCGAGTTCGGTGACTGGCAGTTGCTCCCCACCGAAACCTTGCTGCTCGCCGAGCTGCCCCCTGCCGGCACCTCCCCATTGCCGGTAGGCCTTGCCACCCGTACGCTGCTGCCGAGCTCGCGTGATTGTGCTGCGGTGCATCTACGCTGGCAGGTCCGCTCGGCCCTGCGCGAACGCGCCCTGCCGGTCCTCCAGCAGGCCTTGCGCCCTTTGCAGGAACGCGCCGAACGCGCTTCGGTGCAGTTGCACCTGAAGGCCGTGGGGCAAGACTGGGAGCTGCGTTGCTGCGGGGTTGCAGCCGCCGTGGTCCGCACCCTGCAACAGGCGCTGGAGCTGTTGCGCACCCCGCGCCCCGAACAATGGCAGGCGCAGCCGGAGCGCCCAGGCGTGCCGATGCCGCTCCATGCGCTGCTCAAGGCACTGCCCGCTGCACTGCACGCCCCTGTCACGCCAGCCACCTCTGGCGACGCGCTCGATCAGCCTGGCCTGGACGCACTGTGGTCCGATGCACGCTGGCACGGTTTGGCCATGGGCTTCGCCGACAATGCCTACCCGGCGCTGGCCAATGCCCTGAAAGACATGATGGGGCAGAACGCCCCGGCCATCGCCCCGCCCGCGCTTGTCGGCCGCCAATGGCGCCAGCAGCCGTTGCCAGGCAGCGAACAGGCCTTGCTGCTGTTCTGCCCACTGCCCCTGACTCATCAGGCCAGCGGCAGGCTGCTGGCCCAACTGCTACAGGGCCGGATATACCAGCGGCTGCGGGTGGAACTGCAGTTGGGCTACGGGGTATTCAGCGCCTATCGCCAGGTCGAAGGCTTCGCCGGACTGCTCTTCGGCGTGCAATCGCCGCACGCCAGCCATGGCGAGATTCTTCGGCACCTGCGCCAGGTGCTTGAACAAGGCGCACACCTTGACCCGGAGGCCCGCCAGGCACTGGCCGAGCAGTTCGAAGTGGCCACGATGAGCAACGAAGCACTGGTCGAATGGGCATGGCAGACACAACTGGCTACACACACTTCGAATCTTTCCGACATGCGCAGGTCTATCCTGAAGACTGCACAATCAGACTTGGACGACGTCGTGTCACGCCTGCTGTCAGCCGAACATGGCTGGCTATGCTTGGCGAACGGCCCTGCCCCCTCATGGGAAAAGGCCGAGCAATGGCAGACAGGCGCCAACTTGAATCAACCCCAGAGGAAGGAGTAAGCCCATGTGGAGCAAACCTGCATACACTGACCTGCGTATCGGTTTCGAAGTGACCATGTACTTCGCCAACCGCTGATGCCTGGCGGTGGTTCAACGCCTCGGCCCGCCGAGGCGTTGTCGTTTTTGACAGGCCATGCCAGGTAGACCGCGACCATGTACATCCAGATTCTCGGCTCCGCCGCCGGTGGCGGCTTTCCCCAGTGGAACTGCAATTGCGCCAACTGCAAGGGTTACCGCGAGGGCACCCTGCGTGCCACGGCGCGTACCCAGTCGTCGATCGCGCTGTCCGACGATGGCGAGCACTGGGTGCTGTGCAACGCCTCGCCGGATATTCGAGCACAACTGCAAGCCTTCGCGCCGATGCAGCCCGCACGCGCCCTGCGCGACAGCGGCATCGACGCGATCATCCTGCTCGACAGCCAGATCGACCACACCACCGGCCTGCTCAGCCTGCGCGAAGGTTGCCCGCACCAGGTATGGTGCACCGACATGGTCCACCAGGACCTGACCACCGGCTTCCCGCTGTTCAACATGCTCGACCACTGGAACGGCGGACTGGTGTGGAACCCCATTGCCCTGGAAGGCAGCTTCGTCATCCCCGCCTGCCCCAACCTCAGGTTCACCCCTTTCCCACTGCGCAGCGCGGCGCCGCCCTACTCGCCACATCGCTTCGACCCGCACCCCGGCGACAACCTGGGCCTGTTGGTGGAAGACCTGCGCAGCGGCGGCAAGCTGTTCTATGCCCCGGGCCTGGGGCAGGTGGACGACAACCTGCTGGCGATAATGAGCAGCGCCGACTGCCTGCTGGTGGACGGCACGCTGTGGGACGACGATGAAATGCAGCGCCGGGGCGTCGGCACCCGCACAGGTCGCGAAATGGGTCATCTCGCGCAGAACGGCGCAGGCGGCATGCTCGAGGTGCTGGACGGTTTCCCACGCCAGCGCAAGGTGCTTGTCCACATCAACAATACCAACCCGATTCTCGACGAAGACTCGCCACAGCGGGCCGAAGTGCGCCGCCGGGGCGTGGAAGTCGCCTACGATGGCATGAGTATCGAGTTGTAGGAGAACGCGGCGGCCCTATGAACGAAACCCAACCCTTGTCCCCCATCGAGTTCGAGCAGGCCCTGCGCGCCAAGGGCGCCTACTACCACATCCACCACCCGTACCACGTGGCGATGTACGAAGGCCGCGCCACCCGTGAGCAGATCCAGGGCTGGGTGGCCAACCGCTTCTACTACCAAGTGAACATTCCACTGAAGGACGCCGCGATCCTGGCCAACTGCCCGGACCGGGAAATCCGCCGCGAGTGGATACAGCGCCTGCTCGACCACGACGGCGCCCCCGGCGAGGACGGCGGTATCGAGGCTTGGCTGCGCCTGGGCCAGGCGGTCGGCCTCGACCCCGACCAGTTGCGCTCCCAGGAGCTGGTGCTGCCCGGCGTGCGCTTCGCCGTGGACGCCTACGTCAACTTCGCCCGCCGCGCCAGCTGGCAGGAGGCAGCCAGCAGCTCGCTGACCGAACTGTTCGCCCCGCAGATCCACCAGTCGCGGCTGGACAGCTGGCCCCAGCACTACCCCTGGATCGACCCCGCCGGCTACGAGTATTTCCGCACCCGCCTGGGCCAGGCCCGGCGTGACGTCGAGCACGGCCTGGCGATCACTCTGGCGCACTTCACCAGCGCCCAGTCGCAGCAGCGCATGCTGGAAATTCTGCAATTCAAGCTGGATATCCTATGGAGCATGCTCGATGCCATGAGCATGGCCTACGAACTGCACCGCCCGCCTTACCACACCGTCACCGACCAACGGGTCTGGCACAAGGGAGTCGCCCCATGAGTTTCGACCGCACGCAAACCCCGCGCTGGCGCATAGGCTACCGCTTCCAGTACGAGCCGGCGCAGCAAGGCCATGTGCTGCTGTACCCCGAAGGCATGATCAAGCTGAACGAAAGCGCCGGCCTGATCGGCGCCTTGATCGACGGCCAGCGCGACGTGGCGGCTATCATCAGCGAGCTGGAACAGCGCTTCCCCGGCGTGCCGGAAGTGGCTGACGACATCGAGCAATTCATGGAGGTGGCCCGTGCCGAACACTGGGTCGAACTCGCCTGAAGTGCCGGTCGGCCTACCGCTGTGGCTGCTGGCCGAGCTGACCTATCGCTGCCCGTTGCAGTGCCCGTACTGCTCCAACCCCCTGGACTTCGCCCAGCAAGGCCAGGAGCTGAGCACCGAACAGTGGTTCAAGGTGATGACCGAGGCGCGCGCCATGGGCGCTGCGCAAATCGGCTTTTCCGGCGGTGAGCCGTTGGTACGCCAGGACCTTGCCGAACTGATCGGGGAGGCGCGGCGCCTGGGCTTCTACACCAACCTCATCACCTCCGGCATCGGCCTGACCGAAACCAAAATCGCCGCCTTCCGCGAGGCGGGGCTGGACCATATCCAGATCAGTTTCCAGGCCGCCGACGAGCAGGTGAACAACCTGCTGGCCGGCTCGCACAAGGCCTTCGCGCAGAAACTGAAAATGGCCCGCGCGGTAAAAGCCCATGGCTACCCCATGGTGCTCAACTTCGTCACCCACCGGCACAACATCGACCACATCGACCGCATCATCGAGCTGTGCATCGCCCTGGAAGCCGACTTCGTCGAGCTCGCCACCTGCCAGTTCTATGGCTGGGCCCACCTCAACCGGCTCGGCCTGCTGCCCACTCGGGAGCAGTTGCAGAGGGCCGAGCGCATCACCAATGAATACCGGGAACGGCTCAAGGCCGATGGCAGCCCGTGCAAGCTGATCTTCGTCACCCCCGACTACTACGAGGAACGCCCCAAGGCCTGCATGAACGGCTGGGGCAGCGTGTTCCTCACCATCACCCCTGATGGCACCGCCCTGCCTTGCCACGGCGCGCGGCAGTTGCCGGTGCAGTTCCCCAACGTGCGCGACCACGACCTGCGGCACATCTGGTACGACTCGTTCGGTTTCAACCGTTTCCGAGGTTTCGACTGGATGCCCGAGCCCTGCCGCTCCTGCGACGAAAAGGAACAGGATTTCGGCGGATGTCGCTGCCAGGCGTTCATGCTCACCGGCGATGCCAGCAAGGCCGACCCGGTGTGCGCCAAGTCGCCGGAGCATGGCGTGATCCTCAAGGCCCGCGAAGAAGCCGAGCACGCCGCACTTGGCATCGAGCAACTGACGTTGCGCAACGAGCGAAATGCCCATGTCATTGCCCGCGGCTGAGTTCAGCGCTGCCCAGGCGGTGGCGGCAGGCACTGACTTCGCCGAACTGAAGGTCGGTGCCGCAGGCCTGGTGTGGAATGAATTGCGCCCAAGCGACGGCGCCTGTCGGCTCTGGCAGTGGCAGCAAGGCCAGGCGCGGTGCCTGACGCCAGACGGCTTCAGCGTGCGCAGCCGAGTCTACGAATACGGCGGAGGCAATTTCTGCCTCGGGGGCGACGGGGTGGTGTTCGTCAACGAACAGGACCAGCAGCTTTATACCCAGGCACTGGACGGCGCCGCTCCGCGCCCGCTCACCCGGCATGCCGACTGCCGCTATGGCGACGTGCAGTGGCACGACGGCCAGGTGCTGGTGGTAGAGGAGCGTCACGCCGAACAGGTGGAACATCGTCTGGTTGCCTTTGCCGATGGAGCGCGGGAGGTCCTTGCACAAGGCGCCGACTTCTATGCCGCCCCCACCCTGAGCCGCGACGGCGCGCGCCTGGCCTGGGTCGAGTGGGACCGCCCGGCACAACCTTGGACCCATACCCGCCTGATGTGCCGGGAGCGCCAAGCCGAAGGGGGCTGGGGCGCTGCGTATTGCGTGGCCGGTACGCAAGAGTCGCTGCAACAGCCGTGCTTCGATGCCCAGGGCCGTCTGTATTGCCTGTCCGACCGCAACGGCTTCTGGCAGCCCTGGGGCGAACACGACGGCCGCTGGCAAGCACTCCCTGCCGCAGCGGCCGACCACGCCGCCGCACCCTGGCAACTCGGTACCAGCACCTGGCTGGCACTGGGCCCGAACAGCTATGTGGCGAGCTGGTTCGAGGAAGGCTTCGCACAGCTGGGGCTACGCACGGACGACGGCGAGATACAGCGCTTCGCCAGCGCCTACAGCCGTTTTCGCAGCCTGGCGATGAACGACCAACATCTGTATGCCATTGCCGCCTCGCCGCTCAGCCCGCCCGCAGTCATCGCCATCGACCGCCGCAGCCACGCAGTCAGCGTGCTGGCCGGGGGTGCCGAATTGCTACCCAGCTCGCGCATCAGCCTGCCCCAACCGATCCATTACCCCAGTGCCGAGGGCAGCGCCCACGGTTTCTTCTACCCGGCCATGAGCGGCGACACGCCACCGCCACTGCTGGTGTTCATCCACGGCGGTCCGACCTCGGCGTGCTACCCCGTGCTCGACCCGCGAGTCCAGTACTGGACCCAACGCGGCTTCGCCGTCGTCGACCTCAACTACCGCGGCAGCACCGGCTTCGGTCGCGCCTACCGGCAGGCGCTGCACCTGCGCTGGGGCGAACTCGATGTGCAGGACGCCTGCGCGGTGGTGGACTACCTGGCCGAGCGCGGCCTGGTCGACCGAGACAAGGCCTTCATTCGGGGCGGCAGCGCCGGTGGCTACACCACCCTGTGCGCGCTGGCGTTCCGTGACGTGTTCCGTGCCGGCGCCAGCCTCTACGGTGTCAGCGACCCCCTGGCCCTGGGCCGGGTCACCCACAAGTTCGAAGGCGACTACCTGGACTGGCTGATCGGCGATGCGCACCTGGACGCCGCGCGCTATCGGCAGCGCACACCGCTGCTACACGCCAGCCACATCGAGGTGCCGGTGATCTTCTTCCAGGGCGAGCTGGACGCGGTGGTGGTTCCTGAACAGACCCGGGCCATGCTCGAAGCGCTGCAGGCCAATGGGCTGGAGGCAGAAGGGCATTTCTACGCCGGCGAGCGGCATGGGTTTCGCAACGCGCAGAACCTGGCCCATGCGCTGGAGCAAGAGTGGAAGTTCTATTGCCGGGTGTTGCGCCAATAAGCACCGGGGGCCGCATGGCGGCCCCCGGTATTCTCAGCGTTTGGCGATGATGTACACCGCATGCACGATCCCCGGGATGTAGCCCAGCAAGGTCAGCAGGATATTCAGCCAGAATGCCCCGGCGAAGCCCACCTGCAGGAACACGCCCAGCGGCGGCAGGATAATGGCGATGATGATGCGGATGAAGTCCATGCAAGTCTCTCCTGGGTACGTTCTCAACACAGACTAGCTGGGCATGCCGGAGGTTCCACTGGCCCTATGAGATCAACACCGTACCTGTAGGTGAAGGCTTGCACGCGACGAGACATCTGGAAACCGTGGACAAAAAAACGCCCCGGGCCGAGAACTCCAGGCCAGGGGCGATGCGCAGACTACGCTAGACGGTTCGTTGAATTCTTAGGGTCAGGCAGACACCTTGCGCCGCCCATGCTGGCGCGCATGCAGCCGGGCGAAGGCGCGAGCCAGGCGCAGCAGCATTTCGTCGATATTGCCCCGGCTTACCGTCAGCGCTGGTGAAAAGCGCAGCACATCCGCCTGCGGAGCGCCCAGCAGCAGGCCCTCCTGCAAAGCCGCCTCGACCATTTCAGATGCCTGCGCTTCACGCAGCTGCAAGGCCCACAGCAAGCCCTGCCCGCGCACCTGGCCCTGGCCATAGCGTCCCGCCAGGCGGCTGAGGCCATCGCGCAGGTGTCGGCCACTGTCGCGTACTTGCTCGAAGAACCCAGGCTCCAGCACGCTGTCCAGCACCGCCAGGCCCGCCGCGCTCATCAGTGCGTTGCCATGGTGGCTGCCTTCCAGCTCGCCAGGCTCGGCGCAGCACGCCGTGCCACGGGCCAGCAGCGCCGCCAGCGGTACTCCGCCACCCAGGCCTTTGCCCAGGGTGATGATGTCGGCCCGCACATCGAAGGTTTGCTCGGCCAGCAGGGCGCCGCAGCGGCCCATGCCGGTCTGCACCTCGTCGAGGATCAACAGGATGCCCAGCTCGCGGCACAGCTGCTCGACGCCCTTGAGGTATTCGCCGGTAGCCGGAATCACCCCAGCCTCACCCTGGATAGGCTCCAGCATGATCGCCACGGTGCGCGAGTCGACCTCGGCATGCAGCGCCGCCAAGTCATTGAACGGTACCTTGCTGAAGCCCGGCAGGCCGGGCTCGCAGCGGTTGCAGGGCAGCGGGTCGGAAGCCGCCAGGGTACCCAGGCTGCGCCCATGGCAGCCCTGGCTGGCGGTGATGATGTGGTAGGCGCCGTTGCGGTGCCGTTGGCCCCACTTGCGCGCCAGCTTGATCGCCCCCTCGCAGGCCTCGGCGCCGCTGTTGAGCAGGTAGGCCTGATCGCTGCCAGTGCTCTGGCATAGCCGGTCGACCAGGCTCAGCAGGCCCGAGCTGTGAAAGCCCGCTCCGGGATTTATCAGCGCCTGCGCCTGGCTGGCCAGGGCCTTGGCCAGCACGCCTGGGCTGTGGCCAAGGCTGTTCACCCCGCCGCCCTGGGTGAAATCCAGGTAGGCATGGCCCTCGCTGTCCCACAGCCATGACCCCTGGCCCCGCACGAATACCTGTGGCGCTCGCTCGATGCTGGGCATCAGGCGCTCACGCGCACGCTGCGGCGTACCCGCCTCGTACGACGCGGCGGGCGGTGGCTCGGCAATCACGGGTACCGAGCGGCGCAGCTTGAACAGGTTCATGTGGGCTCCAGGCAATCATGCAAGGCTCAGGTCAAGGCCCTCGGTCTGTGCCAGAGGTGAATGTTCTGCCTTGCCTATCGAAATACTTTTCCAACTTGGGCCCTCAGGCGCATATGCAGCGCTTCAGGCCCGCGTAATACGGGGATAGACTAGGCACGTCGCGGCACTGCGGCCATTTCGTTTTTGCAGCTTTTTCGATAAGCAGGACTTATGGATTTTCGCCAACTGCGCTATTTCGTCGCGGTCTATGAAGAGGGGCATGTCGGCCGCGCCGCCGAGCGCCTGTCACTGTCCCAACCGGCGCTGTCACAACAGATCCGCCAGCTCGAGCACAGCCTTGACCTGAGCCTGTTCGAGCGCAGTAACAAGCGCCTATTGCCCACCCTGGCCGCCCATACCCTGTACAACCACGCCCTGCCCCTGCTCGACGGCCTGCAACGTGCCCAAGAGGCCATGCGCAGCTTCAAGGGCCAGTCGCTGCGTAACCTGGCCATCGGTGTGCTGCAAACCGTACGCCCAAGCCTGGTGCCGCAATTGCTGGAGCGTGTGCGAAGGGCGCAGCCGCATCTCGTGGTGCAGATCTACGAATTGTCTGGCCTGGAAATCGAGCGGCGCCTGCTCAACGGCAACCTGGATATCGGCATCAGCTACCTGCCCCCCCGCCAACCTGGCTTGCATGGGCAATTGCTGTACGAAGACGAATTGCAACTGGTCATCCCCAATAACCACCCTTTGAGGGACTTCAAGAAAGTATCCCTCAGGCAGGCCGCCGAGTTGCCCATGTTGATGCTCGGCGAGGAGTTCCAGATCCGTCAGATCTGGCAGGCGCAACTGGCCAACCTGGGGCGCCGGCCACAGGTCCAGGCGGAAATGAACAACATGGCGGGCATTCTCGACAGCCTGGCCCACACGGCCCTGGTGACCATCCTGCCGGGGCGGGCAAAGGACGCGGCCGAAGAGGACCATGGGCTGATGTGGAAGCCCTTGAGCGAACCCCGGGTACCATTGGAGGTCGGCTTGGTGTACCGCGATGCCCAGCGCCAGCAGGCTTCGGTGGAACTGCTGCGAAGCCTGCTCGAAGCAGAAAGCGATACGCGACCGGGTGGCATGTCGCCGCAAGAGCCGCTGGGCTAGAAAATGCGGACGAAGAAAACCCCGCCGAAGCGGGGTTCCCTAGACTGTTTCCCTGACATCCCTATCGCCCCACCTTCCTGGCGGGAATCCTACGTAATCCCTGTTCTGTCCTTGCGCTTCCTGCGCTACGTCCATGTAGGAAAGATTACTCGTGGATCCAATATTAGGAAAGGGGAGAAAAGTCACCGCGTGATGTAAGCCAAAGCTTACACGGACGGCGTCTTTACCCTTTAGAACTGCTCAGCCTCCAGCAAATACAGCGACTCGCTGCCGGCCTTCACCGACGCTACCAGCGAATCCACGCGCGGCAACAGGCGCGCGAAGTAGAAGCGCGCGGTGCCGAGCTTGGCCCCGTAGAAGACTTCGTCACCTTCGCCGGCCTTGGCCGCCCGGGCCATCAGTGCCCACATATAGGCATAGGCCACGTAGCCGAAGGCGTGCAGGTACTCCACCGAAGCTGCACCGATCTCATTGGGGTTGCCCTTGGCTTGGTCCAGCACCCATTCGGTCAAGCCGTCGAGCTGGTCCAGAGCAGCGGCCAACGGTGCAGTGAACTCGCCCAGCTCGCTGCCGGCACTGCCGATGAACTGGCGGATTTCATCGGAGAACAGACGGTAGTAGGCGCCGCCGCTGGCGACGACCTTGCGGCCCATCAGGTCCAGGGCCTGGATACCGTTGGTGCCTTCGTAGATCTGCGTGATACGCACGTCGCGCACCAGCTGCTCCTGGCCCCACTCGCGGATGTAGCCATGCCCGCCGAATACCTGCTGGCCGTGCACCGCGCACTCCAGGCCCAGGTCGGTGAGGAACGCCTTGGCAACGGGGGTCAGCAGCGCCACCAGTTCGTCGCTGCGCTTGCGGGTGGCGGGGTCTTCGCTGTACTTGGCGCTGTCCAGCTGCATGGCCACGTAGGTGGAAAACGCACGGCCACCTTCGATCAACGCCTTCATGGTCAGCAGCATCCGGCGCACGTCGGGGTGGACGATGATCGGGTCGGCAACTTTTTCCTTGGCCTGTGGACCGGTCGGGGCGCGGCTTTGCAAGCGGTCGCGGGCGTATTCCACCGCGTTCTGGTAGGAACGCTCGGCCGAAGCCAGGCCCTGGATACCAACGCCCAGGCGCTCGTAGTTCATCATGGTGAACATCGCCGCCAGGCCCTTGTTCGGTTCACCGACAATGTAGCCCACGGCCTCGTCGAAGTTCATCACACAGGTCGCCGAGGCCTGGATGCCCATCTTGTGTTCGATGGAGCCGCAGGTGGCCGGGTTGCGGGCGCCCAGGCTGCCATCCTCATTGACCATGAACTTCGGCACCAGGAACAGCGAGATGCCTTTGGGCCCCGCTGGCGCGTCGGGCAGCTTGGCCAGCACCAGGTGAATGATGTTCTCGGTCAGGTCGTGCTCGCCGCCGGTGATGAAGATCTTCGTACCGCTGACCTTGTAGCTGCCGTCTGCCTGTGGCTCGGCCTTGGTGCGAATGATGCCGAGGTCGGTACCGGCGTGGGGTTCGGTCAGGCACATGGAGCCTGCCCAGACGCCGGCATACATGTTCGGCAGGTACTTTTCCTTGAGCGCTTCGCTGGCGTGGGCGTTGATCGACAGGCAGGCACCGGCGGTCAGCATCGGGTACAGGCCAAACGACAGGCTGGAAGCGTTGACCATTTCCTCGACCTGCGCCGAGATCGCCTTGGGCATGCCCATGCCGCCGAACAGTGGGTCGCCACCCACGCCAACCCAGCCGCCTTCGGCGTAGGTGTTGTAGGCCTCGATGAAGCCTGCCGGGGTGCGCACGGCGCCGTTGTCCCAATGGCAGCCTTCTTCATCGGCGGCGCGGCTGAGTGGGGCAATGGTCTTGCTGGTGACTTTGCCGGCTTCCTCCAGCACGGCCAGGGCGGTTTCCGCATCCACGGCGTCGGCCAGGCCAGGCAGCTGGGCCCAGAGGTCGGCAACGTTGAAGACTTCATTGAGAACGAAGCGCATGTCGCGCAACGGCGCTTTATAGTCAGCCATTACTACCTCTCGCTAGCAGAGTCGGGCGGTTTGTACCGCACATTGGAATGTGCAGCAGTGTACCCGAACAACTTTTGCGAGACATAGAGTCATCAGTCGACTAATTAGTCCAATTAAGTCACGCCGTGCGAATGGCGCCTCGCCGCAGTTGCTGGCCTGCCATCACTACGCAATTACGCCCGGCGCTCTTGGCGCCATACAGTGCCTCGTCGGCTGATTTCAGCACTTCTTCCGGGTTGCGATGGTCAGCCAGACGCTCGGCCACGCCGATACTGATAGTCACCGAGACAGTGCTGCCCGCGGCGCCTGCGCGGCGTTGGCGGCCTGTCGAATCGTCCTGGGGGCGGCTGTTCTGGTCGCGCAGCTGAATCGCGTAGTTGGCGATCATCTCGCGCACCGCTTCCAGGTGCGGCAGGCACTCTTCGGCGGTCTTGCCGGCGAACACCAGGGCAAATTCCTCCCCGCCGTAGCGGTAGGCGCGCCCACCGCCTGTCACTTTGGAAAGTCGACTGGCGACCAGACGCAGCACCTGGTCACCCACATCGTGACCATAGGTGTCGTTGAATTTCTTGAAGTGGTCCACATCGGTCATGGCAATCACGTAGCTACGACCCAGGCGCTGCATGCGCTCGTTCAGCGCGCGCCGCCCCGGCAGGCCGGTCAGCTCGTCACGGAAGGCCATCTGGTAGGCCTCGTGGGACACCGCAGCGGCGATCATCAGCATCACCTGGCTGCACATGATGTTCAGGGTAAACGGCAGGATGAAGGTTTGCGGCAGCATCCAGAAGATCCCCAGCAACCCGATCACCTGGGCCGCATGCAGCGGTCGCGGCTCACGAAGGTACTGCACCACCAGCAGGATGAACACCGCCAGGAACAGCGGGTAGACCAGCTGGATCAGGCTCATCCACTGGCCGTGCAACGCCGGCCAGCGGATCTCCGCCAGCCATGCCAGCAGCGCCTGCGGGAAGCTCTGCTCCAGCGCCAGGGCCACGCTGCCCACCGCGAACAGCACGGCGAAGCGCGCCAGCATGTCCTGGGCCAGGTGCGTACGCTCCTGCCAGGCGGCGAACAGGCCGAACAAGGCCGGCAGCAGCAGGCAGACCAGGTGGAACACCACGGCAGCGTCCTCGCGCACCCGGCCGTTGTCGCGGTAGAAATCGGTCTGGGTGTCGAGCAGGTAGTAGGCAACGTACACGGTGACCATCAGGAACAGCTCGCGCTGGCGACGGTAGACCGCGCAATAGGCGCCGCCGAGCAGCAGCACCAAAGTGGGCAAGACGTTGAACAGGGACGTGAAGAAGACGCTGAGGTCTCTCACGTACGCCGCCGCGAGCCCCGACACCAGCAACAGCAGTGAAGGCAGGAAGTGGCTCGCGCGTACTGCGGATAAACGAAACAAGGGTAATCTCCGACCCGGCAGATCGATAATGGCATTGTGCCCATCTTTAATCGGCAGCGCACATGAATAGATGAATACCGATTGCGCGTTGCAGGCGTTTTTCTCGTTACCGGATACGACATACCCGGTTGGTACAGGCGAAAAAAAACGCCTGCCGGTGAGGGCAGGCGTTTTTTCGTACAGCTGGAAGGCTTAGATCGACAGGCCGAAGTCTTCTTCTTTCATCGCCATCAGGTTGTCGGCACCCGACAGGATCGCCGCCACGTGGGTACGGGTACGCGGCAGGATGCGCTGGAAGTAGAAGCGCGCGGTCTGCAGCTTGGCGGTGTAGAAGGCTGCTTCGCTGGTGCCGGCAGCCAGCTTCTCGGCGGCCAGGCGGGCGATGTCGGCCCAGAAGTAGGCCAGGCAGGCGTAGCCGGAGTACATCAGGTAGTCCACCGAGGCGGCCCCCACTTCCTCGCGGTCCTTCATGGCGGCCATGCCGATCTTCATGGTCAGCTCGCCCCACTCCTTGTTGATGGCGGCCAGCGGAGTGACGAACTCCTTGACCGCTTCGTTGCCTTCCTGGGCCTGGCAGAACTTGTGCACGATCTTGGTGAAGCCCTTGAGCGCCTCGCCCTGGGTCATCAGCACCTTGCGGCCCAGCAGGTCGAGGGCCTGGATGCCGGTGGTGCCTTCGTACAGCATCGAAATACGGCTGTCGCGTACGTT
This sequence comes from Pseudomonas sp. LS_2, assembly GCF_042709235.1. NCBI lineage: Bacteria > Pseudomonadati > Pseudomonadota > Gammaproteobacteria > Pseudomonadales > Pseudomonadaceae > Pseudomonas > Pseudomonas sp. LS_2. The sequence goes on along the minus strand of NZ_JAVAYC010000008.1, from coordinate 144,935 downwards.
CTGCTCCATGCCCCACTCGGCGATGAAGCCGTGGCCGCCGTAGATCTGCACACCGTGGTTGGCTGCCTCGAAGCCGACCTCGGTCATGAAGGCTTTGGCGATCGGGGTCATGAAGGCCAGCAGGGCGTCGGCTTTCTTGCGCTCTTCCTCATCCTGGCTGTACTTGACGATGTCCACCTGCTTGGCGGTGAAGTAGACCATTGCACGGTTGCCTTCGGCGAAGGCTTTCATGGTCAGCAGCATACGGCGCACGTCCGGGTGGACGATGATCGGGTCGGCGGCTTTTTCCGGGGCTTTCGGACCGGTCAGAGAGCGCATCTGCAGACGCTCGCGGGCATACTTCAGGCCACCCTGGAACGCCACTTCGGCATGGGCCAGGCCTTGCAGCGCGGTCCCCAGGCGAGCGGTGTTCATGAAGGTGAACATGCAGTTCAGGCCCTTGTTGGCTGGGCCGATCAGGTAGCCGGTGGCACCGTCGAAGTTCATCACGCAGGTGGCGTTGCCGTGGATGCCCATCTTGTGCTCGAGGGAACCGCAGCTCACCGCGTTGCGCTCGCCCACGCCGCCCTGGGCGTCGAGGGTGAACTTCGGCACGATGAACAGCGAAATGCCCTTGGTACCCGCGGGGGCATCGGGCAGTCGGGCCAGGACGATGTGGACGATGTTATCGGCCATGTCGTGCTCGCCAGCGGAAATGAAGATCTTGGTGCCGGAAACCTTGTAGGAACCATCTGCCTGGGGCTCGGCCTTGGTGCGCAGCATGCCCAGGTCGGTACCGCAGTGTGGCTCGGTCAGGCACATGGTGCCGGTCCACTCGCCGGTGACCAGCTTGGTCAGGTAGTGCTCTTGCTGCTCCGGGGTGCCGTGCTCGGAGATGGTGTTCATTGCGCCGTGGGACAGGCCTGGGTACATGCCCCAGGACCAGTTCGACTCACCGACCATTTCGCTGATCGCCAGGCCCAGCGACTCTGGCAGGCCCTGGCCGCCGTGCTCGACGTCATGGGCCAGGCTCGGCCAGCCGCCTTCGACGAACTGCTTGTAGGCTTCCTTGAAGCCGGTCGGGGTCTTCACGCCCGATTCGCTCCAGGTGCAGCCTTCCAGGTCGCCGACGCGGTTCAGCGGGGCCAGCACCTGCTCACAGAATTTCGCGCCTTCCTCGAGGATCGCGTCGACCATGTCCGGCGTGGCGTCCTGGCAACCCGGCAGGCTCTGATAGTGCGCTTCATAGCCAAGCAGTTCGTCACGGACGAAGCGAATATCACGCAAGGGGGCTTTGTAATCAGGCATGGCGATGAACCTTTGTGATGAGTTCGAGGGAAGACCGCGAATAGCGACCAGCTCTTGGTGGCTTTCGGTCAAACAAGTGTTTGAAACTTACGTTTAGCTCCGTTCAATGTCAAGACGGGACTATGGTGCCATTTACGCCTCGAAAGAGGCCGTAAATGCCATCTCTCGCCAAGACCCTTCAGCCACGGGGCCGCCCCCGATGCGTTCTGTCAGGCAAATAGCGGTTAAGGGGACGATGCAACGGCGGGCCAAGCCCGCGATCACAGGGAACGTGCGAGTGCAGTCAGGCGTAGGTGTCGATGAACCGACCAAGCATTTCGTCGGACGCCTTGGCGACTTTTACGCCAAGCTCGACCTGATGTTTACCCAAGGCCAGCTCAACGGTGCTGGTGGCCAGGTCCATCTGCTGGCTGCGGTCGACTGCGCGCAGGCGCTCGGCCTGAAAGTCGCTGGACTGACTGGTGGCGGAACGCTCGACGCTGTTATTGGCGATCTGGCTGGCGGCCTGGTCGACGCGATTCTGCCCGGCCTGGATGGCGCCAAGGCCTGCGTAGAAGGCAGAGCTACCGTTGATTTCCATTTCGGAACTCCAGGAAAGCGAAAGACGAACGGCCTAATTAAAGCAGGGCCAGAGGCAAAAGGCCCGTTTAAATCCCTAATAGCCTAGTGCCAGCTGATAGACAAACGCCTCGCTGCCGCGTTCTTCGCCGAGCCTCAGTCCAGCAAATCCAGTTGCAGGTGCGCCGCCACCGCATCCGCCGTGGCTTGCTTGAGCTTGGGCACCCGGCCCAGGCAGGGCGCAGGCAGGCGTTCGGCCAGGCTCGCCAGGTTTTCTTCCAGGCGCGAGGTGCGTGGGTCGACAATATTCGCCACCCAGCCGGCCAGTTGCAGGCCATCGCGGGCAATCGCCTCGGCGCTGAGCAGCGCATGGTTGATACAGCCCAGGCGCACCCCGACCACCAGGATCACCGGCAGCTTCAGGGCCATGGCCAGGTCCGACAGGTTGGCATGGTCCGACAGCGGCACGCGCCAGCCGCCAGCGCCCTCGACCAGCGTGAAATCGGCACCTTGGGCCAGCACGTTGCGCATGGCCGCGAGCAAGGTCGGCACACTCAGCGCGACACCTGCTTCGCGCGCTGCCAGGTGCGGAGCGATGGCCGGCTCGAAGGCGAATGGGTTGACCTGCTCGTAGGGCAGTTTCACCGAGCTCTCGTCGATCAGCGCCAGCGCATCGCTATTACGCAGACCCTTGGAGGTGAGGTTGCAGCCCGAGGCGACCGGCTTCGCACCCAGGGTACTCAAGCCTTGCAGCTTGGCCGCATACAGCAGCCCTGCCGCTACGGTGGTCTTGCCGACATCGGTGTCGGTGCCCGCAATGAAATAGGCCTGGTTCATCTCACCCCTCCTTGCGCAGCACGCCGTACACCACCTGGTAGGTAGCCGGCAGCCCCTGGGGTTGGCGGAACTGTTCGTAGGCCTGCAACAGCCCTTGCATGCGTGCCCGCCCGGTCAGCCCGGAAGGGCGACCTGGGTTGAGGTTATGTGCGCCGAGTGCCTTGAGCTCGTGGGTGAGGCTGCGCACATCCGGGTAATGCAGCACATGTGGCTGGCAAGTCAGCCCCAGCACCTGCAAACCACTGCCGTCGCATAGGCGCTGGTAATCGTCGAAACGGCGGAAGCGGTTGACGTGCACCTGCCCATCAACCGCCTGCCAGCTGGCGCGCAGCTCCTCCAGCGTACCCACGCAAAGGCTGCTGAAGGCCATCACACCACCTGGGCGCAGCACACGCCTGGCCTCTTCCAGCACAGCGGCGAACTGGTCGCACCACTGCACGGCCAGGCTCGAGAACACCAGGTCGAAACATTCATCGCCGAGCGGCAGGCGCTCGGCATCGCCCGCCACATGGTAGTGCGCACCACCCTGCTCGCGGGCATGCTCGAGCATACCTTCAGCGATATCCACCGCCACCCCGGTGGCCGTGTCGAAGCGTGCCGCCAATTCCCGGCTGAAGTGACCGGTGCCGCTGCCCAGGTCGAGCCAGCGTGAAGGAGACAGCGCGGCAGGCAACTGCACGAGCAGGTGCTCGCCGACCGCACGCTGCAACGCCGCGACGCTGTCATAGGTGGCCGCCGCGCGGGAAAACGAAGCCGCCACCTGGCGCTTGTCGGGCAGCGCGCCGGGCAGGATCGGTCGGGAAAGGTCAGTCATCGCCACTCTCATGCAGGAAACTCTTGATACCCGCCGCCAGCTCCTGCGGATATTCCAGCAGAAAGGCGTGGGAACTGTCTTCGACCAGGCCGACTTCCACGTCCGGCAGCAGTTCGCTCAGGGCCTTGGCAGCGTCTGCCGGCACCAGCGCATCGCTGCCGGCGAACAGGTGCAATTGCGGGCCGGCGTATTGCTCCAGCGCCTGGCGGGTGTCGAGCCTGGCCAGCACCTCGAGCCCGCTGGCCAGGTACAGCGGGTCGGTATCCGGCACACCGATGCCCAGCTGGCGCAGCAGTGTGCGTGGTTGCTGGGCGCCGTCGCTGCACAAGGTGCGAAAGCGCTTGAGGGTGACCTGGGTATGGCTGCGGCAGCCGTCGAGGAAGGTACCGAAGGTGTCTTCGGGCATGCCGTGAGGCCAGTCCGGCCGGGCCACGAAGCAGGGGTTGCTGGCCAGGGTAAGCAGGCCGCAGCAATGATCGCTGCGCTTGTGCGCCAGCAGACTTGCCAGCATGCCGCCGAGCGACCAGCCCCCCAGCCAGGCATCGGTGGGCAGCTTACGGTCGAGGTAGTCGACCCAGGCTTGCACATCGGCGTCGGCCAGTTCCGGCAAGGGCGCCAGCTCTACCTGAAGACGCGGGTCCTGGGCACGCAGGCTCGCGGCCAAGGGCTCGAGGGACGCAGTGCCCAGGCCCCAGCCGGGCAGAAGAATCAGTCGGTTACGCATCGGCAGGCTCCAGCTGTGCATGACATTCAGCCAATGCATTCAACAATAGCTGCACCTGCGCCTCGCTGTGCGCCGCACTCAGGGTCACGCGCAAGCGCGCGCTGCCGGCAGGCACGGTGGGTGGGCGAATCGCCGTGACCAGCAAGCCTCGCTCGCGCAGCATGCGTGACAGCTGCAAGGCGCGGGCGCTGTCGCCGATGACGATCGGCTGGATAGCCGTCGGGCTTTCCATCAGGTCCAGGCCAATCTGCCGGGCGCCTTCGCGGAACTGGCGGATCAGCCCATTGAGGTGTTCACGCCGCCAGCTTTCCCGGCGAAGCAGCTCCAGGCTCTTGAGCGTGGCGCACGCGAGGGCCGGTGGTTGGCTGGTGGTATAGATGTAGGGCCGGGCGAACTGCACCAGCGCCTCGATCAACGCCTCGCTGCCCGCGACGAATGCGCCGGCGGTGCCGCAGGCCTTGCCGAGGGTGCCGACCAGTACCGGGACGTCCTCGCCCCCCATGCCCAAGTGCTCGACGATGCCGCCGCCCTGGGCACCCAGGGTGCCGAAGCCATGGGCGTCGTCAACCATCAGCCAGGCCCCCTTCGCACGAGCAACCGCCGCCAGCGCCGGCAGGTCGGCCAGGTCGCCATCCATGCTGAACACCCCGTCGGTGACCACCAGGGTGTCGCCGCTGGCCTTTTCCAGGCGGCTGGCCAGGCTGGCCGGGTCGTTATGCAGATAGCGACTGAAGCGCGCACCACTGAGCAACCCACCATCGAGCAAGGATGCGTGGTTGAGGCGGTCTTGCAGCACCGTATCGCCTTGCCCCACCAGTGCGGTGATGGCGCCGAGGTTGGCCATGTAGCCGGTGCTGAACAGCAACGCGCGCGGGCGCCCGGTGAGTTCGGCGAGGGCTTGTTCCACCTCATGGTGTGGCGCGCTGTGGCCGACGACCAGGTGCGAGGCACCACCACCGACTCCCCAACGCTCAGCGCCAGAGCGCCAGGCGGCGATCACCTCGGGGTGGTTGGCCAGGCCAAGGTAGTCGTTGCTGCAAAAAGCCAGCAACTGCCGGCCATCGACCACCACCTGTGGCCCTTGCGGGCTTTCCAGCAGGGGCCGCTGCCGATACAGGTCTGCGGCGCGCCGTTCGGCCAGGCGCGCCGCCAGGTCGAAAGCCATGCTCAGGCAGAGGCGGCGTTATAGAAGAGCTCGGTGCTGCGCTGCTCGACCAGCGCCTGCTCGATGGCCGCCTGGTGCACCTCGTCGGCATGCTCTTCGCGCGCCTCAGGCTTGATGCCGAGACGGGCGAAGAGCTTCATGTCCTTGTCGGCCTGGGGGTTGGCAGTGGTCAGCAGCTTCTCGCCATAGAAGATCGAGTTCGCACCGGCCATGAAGGCCAGGGCCTGCATCTGCTCGTTCATCTGCTCGCGCCCAGCCGACAGGCGCACATGGGATTTCGGCATGAGGATGCGCGCCACCGCCAGCATGCGGATGAAGTCGAACGGGTCGACGTCTTCCTCATCGGCCAAGGGGGTGCCAGCGACCTTGACCAGCATGTTGATCGGCACCGACTCCGGGTGCTCCGGCAGGTTGGCCAGCTGGATCAGCAGGCCTGCGCGGTCGTCCAGCGACTCGCCCATGCCCAGGATGCCGCCGGAGCAGATCTTCATACCCGCATCACGCACGTAGGCCAGGGTCTGCAGACGCTCGCCGTAGGTGCGGGTGGTGATGATGCTGCCGTAGAACTCCGGCGAGGTATCGAGGTTGTGGTTGTAGTAGTCCAGGCCCGCGTCGGCCAGGGCCTCGGTCTGCTCGCGGTCGAGGCGGCCCAGGGTCATGCAGGTCTCCAGGCCCAGGGCCTTGACCCCTTTGACCATTTCCAGCACGTAGGGCATGTCCTTGGCGGAAGGATGCTTCCAGGCCGCGCCCATGCAGAAGCGCGTGGAACCGATGGCCTTGGCCCGTGCGGCTTCCTCGAGCACTTTTTGCACTTCCATCAGCTTCTGTTTTTCCAGCCCGGTGTTGTAGTGGCCGGACTGCGGGCAATACTTGCAGTCTTCCGGGCAGGCGCCGGTCTTGATCGACAGCAGGGTCGACACCTGGACGCGGTTTGGGTCGAAATGCGCGCGGTGCACGGTCTGCGCCTGGAACAACAAGTCATTGAAAGGTTGCTGGAACAGCGCCTTGACCTCGGCCAGGGACCAGTCGTGACGTGTTGTTGCAATTGTGCTGGCGCTCATTGGCGTTTCCTTATCTAGGCTCTGACTGGCGCCGGGACAGTAATGCCCGCCAGCGCATCACGGATAGCTCGCATAGTCACGGAAGGCCCATGCACTGTCAACCACACATAAAAGCACTGGTTTACAAGTGTTTAAATATTGAACAGACGTGTTTGCTGTGCGGCGACGTTGCCGGGCAGCCCTACCCGTTGTGCGTTGCCTGCGAATGCGAGCTGCCTTGGCTCAGGGACCAATGCCTGCGCTGCGCCTTGCCACTGCCCATGCCAGGCCTCGTCTGCAGCAGCTGCAGCCGACGCCCACCGGCGTTCGAGCAGGTCATAGCTCCATGGCACTATGGCTTCCCGATCGACGCGATGATCAGCCGCTTCAAGCACCACAGCCAGTGGCCGCTCGGCCATCTGCTGGCCCGGCAGCTCGGCATGGCGTTGCAACATCGTTATGCCGAGGGGCTGCCTCGGCCAGAGCGGCTGTTGCCGGTGCCACTGGCCCGCGGTCGACTGCGCCAGCGCGGCTTCAACCAGGCCGGCATGATTGCGCAGTGGCTGTCGGCGGACCTGGGCGTTCGCTGCGACCAACGGTTGCTACAGCGCCCGCACGACACCCCGGCGCAGCAGACCCTCGGCGCCAAGGCACGGCAGCGCAACCTGCGGCGGGCGTTCAGCTTGAGTGCAGGCGCCCAGGTAGAGGGCCAGCACCTGGCCGTGGTCGACGATGTGCTGACCACCGGCGCCACCGCCCAGGCACTCGCCAGCCTGCTGCTCAAGGCCGGCGCACAACGGGTCGATATCTACTGCCTGGCACGCACGCCGAAACCCGCGCAGGGTTGACTTGGCCGGGGTCGGGAGGCAAGTTCGGCGCATTCCCACAAACGATAGCCGCCCCATGTCCTTGCCAGCCCTGCTCACCCAGCACATAGCCCGCCGCCCGCAACGTATCGCGCTGTTGCAGCACATCGCCGAGCAGGGTTCGATCACCCGTGCGGCCAAGGCGGCAGGCATGAGCTACAAAGGCGCCTGGGACGCTATCGACGAACTCAACAACCTGGCCGCCAGGCCTCTGGTGGAGCGCAGCACCGGTGGGCGCGGCGGCGGAGGCGCCAAGCTGTCGGCCGAGGGCGAACGGGTGCTGCGCCTGTACCAGCGCTTGCAGGCGCTGCAGGCAGAAATCCTCGATGCCACCGAAGAAGCCAGCGACCTGGACCTGCTGGGTCGCCTGATGCTGCGCACCAGCGCCCGCAACCAGCTTCAAGGCCAGGTCAGCGGCCTGCGCCGCGAAGGCCGCCACGACCGCGTCAGCCTGGCGCTGGGCGGCGGCCTGGAGATCGAGGCGCTGATTACCCGCGACAGCACCGAGCGCCTCGAACTGACGTTGGGCAGTACCGTCGTTGCACTGCTCAAGGCCGGCTGGGTGACCTTGCTGGGGCCGGATGACGCAACGCAAGCGGGCAGCAACGTCTTGCCAGCGCAAGTCGAGGAGGTACTGGCCGACCAGCAAGACACCAGCGAAGTCAGGCTGGCGCTGAGCAACGGGCAGACCCTGTGTGCGTTTGCCGAGCAGGCATGGCTGGAACAGCAAAGCGTGGCGACCGGCACGTCGCTGCGGGTGCAATTCCACCCCTCCTTCGTGCTGCTCGGTGTGCCGGTGTAGGCCGAATCCGGCGGTTCTCCAGGGGCTAATGCGCTACCATGGCGCACGCCGTCCATCCGCCCGGAGCCTCCATGTCCCACCCCTTCGACACCCTCACCCCCGACCTGGTCCTGGATGCCGTGGAAAGCCTGGGGTTTCTCAGCGATGCACGGGTGCTGGCGCTCAACAGCTATGAAAACCGCGTCTACCAGGTGGGCATCGAAGGCCAGCAGCCGTTGATCGCCAAGTTCTATCGCCCGGGCCGCTGGAGTGATGCGGCCATTCTGGAAGAACACCGGTTCACCGCCGAGCTGGCCGAACATGAAGTGCCGGTGGTTGCGCCCCAGCAGCATGAAGGCCGCAGCCTCTTCGAACACCAAGGCTTTCGCTTCGCCTTGTTTCCACGCCGTGGCGGCCACGCACCAGAGCCTGGCAATCTCGACCAGCTGTACCGCCTGGGCCAGTTGCTCGGGCGTCTGCACGCAATAGGTGCCAGCCGTCCCTTCGAACACCGCGAGGCGCTGCTTGTGGACAACTTCGGCCGCGCCTCGCTGGATACCCTGCTGGCCGGCGGCTTCGTGCCCAAGGAACTGCTGCCAGCCTTCGAATCCGTCGCCCGCGACCTGCTGCAACGGGTCGAGGCCATCTACCGCCGAACTCCGTATACCGCCATCCGCCTGCACGGCGACTGCCACCCCGGCAACCTGATGTATCGCGACGAGACCTTCCATGTCGTCGACCTTGACGACTGCCGCATGGGCCCGGCCGTGCAGGACCTGTGGATGATGCTGGCCGGTAGCCGCGAAGAGCGCCTTGGCCAGTTGGCCGAGCTGGTCGATGGCTACAATGAGTTCCACAATTTCGAGCCGCGCCAGCTGGCCCTGATCGAGCCCTTGCGCGCCTTGCGCCAGCTGCACTACAGCGCCTGGCTGGCAAGGCGCTGGGACGACCCTGCGTTTCCACGCAGCTTCCCTTGGTTCGGCCAGCCACGTTATTGGGGCGACCAGATCCTGGCACTGCGTGAACAGATCGCCGCCCTGGACGAGGAACCACTGAAATTGTTCCAGTAGAACTGCATAGTCTGTCTACAATAGGCGCCGCATATTTAGCTACCTAAGCAAGGAATCAGCATGCACGCCGCCAACCCGCGACGCGGGTACATCCTCGGCCTTTCCGCCTACATCATCTGGGGCCTGTTCCCCATCTACTTCAAAGCCATCCAGAGCGTACCGGCGGTGGAAATCATCGTGCACCGGGTGCTCTGGTCGGCGCTGTTCGGCTCACTACTACTGCTGGTGTGGAAGCATCCCGGCTGGTGGCGCGAGCTGCGTGACAACCCGCGGCGCCTGGCAATCCTGGCTCTGAGCGGCACGCTGATCGCTGCCAACTGGCTGACCTACGTGTGGGCGGTGAACAACGGACGTATGCTCGAGGCCAGCCTGGGCTACTACATCAACCCGCTGATCAACGTGCTGCTGGGCATGCTGCTGCTCGGCGAGCGTCTGCGTCGCCTGCAATGGCTGGCCGTGGGCCTGGCGACACTTGGGGTGGCGCAGCAGGTATGGCAGGTCGGTAGCCTGCCGTGGGTATCGCTGGCACTGGCCCTGACCTTCGGTTTCTATGGGCTGATCCGCAAGCAGGCGCCAGTAGCCGCTTTGCCAGGACTGGTGGTGGAAACCTGGATGCTGGTGCCGTTGGCCTGCGCCTGGTTGCTGCTGCACCCCGCCGCCCACAGCGCACAGCCAGCATTCTTCACCACCACCGAAGCACTGTGGCTGATGGCTGCCGGGCCCGTGACCCTGGTGCCGCTGGTGTGCTTCAACGCTGCGGCGCGTCACCTGCCCTATACCACCCTGGGCTTCCTCCAGTACCTGGCGCCTACCCTGGTGCTGCTGCAAGCGGTGCTGTTGTTCGACGAGCACCTGGCGCCGAGCACGCTGATCGCCTTCATGTTCATCTGGGCAGGGCTGGTGATCTACAGCCTCGATGCCTGGCTGAGCCTGCGCAAACGCACCTGATCAAAAAACGCTCAAAATGATACAGGCCACGGAAATCGTGGCCTGTATCATTGTCTCCATAGGTTATCCACAACCTCGTCCCCGCGCTTTGTGCACAAGCAACTGATTTCTGTACGTTTTTCGCTCAAACCTGCGCACCCCTCGTGAGTGCTGGGCTAGCGCCTTGCGCCCCCAGGTTATCCACAGGGCCTTCCCCGCAAAACCGGGATAACCCGCTCAGTCTTCTGGACGCAGCTTCAACTCCACCATCAGGTCATCGGCCAGGCTCTCAAGGCGTTGTTGCAGGTCATCCAGCGACAACGCCAGTGGCAGCGCCAACAGCGCATCGGCCCGAAACAGAGGCTCGCTGCTCATGGGGGCAGGCACGACCTCGGTGGAGAGGCGCTCCAGGTTGACCCCTTGTTCGGCCAATAACCGGGTGATGTCACGCACGATCCCTGGCCGATCGTTACCGACCAGCTCCATGGCGATCGGCTTCCAACTGCACGAAGGCTCGATGCCGCTCTCGGCGATCAGCACCCGAATGCCGTAGGTGTCGAGCTTCTGCAAGGCTACCACCAGTTCGTCGTAGCCTTCCGCCGGCACCGCCACCCGGAGAATTCCGGCGAACTGCCCGGCCATGCGCGACATGCGGCTCTCCAACCAGTTGCCACCATGCTCGGCGATGCACTGGGCGATGCGTTCGACCTGCCCGGCCTTGTCAGGGGCGATCACGGTCAGTACAAGATGGTCCACAGGCCACTCCTCCAGAACGCCTCAGACGGTATGAAACAAAGGCATCGCATCAGTATAGGCAAGGCGCGGCAACCTGCCGCAGGGCGCTGAGCGCGTTAAATCGTGTACCGTTTCAAGATTTATCTGGAACAATCCACCAGTTTTTTGCGAACATGCGCACTCCCAGCGTGACCCCATGCGACCGATTGGTCGCGCAACGACGCTTTTAGTCTGATGTTCACCCGCCTACTGCATCATGTAGTATTCGCCAGCGCAGACTACAAAACGTCGTTCGACTGTCTGCCAAGGCGCCTGTGAAAATACGCAAACCGCTTGCCTGCGCATCTGGCAGGCGACACCCAGCCGCCTGGCACGCAATGCAGGCATGTACTGGTAGGCGTGTTTAGAGAAGCGCTACAGGCTTAATACTGAAAGAGCGAAACAGCTGAGCAGAGTGAGGCAAGCAATGACTGAACACGTTCACGTCGGTGGCCTTCAGGTCGCCAAGGTCCTGCACGACTTCGTCAACGACGAAGCCATTCCAGGCACCGGCATCGTCGCCGCGCAGTTCTGGGCAGGCGCAGAGAAGATCATCAACGACCTCGCTCCAAAGAATAAGCACCTGCTCGCCAAGCGCGACGAGCTGCAAGCCAAGATCGATGCCTGGCACCAGGCACGCAAAGGCCAGGCCCACGATGCCGCCGCCTACAAGGCATTCCTCCAGGAAATCGGCTACCTGCTACCACAAGCAGACGATTTCCAGGCTACTACCGCCAACGTCGACGAAGAAATCGCCCACATGGCCGGCCCGCAGTTGGTCGTGCCGGTGATGAATGCACGCTTCGCCCTCAACGCCGCCAACGCCCGCTGGGGTTCGCTGTATGACGCGCTGTATGGCACCGATGCCATCAGCGAAGCCGGCGGCGCCGAGAAAGGCCAGGGTTACAACAAGGTACGCGGCGACAAGGTCATCGCCTTCGCCCGCGCCTTCCTCGACGAAGCCGCGCCACTGGCCGCAGGCTCCCATGTCGACGCCAACGCCTACCGCATCGAAGCCGGCAAGCTGGTGGTCGGGCTCAAGGGCGGCAGCAACAGCGGCCTGCGCGACGACGCGCAACTGATCGGCTACCAGGGCGACGCCGCAGCGCCAACCGCCATCCTGCTCAAGCACAATGGCCTGCACTTCGAGATCCAGATCGATGCCAGCACCCCGGTCGGCAGCACCGATGCCGCGGGCGTGAAGGACATCCTCATGGAAGCGGCGCTGACCACCATCATGGATTGCGAAGACTCGGTCGCCGCAGTCGACGCCGACGACAAGGTGATCGTCTACCGCAACTGGCTGGGCCTGATGAAGGGCGACCTGGCCGAAAGCGTGAGCAAGGGCGGCAAGACCTTTACCCGCACCATGAACCCTGACCGCGAGTACACCGCAGTCGGTGGCGGCAGCGTCACCCTGCACGGCCGCTCGCTGCTGTTCGTGCGCAACGTCGGCCACCTGATGACCAACCCGGCGATCCTCGACGGCCAGGGCAACGAGATTCCCGAAGGCATCCAGGACGCCCTGTTCACCGGCCTGATCGCCCTGCACAACTTCAAGAGCGACGTCAGCCGCAAGAACAGCCGCACTGGCAGCCTGTACATCGTCAAGCCAAAGATGCACGGCCCGGAAGAAGTGGCCTTCACCGCCGAGATCTTCAGCCGCGTCGAAGACCTGCTGGGCGTGCCGCGCAACACCCTGAAGGTCGGCATCATGGACGAGGAGCGCCGTACCACGGTCAACCTCAAGGCCTGCATCAAGGCCGCTGCCGAGCGCGTGGTGTTCATCAACACCGGCTTCCTCGACCGCACCGGCGATGAAATTCACACCTCCATGGAAGCCGGCGCCGTGGTGCGCAAGGGCGCCATGAAGAACGAGAAGTGGATCGGCGCCTACGAGAACAACAACGTCGACATCGGCCTGGCCACCGGCCTGCAAGGCCGTGCGCAAATCGGCAAGGGCATGTGGGCCATGCCTGACCTGATGGCCGCGATGCTCGAACAGAAGATCGCCCACCCGCTGGCCGGTGCCAACACCGCCTGGGTGCCGTCGCCGACCGCTGCAGTGCTGCACGCTCTGCACTACCACAAGGTGGATGTGCAGGCGCGCCAGCGCGAGCTGGCCTCACGCACCCCGGCATCGGTCGACGACATCCTGACCCTGCCGCTGGCCGCCGATACCAACTGGTCGGCGGACGAGATCCGCAACGAGCTGGACAACAACGCCCAGGGCATCCTCGGCTATGTCGTGCGCTGGATCGACCAAGGCGTGGGCTGCTCGAAGGTGCCGGACATCAACAACGTCGGCCTGATGGAAGACCGCGCCACCCTGCGTATTTCCGCGCAGTTGCTGGCCAACTGGCTGCGCCATGGCATTGTCAGCCAGGAGCAGGTGCTGGAAAGCCTCAAGCGCATGGCGGCGGTGGTCGACAAGCAGAACGCCGGCGACGCCCTGTACCGCCCGATGGCGCCGAACTTCGACGACAACGTCGCGTTCCAGGCGGCCGTGGAGTTGGTGGTAGAAGGTGCCAAGCAGCCGAACGGCTACACCGAGCCGGTGCTGCACCGTCGTCGCCGCGAGTTCAAGGCGCGCAACGGGTTGTAACGATGTAAATGGGGCCGCTTCGCAGCCCTTCGCGGGCTTGCCCGCGAAGGGGCGCGCAGCGGCCCCATTGTTCAACCGATTCCCAACTCCTTCCTCACCAGCTCCAGCAACCTGCCCAGGTCCACCGGCTTGAGCAAGAAATCCACCACCCCCAGGTGCATCACATCCACCGCTTCCTTCACATCGGTGTCACCCGACACCACGATGATCGACAACGCCGCACGCTCCGACTCGCGAATCTGCCGGATCAGTTCCAGGCCATCCTTGGGCTCCATGCGCAGGTCGGTGATCATCACGCCGATACGCGGCTCGCGCCTCAGGCACTCCAGCGCCGCTTGGGCGCCGTCGGCGCTGATGCAGTCCAGGCCTTTGGTTTTCAGATACAGGCACAGCGCCTCGCGGTTGACCAGATTGTCGTCCACCACCAGGACCCGTTGCGCCGGGGCCGGCGGGGCAGCGAGCACGGCCAACGCCTCACGTTCGGCGTCACTCAGCAGGTCGTCATGCTCGTTCATGGCCATCTCGTCAAAAATCCCTGATTTGAAGTTCAGACCGCAAAACAACGCCGTGCAAACTGCCTTTCGTCGGCTATTTGACGCACGTTGCCTTCACGTTCGGTTTATAGACTTACGTCCAATGGGCACCGCAGAGCGGGCGGCCGACCATGGGGCTCTAGAACAACAATGCCTGTGTATAAACACACAGACACACATATGCGGTCAGTTCCATGAGCAAGAAGGACGCCTACACCCAAGCCGGCAGGACGGCAGTGCTACAGAACATCCAGGGGACCCTGCAGTTCCTCCAGCGCTTCCCGCCATTCAACCAGATGGAGCACAGCCACCTGGCCTACCTGGTCGAGCAGTGCCAACTGCGTTTCTACGCCACTGGAGAGAGCATCATCAAGCCCTCCGACGGGCCAGTTGAGCACTTCTTCATCGTCAAGCAGGGGCGTGTGGTCGGCGAGCGCCAGCACGTCACCGGCCCCGGCACGCAAACCACCTTCGAAATCGCCAGCGGCGAGTGCTTCCCCCTGGCCGCGCTGCTGGGCGAGCGGGCCACCCGTACCGAGCACCTGGCCGGCGAAGACACCTTCTGCCTGCAACTGAACAAGGCCGCGTTCATCCGCGTGTTCTCGCTCTCGGCGGTATTCCGCGACTTCGCCCTGCGCGGCGTCAGCAGCCTGCTCGACCAGGTCAACCAGCAGGTGCGCCAGCGCGCCGTGGAAACCCTGGGCACTCAGTATTCGCTGAATACCCCCCTGGGGGAGCTGGCCATGCGCCACCCGGTGACGTGCACGCCTGAAACCCCGCTGCGCGAGGCCGTGCGCCTGATGCACGAGCAACAGGTGGGCAGCATCGTCATCGTCGACGAGCAGCGCTTTCCCACCGGCATCTTTACCCTGCGCGACCTACGCCAGGTGGTGGCAGACGCCAGCGCCGAGCTAAGTGCGCCGATCGAGCGGCACATGACCGCCGCGCCGTTCTACCTCAGCCCCCAGGCCAGTGCCTTCGACGCCGCCATGGCGATGACCGAACGGCACATCGCTCACGTCTGCCTGGTCGACGGCCGCCGCCTGTGCGGCGTGGTGTCCGAGCGCGACCTGTTCTCGCTGCAGCGGGTGGACCTGGTGCACCTGGCGCGCACCATCCGCCACGCCCCGCGCCTGGACGTGCTGGTGGCGCTGCGTGGCGAGATCAGCCAGCTGGTCGAGCGCATGCTGGCCCATGGCGCCTCCTCGACGCAGATCACCCAGATCATCACCCTGCTCAACGACCACACCGTGTGCCGAGTGATCGAACTGGCGCTCGCCGAGCGCGGCGACCCCGGCGTGCCGTTCAGCTGGCTGTGCTTCGGCAGCGAAGGACGCCGCGAGCAGACCCTGCACACCGACCAGGACAACGGCATCCTCTTCGAAGCCCGCGACAGCGCCGAGGCCGACGCCATCCGCACGCGCCTGCTGCCGCTGGCCCAGTACATCAACCAAAACCTGGCGCAGTGCGGCTTTACCTTGTGCAAAGGCAACGTGATGGCCGGCAACCCCGCGCTGTGCCTGTCGCGTGGCGAGTGGGCGCGACGTTTCTCTGGGTTTATCCGCGAGGCCAGCCCCGAGAACCTGCTGGGTTCGAGCATCTATTTCGACCTGCGCGTGGTCTGGGGCGATGAGGCCGGTTGCGAGCAATTGCGCCAAGGCATCCTCGCGCAGGTCGCCGACAACCGCATCTTCCAACGCATGCTGGCCGACAACGCGCTGCGCCAGCGCCCGCCGGTGGGGCGCCTGCGCGAGTTCGTGCTGACCCGCCAGGGCAACGACAAGGCCGCTACCCTCGATCTCAAGGTGCAAGGCCTGACGCCCTTCGTCGATGGCGCCCGCCTGCTGGCCCTGGCCCATGGCATCGGCGCCAACAACACCTTGGAACGCCTGCGCCAGCTGGTCGCCAAGGACGTCATCGACCCGCTCGACGGCGCTGCCTTTGAAGAGGCCTACCACTTCATCCAGCAAACCCGCATGCAGCAGCACCAGCGCCAGAGCCGCGACAACCTGCCGTATTCCAACCGCCTCGACCCGGACAGCCTCAACCATCTGGACCGACGCATCCTGCGCGAGTCGCTGCGCCAGGCCCAACGCCTGCAAAGCAACCTGGCGCAGCGGTACCAGCTATGAACCTGTTCGCCTGGCTGCTTCCCGCCGCCCCCAAGCTCGACGACGACCTGCGCCAGCGCCTGGCCCGCCTGCCGCGCCCGGCGCCGCTCGGCGTGCACCCACTGCGCGCGCAGCGCTGGGTGGTGCTGGACCTGGAAACCAGCGGTCTGAACCTGAACCGCGACCAGGTGCTGTCGATCGGCGCCGTGGCCATCGAGGATGGCGCCATCGCACTTGGCCAGCAGTTCGAGCGCACCCTGCACCGCCCCGAGCAGAAGACCAACTCCAGCGTGCTGATCCACGGCCTGGGCCCCAGCGCCCTGGCCGCCGGCTGTGACCCGGCCGAAGCCTTGGTCGAACTGATGGAGTTCATCGGCGACAGCCCGGTGCTGGCCTTCCACGCGCCCTTCGACCAAGGCATGCTCGCCCGGGCATTGAAAGAGAGCCTCGGCCACCGCCTGCAACATACCTTCCTCGACGTGGCCGAGCTGGCCCCCCTGCTCAACCCGGAAACCGTGCTGCGCGAGGCCGGGCTGGACGACTGGGTCGCGCGCTTCGGCCTGGAAGTCCAGGCGCGCCACCATGCCAGCGCCGACGCCCAGGTGACCGCCGAGCTGGCCTTGATCCTGTTCAGCCAGGCCCGCCGCCAGCAACTCGACAGCCCGCTACAGCTTGAGCAGCGCCTGAGGCAGTGGCGCCGGCGCACGAGTCACGGGCACGGCATGTAAACCCGGCACACAACCCGCTCCTACAGGGTTTGTGCCGTGCATTGACTGGCGGTGGCCCCACTAGCAAATAGACAGCATTCCGATAAGCGTCGATTGCGTCCCCCACCTTGGCTCTGCCACAATCGCGAATAATTATCGTTAGTTAACGCATTTTGTTCTGGGGGACGCCTCTTGTCGTCTGCGCACAGTCCACATGCCGAGCTGGTCGGCAACCTGTACCGCGACCATCGCGGCTGGCTGCTGGCCTGGCTGCAACGCAGCACAGCCTGCCGCCAGCAGGCCGAAGACCTGAGCCAGGACACCTTCGTGCGCCTGCTCGGCCGCCCGCAGCTGGACGCCCCCCGCGAACCCCGCGCTTTCCTTGTCGCCGTGGCCAAGGGCCTGATGTTCGACCACTTCCGCCGCGCCGCGCTGGAACAGGCCTACCTGGCCGAGCTGGCCCGGGTGCCGGAAGCCGAGCACCCCTCCCCTGAAGCCCTGCACCTGATCCTCGAAGACCTCAAGGCCATCGACCGCCTGCTCGGCAAGCTGTCGAGCAAGGCCCGCACCGCGTTCCTGTACAACCGCCTCGATGGCATGGGCCATGCGCAGATCGCCGAGCGCCTGGGCGTTTCGGTGTCCCGCGTGCGCCAGTACATCGCCCAGGGCATGCGCCAATGCTACGTGGCCCTGTACGGGGAGCCGACGTGAGCAACACGCCGGTCTCGGCCAAGGTCCTGGAAGCCGCCATCGCCTGGAAGCTGTGCCTTGAAGGGGGCGACGGCACCGCTGACGAACGCAACGAATTCAAGCGCTGGCATGAGGCCTGCGAAGAACACGCCCGCGCCTGGTTCCAGCTCGGCATGCTCGACCAGCGCGTAGGCGCTGCCGCAGGCCCCGCCCGCCATGCCCTGCTGCAATCGCGCGCAGGCCTTCGCCAGCGCATTGGCAAGGTCGGTGGTGGGCTGGCCGGCATGTTGCTGCTCGGCGGCCTGCTGGCCTGGGTCGGTGCGCCGTCGCTCTCGCCGGACTACTGGCTGGCCGACCAACGCACCGCCACGGGCGAGCTGCGCACCCTGCGCCTGGAGGACGGCACCCTGCTGAGCCTCAATACCCATACCGCAGTAGATATCGATTTCGAAGGTGAGCAGCGGGTGATCGTGCTGCGCCAGGGTGAGATTTCCGTGGAAACCGGCCACGGCGACACACGCCCGCTGTGGGTGCGTACCGACGATGGCCGCTTGCGCCCGCTGGGCACGCGTTTCCTGGTCAAGCGCGAGCGCGCTGGCACGCGCCTGGAGGTGTTGCAGGCCCAGGTGGCGGCCAAGCCTCGCGACAACGGCAACGAGCAAGTGGTGCGCGAGGGCCAGCAGGTGCTGATGAGCGCCAACGGCCTGGGTGCGCTCAGCCCGGTCAGCGCGGGCGCCGATGCCTGGACCCGCGGCATGCTGGTGGTGGACAACGTGCGTCTGGCCGACCTGGTGGCCGAGCTTGGTCGCTACCGCCACGGGCACCTGGGCGTGGCCGACTCGGTGGCCAACCTGCGCGTGACCGGCAGCTTCCCGCTGACCGACATCGACCTGGCCCTGGCCTCGTTGCAGCCAGCCTTGCCGGTGAAGGTCGAGCGACACACCCGCTGGTGGGTGACGGTCGGGCCTCGCTGAGGCCATAGCGCCCCGTGACAGGGCCGGAAAACGCCCTGAAAAGCTTCAGGTAAAAATTTTTTCAACAGGCCCTGTCACTTTCCAGAACTCACCCGGCAAGGAAGCAGTTGAGCACTTATCCTTCGAGGAGCCGCTGCATGTCCCGTGCTGTTGATTCGATCCTGCGCCCCAGCATGATGGCCTTGGCCATCGGCCTGGCCACCCCGCTGATGAGCACCGCGCTGTTCGCCGCCGAGCAGTCCACCGTGCGCGCCTACAACCTGCCTGCCGGTGCGCTGTCGACCACCCTGAACCAGATCGCCAGCCAAAGCGGCATCGCCCTGGCACTGGACCCAGCACTGGTCAACGGTCGCACCTCGGCGCCGGTCAACGGCCAGTACGACGGCCTGGGCGCGCTGCAAGCCGCCCTGCGCGGCACCGGCCTGCAACTGCAGATGGGCAGCGCGGGCAGCTACAGCGTGGTGGCCACCCCGCAGGGCAGCGTGTCGCTGCCGGAAACCGCGATCAACGCCAATAGCGAATATGAAAGCGCCTGGGGCCCGGCTGACGGCTACCTGGTCAAGCGCACCGCCGCCGGCACCAAGACCGACACCGCGCTGGTCGAAGTGCCTCGCTCCATCTCCGTGGCCACCCGCGAGCAGATGAACGACCGTAACGTGCACAGCCTGGATGACGCCGTGCGCTACATGCCCGGCATCGTCTCGGCCAGCTTCGGCAGCGACACGCGCTACGACTGGATGCGCGTACGCGGCTTCGAGCCCACCCAGTTCCTCGATGGGCTGCCGCTGCCACGTGGCGTATACGCCAACCCGAAAGCCGAGACCTGGAACCTCGACCGGCTCGCCCTGCTGCGCGGCCCGGCCTCTTCGATCTACGGCCAGACCCCGCCCGGCGGCCTGCTGGACATGGTCAGCCGTCGCCCGCAAGCCGAAAGCGCCCACGAAATAGAGGTGCAGTACGGCAGCGACAACCATCGCCAGATCAACTTCGCCAGCACCGGCAAGATCGACGAGCAGGGCCGCTTTCTCTACGGCATCAGCGGCGTAGTGCGTGACAGCGACACACAGATCGACCACATCGAAAACAAGCGCTACAACATCGCCCCCAGCCTGACCTGGAACATCGACGACGATACCTCGCTGACCCTGCTGACCCAATTCACCCGCGACGATACCGGCACCACCAGCCAGTTCCGTCCTATCCAGGGCACCAAGATCGACATGCCGTTCGGCAAGATCTCCCATCACAAGAACCTCGGTGACCCGGACTACGAGTTCTACGACCGCACTTACTACGCGCTGGGCTATGCCTTCGAGCATCGCATCAACGACGTCTGGCAGTTCCGTCAGAACCTTCGCTACACCAAATCGGACCTGTCCTTCCAGACCATTACCCCCGGCAGCTACTACCAGCCCGGCGGCCCGGTTCAGGACGACGGCACCGTCAGCCGCCTATCGACCAACGTGGAAGAAGACATCAGCCAGTTCGCCGTGGACAACAACTTCCAGGGCAACTTCTCCACCGGCGTCATCGACCACACCCTGCTGATCGGCCTGGACCACCAGCGCATCAACACCAACTACCTGTCGATTTTCGACTTCAGCGTGCCGCCCACCAACGTGCACAATCCGGTGTATGGCCTGCCGATCACCCGTCCGGACCGCTCCACCGCGTTCTACGACTACAACCAGAAAAGCCGCCAGACCGGCCTGTACATCCAGGACCAGATGGCCATCGGCAATTGGCGCCTGACCCTGGGCGGGCGTGAAGACTGGGTACACACCGGCACCGAGTTCCACAACCGCAGCGGCGCTACCAACACCCAACGCGACGTAGCCTTCAGCGGCAACGCGGCGCTCAGCTATGTGTTCGACTCGGGCTTCGTGCCATACATCTCCTACGCCGAATCTTTCCAACCGACTAACAACGCCAGCGCCGACCCGGTCGACTCATTCAAGCCGACCGAAGGCCAGCAGTGGGAAATGGGTATCAAGTACCAACCGCCCGGTTCCAACACCCTGCTGTCGGCTGCGGTGTATGACCTGACCCAGAAGAACGTTTCGGTCACCAACAACGTCGGTGGTATCACCGTCACCAGCCAGACCGGCGAAGTGAAAGTGCACGGCCTGGAGCTGGAAGCCGTTTCCGACGTTACCGAGAACCTCCAGGTGATCGCGGCCTACACCTTGGCCAAGTCCGAGGTCCAAGATGGACAGTACAAAGGCAACCGCCTGCAACTGATGCCGAACCAGCAAGCCTCGCTGTGGGCCGACTACACCTGGCACAACGGCGTGCTGGATGGCTTGGGTATCGGCGCTGGCGCCCGCTATACCGGCAACACCTATGGCGACCAGGGCAACACCTACCTGGGCAAGGCCAAGGCCTACAACGTGTTCGACGCCTCCGTGCACTACGACCTGGGCCGCCTGGACAACAGCCTGGAAGGCGCCTCGCTGGCGGTCAAAGCCACCAACCTGCTGGACAAGCAGTACCTCTCCACCTGTGACGCCTACTACTGCTATTTCGGAGACCAGCGCAGCGTCGTCGCCAGCGCCACCTACAAATGGTAAAAAGCTGACGCCACACGATTGCAGACCGGGCCGCCCTTCATGGGCGGCTTTGGTGTTTCTGAACGCTGAGAAAACCGTGCAATGAAAAGCCAAACCATTCGCCGCTGGTCGGTCATCCACACCTGGAGCAGCCTGGTCTGCACGGTGTTCATGTTGTTGCTCGCCCTGACCGGCCTACCGCTGATCTTCCACCATGAAATCGAGCAGTTGCTGGGAGAGGCGCCAGAACTGCGCGAAATGCCAGCCGACACGCCACACCTGGACATGCAGCAGCTGGTGCTCAAGGCCGAGGCCCACCGCCCCGGCGAAGCCATGCAATATTTCGGCTATGAAGCGGACGAGCCCAACGGCGTGGTGGCGATCATGGCCGCTACGGCGGGCACCCATCCCAACCTCTCGCACACCTTCATGCTCGACGCCCGCACTGGCGAGGCCCTGGAGATGCCGGCCGCCAACGGCGGTTTCATGATGCTGGTGCTGCGCCTGCACGTGGACATGTTCGCAGGGCTTGCCGGCAAGCTGCTGCTGGCGTCCATGGGGGTATTGTTCGTGGTGGCGATCGTCTCCGGCACGGTGCTGTATGCACCGTTCATGCGCCGCCTGAAGTTCGCCGAGGTGCGCAACGGCAAGTCCAGCCGCCTGCGCTGGCTCGACCTGCACAACCTCATAGGCATAGTCACCCTCACCTGGGCACTGGTGGTGGGCGTCACCGGCGTGGTCAGCGCGCTGTCCGACCTGGTCATCGCCGCCTGGCGCAACGACAGCCTGGCGACGATGGTAGCGCCCTACCGCGATGCCCCGCCGCTGCTCCAACGCGCCCCGGCCTCGCGCCTGCTGGACATCGCCGGACAGGCTGCGCCCGGCATGCGCCCAGACTTCATCGCCTTTCCCGGCACACGCTTCTCCAGCGAGCACCACTATGCGGTGTTCATGAAAGGCGGTACGCCGCTGACCTCGCACCTGTTCACCCCAGTACTGATCGATGCCCAGACCCTGGCAGTAACCGCCGTGGGCGAGAGGCCGTGGTACCTGGATGCGCTGGGCTTGTCGCAGCCGCTGCACTTCGGCGACTACGGCGGCAGGCCGATGCAGATCCTCTGGGCGGTACTGGATGTGCTGACCATCATCGTGCTTGGCAGCGGCGTGTACCTGTGGTTGGGCAAGCAGCGCCGGCCGAAGGTGGTGTCGGCATGAGCCACAAGTCGCAGAGCACCCGGCGAATCTTCGCCTGGCCGACCTTCCTCGGCGTGCTGGGCGCGGTCGGGTTGTTCGCCGCACTGTTGGGCGACGGCCCCTGGGATGTGCTGGCCTGGTTAGGCCTCGGGGTTCCGGCGCTGCTCGGTATCCGGGGGCTGTGCCGAACATGAGGTAACCCGCTGGCCCCTGAGGGGGCGAGGCGGGTAGCAGGCTCGCGCTCTCCTGCCACTGGGAGAGAACCCATGACACCTTTGCAACGCTTCGAATCGTTCGACGAACCGATCGCCGCCCTGTTGTCTGGCCCGCCACGGCCAACGACCAGCCACGACCCCAGGCTGGCGCGCCAGGCCTTCTTCGCCGACCTGGCCAGTTACTGGAACGCGCCTGGCGACAGCGGCGCCTCGCGCAAGGCCCGCTTGAGCCAACTGCGGCTCGCCCAACTGCTGGCCGAAATCGACCTGCGGATAGACGACCAGACACTCGCCGAACCCCACGCAGAGCTGCTGCGCACCTGCCTGGACAGGCCCCTGCCCTGGCAACGCGAGGCGTTGCCTGCCAACACACGACCACAACTGTATCGCCCGCGCCTCGACATCACCCGCCCGAACTGGCGCGGGCATCTGCCGGGGATCATCGTCATCGTGCAAGGCGGCCCGCAGGGGCAATGGCTGATCCATGGCCAGGCCGCCGGTGCCGTGCTGCTGTGCAGCCTCGCCCATGGCATCGAAGCGTTCAGCGACCTGCAAGCCCTGCACACCGAGCTGTGCGAACGCCTGGACGACCCCATGCAGAGTCGGCCCATGCTGCGGCTCTTCCCCAATGAGCGTGACCAAGACTGCGCACACAACGCCGAGCGGCTGCGCTACGAGTGGCTGACCGAAGACCTGCTGGACGTCCAGGTGCAATGCCTGCTCGATGCCCAGCACGGGCAATTGACCCGCGCCTGGCAGGCGGCCCTGGAAGCCGGGTTGGACGTCGGCTCGCAGGCCTTCGACGAACGCCTGCGTATCGCCAGCGACATGAGTGCATACGCCTCCAGCAAGGCCGCCTTGCCGACCCGCTACGCACTGCTGCTGGAAAAACACTCGCCTACCTGGTTCAAGAACACTTCGGTGCAAGGCCGGACCCACATCATCCAGACCATGCAGGAACTGATCATCGCCATCGAACGCGCCGGCGCCCCAGGCCTGCCCACGCACCACCAATTCCTCGAACAGAACAGCCTGCTGGCCTGGACCCGCGAGCAATTACGCCGGGAGCTGCGCCAGCGGCACCAGCTCGATATCGCCGCCGAGCAGGTCATGGTCAGCGTCACCATGGCGCGACAGGTCGGGCCCGTGTTGCTGCCCAACTTGCCCACCGGCTACATCCCCGCCGCAAGCCGCCCACGGGTGGGCGATACCATCGAGATGGTGCGCAAGACCTACAGCCTCGACCAGCTGGCACTGATCAACGTCAACTGGCTCGACATCGACTACTGGCTCACCGCACGCGTGCACCTCGCCGATGGCACTACGCTGCCAGGGTTGAGCGCCGCGCAGGCCAAGCAGCTGGTGCGTGAGTTGAACGTTGGCCGCAGCTATTCGCAGTTCCTGCAAACCCACCTCGTCGACTCGCCCGCCGGGCAATGGCGCCAGGAGGCCTATGTCGGCATCAGCCGGGCACGTATGCGCGCGGAAGCAGCCAAGGCGCGCTACGCCGGGCATTTTCTCCAGGACCCGCTAGAGCAGGGTTACCGCTGGGCCAAGGTGCTGCTCAGCTATCCCGATAGCAACTGGCGACCGCTGGTGGAGGACAACCGCCTCAGTGTGCTGCAACTGCTGGTAACCGGACAGACAGCCCAAGGGGTGTTGTTTATCGTTCCGCAAACCCCACAAATGCAGCGTTTCCTGGTCTACGCGCCAGATGCCCCGGACCGCAGGCCCTGGCGCGAATACCGCAATACCCGAGCGCTATTGCGGGAACTGCGCAACACACCGGCGCTGCGCCAGTATCTGGTCGAGCGCCTGCCCCTGGCCAAGCCCGGCAGCGTGGAGCGATTGCTGGCCAAGGGTCGCCTGGGCACCCAGGTGGAATGTCGCGAAGTCACCGGCGACTTCCTGCAAGCCTGCTACTTCGCTGAGGTACGGGCGGTAATGGCAGCAGTCGATGCAAGCACCAACACGCGCCTGGAAGTACTCGGCGAGACTGCCCTGCATACTTTGTGGATACTGCTGGACTTGATAAGCCTGGTATTGCCCACACCCGCGCTGGCCGCGCTGGCATTCGGTCGGGCGGGCATTTCCTCGCTCGACGCCCTGGAGGCGCTTGAAAACGAAGATCGGGTCGGTGCACTCAAGCAGTTGGTCGAGGCGTTCACGCACGCCAGCGACGGCATCAACAACGTCACCGGAGCAACCGTGATGCGTCGGGCGATCCGCGCCATGCCACCCACG
Organism: Pseudomonas sp. LS_2; assembly: GCF_042709235.1. Lineage (NCBI taxonomy): Bacteria > Pseudomonadati > Pseudomonadota > Gammaproteobacteria > Pseudomonadales > Pseudomonadaceae > Pseudomonas > Pseudomonas sp. LS_2. Next base: position 120,270 of record NZ_JAVAYC010000008.1, on the reverse strand, counting down.
CCACCCATGGCGTTGCCCCCGACCTACGCGGCCAGGCCGGATGTCAGCACATTGCGCTACCGCATCGATGGTATCCATGGGCCAGGGGTCTACGAGAAAACCTCGGGACACGCCGGGCTGTCGCTCTACTACATCAAGGACACCAGCGGGAGTTATTACCAGGTGTCGTTCGATGGCTATCACTGGCGTGCCGTCGACCCACGGCAACCCGATGCCTACCTCAAGGTGGCAGTCAAACGTCGTGAAGATGGTCAGTGGGTGGTCGACTCGCCCTTGCTCTGGTACGACGGGCTGCCGGACCTGGCGGCGCTGTTCGAACAATGCCGAATGGCAGAAGCCCCCGAGGGCGCCCCCGTGCAAGGAATAGAGGGCCTGCGCCAGGCAGACGGCCTGTTGTATCTGCTGGCGGGCAGCCATGCATTGCCGCTACGCGCACACCTTCTGGAGCGGCATTACCACCTGTCGATACCCGGACAACCCCAGGAAAACGCTACCGCGTGGGCCATCCTGCGCTGGCAGGATGGCCAATGGCGGGTCCGGGTACGCCAACCCGGGCGCAGCAGTGACTGGATGATGCTGCCTGCAGACTACTCCACGAGCCGTGGAAGTAGCTGATCGAGCCGCTGGTGCAAGGCGCTGCCGCTGGGCCAATTGCGCAACAGCCGCGCCCGGTCACGGGCGTAGGCTGGGGCGAAGCTCAGCTGGGTGGCGTGCTGGTACATGGCGTCGAGGTCGATCAGCGACCAGTCGCCGTCCTGCCAGAGCAGGTTATGCCCCTTGAAATCGCCATGGCTGATGCGCGCCTGGATAAGCCGTTGCATCAGGCGCACCAGGGCCTGCACCTGGGCTTCGGGCGCCTCGCCGTTGTCGACGTAGGGCGCGAAACTGGCCTTGAGGTCTGGCCCATCGGCATGCTCGGTCACCAGGTAGGCCTTGCTACGCAGACCCATCACCCGCTGTTCCAGCACCGCCAATGGGCGCGGCGTGCTGATGCCGAGGAACTCCAGGCGCAGCCCCTCTATCCAGGCATGCCAGGCGCGGCTGGGGCGCCAGAAACGCTTGAACCAGTGGGCAGTGTTCTTGATGTTGTAGCGCTTGAGCACCAAGGTGCGGCCATTGACGTCGATACGCGCAACGCTGGCAGAGCCGCCAGCCTTGTAGGAGTGGCCTTCTTCGATGAAGCGGTCGGCCTGCTCCAGCACCGGCAGCAGCGCCTGCACCTCGGGCCGGCGGATCGCCCGCAGGCCGGAAAGGCTGCGCTCGACGCTGAACAGCGTGCAATCGCGCCCAGCCTTGTCGAGGAAGTCCTTCTGACGCCAGGCACGCACCTTGTCCACCTGTTTCTGCAAGGCTTCCAGCGGCAGCGCGTGCTCGGCATTGGCCATCAGGTAGTGCACCAACAGCTCTTCGATGAACGGTTCCAGGCGCTTGGGCAACTGGGCGAAGAACACCCCGAGGTTTTCCAGCACGCGCTGGCGCGACAGCTGCTGGCCCGGCGTCTCGGCCTTGATGCCGCCACCGTCGATCAAGTACAGCTGGCCTTGGTGGCGCAGCAGGTTGTCCAGGTGCAGGTCATCCTGCCACAGCCCCTTGGCGTGCATCCGCGCCACCGCGGCCAGCGCATCGCCCAGTACCTGCTGCTGCACGTCAGCCAGCGGCGGCAAGTGCTCCACCGCAGCCCAGGCATCGCCCAGGCTCTGGGCATGCTCGAGAAACTCGAACAACAGCCAGCCACCTTCGCCTTCCTTCAGGCCATCGGCCAGCAGACGCGGCGTGGTAAGCCCCTGCGCCGCCATCAGCTGGACGCCCTCGCGCTCACGCTGGAAATGCCGGGCAGCGTTGCCACCTACCAGCAGCTTGGCCAGTACCGGCGTGCCACGCCACACGCCGGCGCCCACGTAGCGCTGGCCGGGCAGCACCCGCAGCAGGCTGAGCAGTTGCAGGTCGGCAGGGCCTGCGGCATCGGCCAGGGTCACGGTCAGCGGCAACGACGGGCTGCGCCCGGCATCCTTGAGTTCAGACAAACGCATCAGCGGGCCTCTTTGTGGCGACGGCGTTGCATCAGGCGTTGCAACCAGGTGTTGACCAAGGCGCTGTCGGCGGGTTGCTCCAGGTAGGCGGCCAGCAGGCTACGCATCTCCACTTCGCCCCAGGCATCGGCGCGGCGCAGCAGCGGTTCGAGGTCCTTGAGACGATCGCGCAGGCCGAACAGCAGTGGCCGGGTTTTCTCCAGGTCGATCAACTGCGCCTGCCAGCCTTCGCGGCGCTCTCGCAGGAAGATGTGCTTGGGGTAGAAGCAGCCATGCACCTGTCCGGCCGCGTGCAGGGTGCGCGCCAGGCGGCCGCAGGCTTCGAGAATGCCCTGGCGCTGCGGGCCAGGCAGTTGCGGCCACTGCGCCAGCAGCTCGCTGAGGTCTTGCCAGTCGTCCAGGGCGCGGGTCAGCAGGATCGCACGGTGTTCGCCGCCCTGTTTGCGCTCGCCGAAGAACACCGCCTGCAGGGCCGGGATCCTGAGTTTCTCGTAGCGGCAGATATTGCGGAATTCGCGGGCAAAGGTGGGTTCGCCGAATGGCCGGTGCAAGGTGCGCGTGAGGTAGTCGCGCTGACGCTTGAGGAAGTAGCCCTTGCCCTCCAGCTCCATGCGGAACACGCTGCTCCAGCCACCGCGCCCGGTATTGGGCTCGTCAACGGCATCGAGCTGCAGCGCCCACAGCGCTTCGAAATCATTCAGACCATGGCGCTTGAGCAGCGCATGGTCGGCACTGGCCAGGTAATCGGTCATTCCCTTCCCTCGAAGAATTTCAACACCTGGCGAACCCGTTGCTTGTCCTTGGCATCGAGACGTGCCCGCCCGCTGTACTGCAGATAGAACCGCAGGCGCTGGGTGGCCGACAGGTGGTATTTGGCGACCTTGTCCAGGCACGCCAGGTCCTTGATAAGCCGATGGCGCAGCATGAAGCCACGCCAGAAGTCGCCGGTGGGGCAGTCGATGAAGAATAGCGTGCCCTGGTCGTCCACCAGCAGGTTGCGCCACTTCAGGTCGTTATGGGCGAAGTGGTGATCGTGCATCACTCGCGTGTGTCGCGCCAGTTGGCAGCTGAGCTGGTCGACCCAGGCGCGGTCGGCCAGGCGCGCGTCATTGCGCCGGGCCAGCTCGGACAGGTCTTCGGTACGCGGCAGCTCGCGGGTGACCATCGCCCCACGGCCGAATGCCAGACCATTGCGCTCCAGCCCCCAGGCCACCACTTCGGCGGTAGGGATGCCCCATTTGGCGAACTGCTTGAGGTTCTGCCACTCGGCCTTGATCCGCGGGCGCCCGACGAAGCGGCGCATATGCTTGCCCGCGCCGGTGTAGCGCTTGACGTAGTAGTTCACCCCATCGCGCTGGATGCGCACGACCTCGCTGAGCGGGTCCTGGGTCAGGCGTTCGCCTTCGAGGGCGAATACCGCTTCGATACTGCCGAAATCTGCCGCCAGGTGCCGATACTCCGGCGCCAGTGTCCAACCCGCCATCAGAGCGCGCCCCCGTAGCGCAGTTTACGATCGTAGAGTTTCTGCGCCTTGCGCTCGAGACGCGCCAGCAGCGCGGCTTCCTCGCGCAGCACCTGGCGCAGCGGGCGCTGGAAATAGCCCTTTAGAAAGCGCAGCTTGTCGCGCTGGGTCAGGCCGATGTCCAGCGCCGAGAAGTACAGCGCGGCCAGGTCCTTGTCGCGCCAGCGCTGGGGCACTGTGGCACGAGTCTGCGCGCGGTGCAGGTCGATCACCGACAGTTTCAACGCCTCGGGCGTCACCGGGCGGTCGGTGTGCAGCAGGAAGTGGCAAATGTAGCAGTCGCGGTGATTGACGCCCGCGCGGTGCATGCCACCTGCCATTCTCGCCACTTCGGCGATCAGAGCACGCTTCAGGCGTGGCTCCGGCGGCTGGCTGGGCCAGTCGACGCAGTAATCTTCCAGGCTGATGGTGGGCGCCAGTTCCTCGGTGACGATGAACGAGTGCTGGGTCGCCGGGTTGCTGCCGCGCTCGCCGTAGGCAACGGCGGTCATGGTCGCGATGCCCACTTCATGCAGGCGCTGGATAGCCCGCCACTCCTGGCCTGCGCCCAACACCGGCAGCTTGGCGCTGAACAGGTTCTTGAACACCTCGCCCCAGCCGATGCCGCGGTGGATCTTGACGAAGTAACCTTCGCCATCGACCTCAGTACGCAGTGTGCGACGGCCTTCCAGCTCGCGATACACCTGGCCCTGCAAGGCCTCCACGGCCTCGAAGGCATCGCGCTCGGCCCACAGGCGCTTGAAGGGTTGTGCCAGTATCAGCTTCATGGCGCCTCCTGGCCGAGGATCACGTCGGCGGCGTGCTGGGGCATGCTGTACAAGTCAGCCGTTTCGGCGAAGGCCAGGCCATTGCGGCCCCAGGCCGCGCGGGCCTGGTCGTCTTCGAGCATGCGTTGCAGGTAGGCGTTGAGCTGTTCCTGTTCGAACGGCTCGTCCAGCACCAGGCCGCCGTCGGCCTCGGCAATGTAGTGGGCGTAGCCGCACACCTTGGAGACCAGCACCGGCAGGCCAGCGACCACCGCCTCCAGCAGTACGGTACCGGTGTTTTCGTTGTAAGCCGGGTGGATCAGCAGGTCGGCCCCCAGCAGGAAGCGCGGGATATCGCTGCGGCCCTTGAGGAACTGCACCTGCTCGCCCAGGCCCAGCGCTGCGCTTTGCAGCTGGAACACCTTGGGGTCGTCCTGGCCGATGACCATCAGCCGGGTGCGCTTGCGCAAACTGGAGGGCAGCGCGGCGAGGGCCTTGAGGCTGCGGTCCACACCCTTGGTCTTGAAGCCCGAGCCGATCTGCACCAGCAGCAGGTCGTCGTCGCCCAGGCCGAACTCCTGGCGGAACGCAGCGCGGACCTGGGCAGCATTGGCCGGGGCGCGGCGGTCCTGGGAAATACCGGGCGGCAACAGATGAAAACGCGCCTCGGGGGTGTCGTAATGCTTGATGAACAGCGGCTGCTGCACCTCGGAGATCATCAGGATCTCGGTGGCGGCGTCCCTGGCGAACACCGCCCGCTCGTATTCGGCGAAGTGCCGGTAGCGACCCCAGCGGCGGTAGAGGCCGCCTCGCAGGTTCTGCGCCTTGTCCTCGAAGCAGCCGTCGGCGGCGTAGTACACGTCCAGGCCCGGCATCTTGTTGAAGCCGATCAGCCGGTCGACCGGACGCTTGGCCAGGTCCGCCGCCATCCAGGCGCTGAGTTTCTCGTTACGGCGGTGGTTGAACAGCGCCTTGACCGGCGCCACCAGCACTTCGAAACCTTCGGGTACATCGCCTTCCCAGATCAGCGTGTACACGCGGATCTGATGTCCCCGCTTCTGGCACTCCAGGGCGATGCGCATGAAGTCGCGCTGCAGCCCGCCGAAGGGGAAATACTTGTAGAGCACAAAAGCCAGTTGCATCAACGCACATCCTCGGCCAGCAGCAACGCGCCCAGGCGGCTCGCCACATGCTCGGGATTGAGGCGAGTGAAGCACAGCGGCCACTCGCGTTTGAGATCGAACCGACGCAGGTCCTCGGCGCTCGGTTTGTAGGTGCACTTCTTCTGCAGGCAGGGTGCGCAGGGGAAGTTGCTGGCCTGGTGGATCTGGGCGCGTCCGTAGGCGCCGGTCAGGCCAGGGTTGGTCGGGCCGAACAGGGAGATGGTCGGCACGTCCAGGGCGGCGGCCAGGTGGCCGAGGCCGGTGTCCACCGCCACGCAGGCCTTGGCCGCAGCCAGAATGCGGGCCACGCCCGCGAGGTTCAATTTGGGGAGTACCTTGCAGTTTTCCAAGCCTTGGGCAATCCGCTCGGCACGCGCCTTCTCCACAGGGTTGCCCCAGGGCAGCAGTACTTGCAGCTTGCGTCGGCCCATGCGCTCGGCCAACTCGCGCCAGTAGGCCTCGGGCCAGTGCTTGGTATCCCAGGTGGTGCCGTGCAGGAACACCACGTAGGGGGCTACCGGCGGCAGCTCCAGGCGGGCGAGGTCCAGGCCGTAGTCGCCGATGCCCTCAGGCAGGTCATAGGCCAGGGACAAGGCGAACAGCTGTCGCACGCGTTCCACTGCATGCTGGCCGACCGCGACCGACAGGCGCCGGTCATAGAAGCGGCTGGCCCAGCCTTCGCGCGCCGAGTAGCGGTCGAGCCCGGCCACCGGCGCCTTGACGTAGCGGGTCAGCCAGGCCGACTTGACCAGGCCCTGGGCGTCGATCACCAGGTCGTACTTGCGTTCGCGCAGGCGCTGCTTGAAAGCCTTCCACTCACCGCCCTTGAGGGTCTGCCAGAGGTTCTTGCGCCAGCGGCGGATCGCCACCGGAATCACCTGGTCGACCGCCGGGTGCCAGGACGGGATCTCGGCGAAGCCTTCTTCCACCACCCAGTCGAAACGGATGCCGGGAATGGCGTGTGCCGCATCGGTAAGCGCCGGCAGGGTGTGGATCACGTCCCCCAGGGAAGACGTCTTGATGATCAGGACCCGCACTTAGTCGACCTCGGCCATGACATCGATCAGGTTAGGCCCGCCCAGACGCTGCAACGCGGCGATCACCGCCGCAGGCTCCAGCAGGCGCAGGCAGTTGTAGTGACCGAAGCGGCAGGTGCGATCAAAGCACGGGCTGCATTCGATACCGGTGCGCACCACCTCGACCTGGTCGGCCAAGGGTGGCGTGAAACCGGGCGAGGTAGAGCCGTACACCGCCACCAGCGGGCGGTTCAGTGCGGCGGCCACATGCATCAGCCCGGAGTCGTTGGAAACCACGGCATCGGCACACGACAGCAGGTCGATGGCCTCGGCCAGGGAGGTTTCCCCGGCCAGGTTGCTCGACTCCTCGCGCAGGCCGGGAATCAGCCGCTCGCGAATCTGCTCGCCCACCGGGTGGTCGCTTTTCGAGCCGAACAACCAGACCTGCCAACCCTGGCGAATCAGCGCCTCGGCCACCTGGGCGTAGTGCTCGGCAGGCCAGCGCTTGGCCTCGCCGAACTCCGCGCCCGGGCATAGCGCCAACACCGGTCGGTCCAGGGCCAGGCCAAACTTGGTCAGTGCAGCGTCGCGGCTCTGCGCTTCGATGCGCAGGCTCGGGCGGGGGTATGGCTGGGGCAGCTCGGCGCCCGGCGCGTAGGCCAGGGCCATGAAGCGCTCGATCATCAGCGGGTAGCGCGCCTTGTCGAGGGTGCGCACGTCGTTGAGCAGGAAGTAGCGCATTTCGCCGCGCCATCCGGTGCGCTTGGGAATACCGGCGAAGTACGGCAAAAGTGCCGACTTGAACGAATTGGGCAGCAAGATCGCCTGGTCGTACTGGCCGGCCAGCGACTTGCCGATGCGCCGACGCGTGGCCAGCTCCAATGCGCCGTGGCCGAGCGGGAAGCTCAAGGCCTGGCGCACCTCGGGCATGCGTTCGAGAATCGGCCGGCTCCAGTCGGGGGCCAGCACGTCGATCACGCAGTCGGGGTGCTGCTGTTTGAGGCACTGGAACAGGGTCTGCGCCATCACCATGTCGCCAACCCAGCTGGGCCCAATGATCAGTATTCTCATGCGTTGTCCAGAAACACTCGGGGAGGCTGCAAGGCCTCCCCTCTTTATATTCAGGCTATGTGGCGGTGAGTGTATCACCGACCCTGTAGGTGGTGTTCTCAGGTCAGGCCGAGCTGCCCCCAGATCCGCCGCACCTGCCGACGCTCATCCACGAACTGCCCGGCATCGATGACCCCGGCCTGCTTCTGTAGCGCCTGGCGGTGCGAGGCCGAACGGAACGCCTTGTATACCTCACGCAGCAGCACGGCGTCTGCGGCGGGCATCAGGCCTGCCTGTTCGAGCTCTTCGAGGATGCGGATGTTGTCGGTCCAGCGCAGCAGGGCCGGATGGTCGTGGGACCAAGCCAAAGCGGCGTATTGCACCATAAATTCGATATCGACGATACCACCGGCATCCTGCTTGATATCGAACGGCTGGCCGGCCTCGAAGGCGTTGTCGGCGGTGCCTGCGCCGGTGCGTTTGCTGCCCAGGTTGTCGCGCATCTTGGCACGCATGTCGCTTACCTCGGCGCGCAGCTTGTCAAGGTCGCGGGCCTGCCCGAGCACCCGGGCACGCACACCCTCGAACGCCGCCGCCACCTCCCTGCAGCCCACCAGCACGCGGGCACGCACCAGGGCCTGGTGCTCCCAGGTCCAGGCTTCGTTCTGCTGGTAGCGCTCGAAGGCGCCGACCGAACTGACCAGCAGCCCCGAAGCGCCGGAGGGTCGCAGACGCATGTCCACGTCGTAGAGCTGCCCGGACTGGGTCTGGGTGGTCAGCAGGTGAATGATGCGCTGGCCCAGGCGAGTGAAGAACTGCGCGCTGTCGATCGGCTTGGCGCCATCGGTTTCGGCATGCAGGTCGCCATCGTGGATGAACACCAGGTCGAGGTCCGAACCATGACCCAGCTCGAGGCCGCCCACCTTGCCGTAGCCGACGATGATGAAGCCGGGGTCGCACAGCCCGCCATTGCGGTGCTGTGGCTGGCCATGGCGGGCAACGGTCTGGCGCCAGGCCAGGGCCAGCACCTGGTCGAGGATGGCTTCGGCGAGCCAGGTCAGGTAGTCGCTGACTTTCATCAACGGCAGGTTGCCGCTGATTTCCGAGGCGGCCACGCGCAGGCTGTGGGCCAGCTTGAAGTGCCGCAGGGCCTCCATCTGCTGCTCCAGGTCATCCTCGGGAATGCGTGTCAGGCGCTCGCGCAGCTCTGCCGCCAGCTCCGGCGCCAGGGGCGGGCTGAACAAGCGCCCTTCGTTGAGCAGCTCGTCGAGCAGCAGCGGGTAACGGGCGATCTGTTCGGCGATCCATGGGCTGGCCGCACACAAGGTCAACAGGCGGCGCAGCGCGCCGGGGTTCTCGGTGAGCAGCACCAGGTAGGCCGAACGCCGCGCCACTGCCTCGACCAATGGCAACACGCGCTCCAGCACCAGGTCGGGGTTGTCATGCTCGACGGTCTGGGCCAACAGGCGTGGAATGAAGGCATCCAGGCGCTCCCGGCCAATGCGCTGGATCGCACGCAGCGCCGCGCTTGTGCGCAGCGAGGCCAGGCGCCGCAGGGCTTCTGCGGGCTGCTTGAAGCCGGCTTCCTGGAGCTGGCGGCTGGCGGCTTCTTCATCCTGGGCCTGCTCCCACAGCGGCGACCACTCGCCGCCGACCACCAGTTCACCCTCGCCGTCTTCGTCATCCGGGTCGGCGATCACCTGGCGGAAGTGCCAGTCGACCCGGCCGCGCCAGTGCACCAGCTGGTCGTGAAAGTGCTGCCAATCGGCAAAGCCAAGAATATAGGCGACCCGCGCCCGGTCCTGTTCGTCGTGCGGCAGCATCTGGGTCTGTCGGTCGCCGATGGCCTGGATGGCGTGCTCGGTGTAGCGCAGGAATTCGTAGCCTTCGCGAAGCTCGCCGACCACCGCTGGCGGCAGGTAGCCCTGGCCTTCCAGGGTGGCCAGCACCTTGAGCAACGGCCGCTGCTGCAAACTCAGGTCGCGCCCGCCGTGAATCAGCTGGAAGGCCTGGGCGATGAACTCCACCTCGCGAATACCGCCCGCGCCCAGCTTGATGTTCTCGGCCATACCCTTGCGCCGCACTTCCTGCTGGATCAGCTGCTTCATGGTGCGCAGCGCCTCGATGGCCGAGAAGTCCAGGTAGCGGCGGTAGACGAACGGTCGCAGCATCTCCAGCAACTGCGCCCCGGCCACCTGGTCACCGGCCACTACCCGCGCCTTGATCATCGCGTAGCGCTCCCAGTCGCGGCCCTGGTCCTGGTAATACTGCTCCAGCGCGTTGAACGACAGCACCAGCGCGCCGGCCGAGCCGTAGGGGCGCAGCCGCATGTCGACGCGGAACACGAAGCCATCGACGGTCACCGGGTCCAGTGCCTTTATCAGGCGCTGGCCCAGGCGGGTGAAGAACTCCTGGTTTTCCAGTGAGCGCTTCACGCCCTCGGTTTCGCCGCCCTCGGGGAAGCCGAAGATCAGGTCGATGTCCGACGACAGGTTGAGCTCCACCGCGCCAAGCTTGCCCATGCCCAGCACCACCATGTGCTGGGGCTGGCCGCTGCGGTTGCCGATCGGAGTGCCGAATTGCTGGCAATGGCGCGGGTACAGCCATTGATAGGCTTCGTCGATGGAGGCGTCGGCCAGTTCCGAGAGGTCGCGGCAGGTTTCGCCCAGCGCCGCCTGGCGAGTGATGTCGCGCCAGATGATGCGCGCCTGCTGGCGGTTGCGTTCGCGGCGCAGGTTGCGCGCCAGGTCATCCTCGGTCTGCGCAGCATCCGCTGCGGCCTTGACCCGAGCCCGCAACTGGCCGGGGGTGTAAGCCTGGTCCATTTCGCCGCTGGCGAGCAGGTCGAACAGCGTCGCCGGCTCACGCAGGGCCAGCGCCTGTACGAAGTCGCTGGCCGCGGCCACCTGGTCGAATTGCAATTGGTGCGCCGCGCTCCAGGTCGCGAAGTCCAGGCCTGGGTGGTGGGCCAGGGCTTCAGCGAAGAATTGGCGGTTGCGGGCGACCAGTGGCTGCAGGGCAGCGGGCAGATCGAGCGGCAAAGGCAGGCGCATGGTCTATCCTTGATCGGCGTGTAGAAGAGGGGGATGAGCGGCCGCGAGAGAGCCGGACCACGGTTGGACTGTCATACAAAAGTTGGAAATAGCTGAAAAATGTGAATCATTGGCAAGAAACATCAAGGTTCACCCAAAGCAAGCACACTACCAACCCACAGGAACGTTTTTCTCCACAACCTGAAAGGCTGCCAAAAGCGCTTTTCCTGTAGTTTTACTACTACCCCTTTAGCGCAAAAGCATGAAATGCCGAACCATTTGTAGTAAAACTACACGGCGCCGGATGACTGTCCGGCTAATCCAAGAATTCACGACGTCTGCCCAAAAGGCCAGTCGCAAACTCAGGCTTCCGATTCTGGTTGCCTTTCCGCCCTGGAGCAAGCCATGCAAGACCTCGATCCCATCGAAACCCAGGAATGGCTGGATGCCCTGGAGTCGGTCCTCGACAAAGAAGGCGAAGACCGCGCTCATTACCTGATGACCCGCATGGGCGAGCTGGCCACCCGTAGTGGTTCGCAGCTGCCATATGCCATCACCACGCCATACCGCAACACCATCCCTGTCACCCACGAAGCACGCATGCCTGGCGACCTGTTCATGGAACGCCGCATCCGCTCGATGGTGCGTTGGAACGCCCTGGCCATGGTCATGCGTACCAACCTGCAAGACTCGGACCTGGGCGGACACATTTCGAGCTTCGCCTCCAGCGCTACCCTGTACGACATCGGCTTCAACTACTTCTTCCAGGCCCCGACCGAAGAACACGGCGGCGACCTGATCTTCTTCCAGGGCCACGCATCGCCAGGCGTCTACGCCCGCGCCTTCATGGAAGGCCGCATCAGCGAAGAGCAGATGACCAACTTCCGCCAGGAAGTCGATGGCAACGGCCTGTCTTCGTACCCACACCCATGGCTGATGCCTGACTTCTGGCAGTTCCCGACCGTCTCGATGGGCCTTGGCCCGATCCAGGCGATCTACCAGGCACGCTTCATGAAGTACCTGGAAGCCCGTGGCTTCATCCCGGCCGGCAAGCAGAAAGTCTGGTGCTTCATGGGCGACGGCGAGTGCGACGAGCCGGAATCCCTGGGTGCCATCGCCCTGGCTGGCCGCGAGAAGCTGGACAACCTGATCTTTGTCATCAACTGCAACCTGCAGCGCCTCGACGGCCCGGTTCGCGGCAACGGCAAGATCATCCAGGAACTCGAAGGCGTGTTCCGTGGCGGCGGCTGGAACGTCAACAAAGTCGTCTGGGGCCGTTTCTGGGACCCACTGCTGGCCAAGGACACCAACGGCGCCCTGCAGCGCCGCATGGACGAAGTCATCGACGGCGAGTACCAGAACTACAAGGCCAAGGACGGCGCGTACGTCCGTGAGAACTTCTTCAACACCCCAGAGCTCAAGGCCATGGTCGAAGACCTGTCCGATGACGAGATCTGGAAGCTCAACCGCGGTGGCCACGACCCGTACAAGGTCTACGCGGCCTACCACCAGGCGGTGAACCACAAAGAACAGCCGACCGTCATCCTGGCCAAGACCATCAAGGGTTATGGCACCGGTGCCGGCGAAGCCAAGAACACCGCGCACAACACCAAGAAGGTCGACGTCGACAGCCTGCGTCACTTCCGCGACCGCTTCGACATCCCGGTCAAGGATGCCGACCTGGAAAACCTGCCGTTCTTCAAGCCTGAAGAAGGCTCCGCCGAAGCCAAGTACCTGGCCGAGCGCCGCGCCGCCCTGGGTGGCTTCGTGCCGCAGCGCCGCGCCAAGAGCTTCAGCGTGCCGACCCCGCCGCTGGAGACCCTGAAGGCGATCCTGGATGGCTCGGGCGACCGTGAAATCTCCACCACCATGGCCTTCGTGCGCATCCTGGCGCAGCTGGTCAAGGACAAGGAAATCGGCCAGCGCATCGTTCCGATCATCCCGGACGAAGCCCGTACCTTCGGTATGGAAGGCATGTTCCGCCAGCTGGGCATCTACTCGTCGGTCGGCCAGCTCTACGAGCCCGTCGATAAAGACCAGGTGATGTTCTACCGCGAGGACAAGAAGGGCCAGATCCTCGAGGAAGGCATCAACGAAGCCGGCGCCATGTCGTCGTTCATCGCTGCCGGTACCTCGTACAGCTGCCACAACCAGCCGATGCTGCCGTTCTACATCTTCTACTCGATGTTCGGCTTCCAGCGTATCGGCGACCTGGCATGGGCCGCTGGCGACAGCCGCACCCGTGGCTTCCTGATCGGCGGTACCGCCGGCCGTACCACCCTCAACGGTGAAGGCCTGCAGCACGAAGACGGCCACAGCCACATGATGGCGGGCACCATCCCGAACTGCCGCACCTATGACCCCACCTACGGCTACGAGCTGGCGGTGATCATCCAGGACGGCATGAAGAAGATGACCGAAGAGCAACAGGACATCTTCTACTACATCACCGTGATGAACGAGTCCTACCAGCAGCCAGCCATGCCGGCCGGTGTCGAGGAAGGCATCATCAAGGGCATGTACCTGCTGGAAGAAGACACCCGCGAAGCCGCGCACCACGTACAGCTGATGGGCTCCGGCACCATCCTGCGCGAAGTCCGCGAAGCGGCGAAGATCCTGCGTGACGAGTACAACATCGGCGCCGACGTGTGGAGCGTCACCAGCTTCAACGAACTGCGTCGCGACGGCCTGGCCGTGGAACGCGCCAACCGCCTCAAGCCTGGCCAGAAGCCACAGCAGACCTACGTCGAGCAGTGCCTGAACGGTCGCAAAGGCCCGGTCATCGCCTCCACCGACTACATGAAGCTGTTCGCCGAGCAGATTCGCCAGTGGGTGCCGAGCAAAGAGTTCAAGGTCCTGGGTACCGACGGCTACGGCCGCAGCGACAGCCGCAAGAAGCTGCGTCACTTCTTCGAAGTCGACCGCCACTTCGTGGTACTGGCTGCGCTGGAAGCCCTGGCCGACCGCGGCGAGATCGAACCCAAGGTTGTGGCAGACGCTATCGTCAAGTTCGGTATCGACCCGGACAAGCGCAACCCACTGGACTGCTGAGGAGTATTTTTAAGTGAGCGAACTCATTCGCGTACCTGACATCGGCAGCGGTGAAGGTGAAATCATCGAGCTGTTCGTCAAGGTCGGTGACCGTATCGAGGCTGACCAGAGCCTGCTGACACTGGAGTCCGACAAGGCCTCCATGGAGATCCCGGCCCCCAAGGCCGGCGTCATCAAGGAACTGAAGGTCAAGCTGGGCGACCGTCTGAAAGAAGGCGACGAGCTGCTGGTCCTGGAAGCCGAGGGTGCCGCTGCTGCGGCGCCCGAGGCTCCGGCCGCGGCTGCCCCGGCTGCCGCACCTGCCGCCGCCGAAAAGCCGGCCGAAGCCGCGCCAGCACCGGCCGCCGCCCCGGCTGCAGCCAGCGTGCAGGACATCCACGTGCCGGACATCGGCTCGTCGGGCAAGGCCAAGATCATCGAAGTGCTGGTCAAGGTCGGCGATACCGTCGAAGCCGACCAGTCGCTGATCACCCTGGAGTCCGACAAGGCCTCCATGGAGATCCCCTCGCCTGCTGCTGGCGTGGTCGAGGAAGTACTGTGCAAGCTGGAAGACGAAGTCGGCACTGGCGACCTGATCTTCAAGCTGAAAGTCGCAGGCGCTGCACCTGCTGCCGCGCCTGCACCTGCCGCTGCTGCTGCCCCGGCCAAGGCTGAGGCAGCTCCGGCCGCCGCACCTGCCGCTGCCGCCCCGGCTGCTGCACCTGCACCGGCTGCCACCGCTCCGGCCGCTGGCAGCAATGCCAAGGTCCACGCAGGCCCGGCTGTTCGCCAGCTGGCCCGCGAATTCGGTGTCGACCTGGGCGCGGTCGCGGCCACTGGCCCGCACGGTCGCATCCTCAAGGAAGACGTGCAGGCCTACGTCAAGGCCATGATGCAAAAGGCCAAGGAAGCTCCAGCCGCCGGCGCAACCGGTGGCGCGGGCATCCCGCCGATTCCGACCGTCGACTTCAGCAAGTTCGGCGAAGTGGAAGAAGTGGCCATGACCCGCCTGATGCAGGTCGGCGCCGCCAACCTGCACCGCAGCTGGCTGAACGTGCCGCACGTGACCCAGTTCGACTCCGCCGACATCACCGAGCTGGAAGCCTTCCGCGTTTCGCAGAAAGCCGCCGCCGAGAAGGCTGGCGTCAAGCTGACCGTGCTGCCGCTGCTGCTCAAGGCCTGCGCGTTCCTGCTCAAGGAACTGCCGGACTTCAACAGCTCCCTGGCGCCAAGCGGCAAGGCCGTGATCCGCAAGAAGTACGTGCACATCGGCTTCGCCGTGGACACCCCGGACGGTCTGCTGGTGCCGGTGATCAAGAACGTCGACCAGAAGAGCCTGCTGCAACTGGCTGGCGAAGCGGCGGCCCTGGCCGAAAAAGCGCGCACCAAGAAGCTGTCGGCCGACGACATGCAAGGTGCCTGCTTCACCATCTCGAGCCTCGGCCACATTGGCGGCACCGGCTTCACGCCGATCGTCAATGCGCCTGAAGTAGCGATTCTCGGCGTGTCCAAGGCCACCATGCAACCGGTCTGGGACGGCAAGGCCTTCCAGCCGAAGCTGATGCTGCCGCTGTCGCTGTCCTACGATCACCGCGTGATCAACGGCGCCGCCGCCGCGCGCTTCACCAAGCGCCTGGGCGACGTGCTGGCGGATATCCGCACGATGCTGCTGTAAAGCGTCCCCCTGCCCCTCCCCGGAGGGGCAGTACCCTTTTCGAGCTGCCACGCTCGTACCTCAACCCCGTCACGTTCTGGCGGGGCTTTTTTTTGCCTGGCCGGCGAACTCCGGCATAGCCGGTGCCATGCGCGGCGGGGCCCTCGCGGCGCTTCGACGCCCCGGCAAACCTTCAGATATTCTTGCATCAGCCGACAATCTGTACGGTGCTCCCTACATGGCCGCTTGCCAGCCTTCGGGACATGATGCACCCTTGCTCAACGCGCCACCGCCTGTACGTGGCAACCGCGCCCACTGCCCTGTTCAAGCGAGTCTTCGATGAAAAGCCAACCCGATGCCGTCAGCCGTGTGGCGGCCGAGGTCGTGACGCAGCTACCCGTGCCCTCGCGGCTCGGCATGCTGCGTTTCGAGCGGCTGAACGAGGCCAGCTGGGCGATGCTTTACCTCGACCCTGGCTGCGATCGCCAATTCGGCCTGCCGGCAGGCGAGCTGTGCGCCCTGATCGGCTCGCCCTACGCCAGCCTCATGGAGCCCGAAGCGCGCTACCGCCAGCATGACCAGATCCAGGCCCAACTGGCCCAGCGCGGCCATTACCGGGTGCGCTACACCTTGCACTGCGCCACCGGGACCTTGCGCCTGCTGGAGACCGGCGAAGCCTACAAGCAGCACAACCGTCAGCTGCTGCGCGGCTACCTCACCGTGCTGGACGACCAGCAGGACGAAGGTAGCGACCAGGACACCAATGACCTGGAGTCGCGCAACAGCCGGCTGGAACTGGCCCTGCAGCTGAACCAGCGCGCCCAGCAGGAGCAACTCGAACACCTCGAGCGGGTACACGCCCAGCAGGACCTGATCCTGCGCCTGGCACGCCAGCGCTACAGCGCCAGCAACTCGCTGCTGGAAGCCGCCGAGCTGATCACCCGCAGCGCCTGCGAGATCTACAAGCTCGACTGCGCCAGTATCTGGTATCTCAACGAGCAGCGCCTGGAACCGATCAGCGCCTGGGACCAGAACGCCCAAGCCTACCGCCTGCCAGAGCCGATCGACGCCAGCCAGTTCCCCGATTACCTCGACGCCCTGCACGCCAGCCGCGCCATCGACGCCCACAACGCCAGCCACGACCCGCGCACCCGTGAAATGGCCGAAGTGCTCTTCAACAGCAACGACAACGCCATGCTCGACGCCAGTATCCGCGTCGATGGCCAGGTGGTGGGCGTGCTGTGCCTGGAGCAGACCGGCCTGCCCAGGGCTTGGCAGTCCGACGAAATCGCCTTTGCCGGCGAGCTGGCCGACCAGTTCGCCCAGGTCATCACCAACCACAACCGACGCACCGCCACCAGCGCCCTGCACCTGTTCCAGCGGGCGGTCGAGCAGAGCGCCAGCGCCTTCCTGCTGGTGAACCGCGATGGCGTGGTGGAGTACGTCAACCCAAGCTTCACGGCGATCACCCAGTACAGCACCGACGAGGTGCAGGGCCGCCACCTGGCCGAGCTTCCGGCGCTTGAGAACCTCAACCAGATCCTCTTCGACTCACCCTCGAGCCTGGCCATGGGCAATAGTTGGCAAGGCGAGTTCAAGAGCCGGCGCAAGAGCCTGGAGCCCTACTGGGGCCAGCTGTCGATCTCCAAGGTGTATGGCGACAACCGCGAGTTGACCCACTACATCGGCATCTACGAAGACATCACCCAGAGCAAGCTGGCCCAGCAACGCATCGAACGCCTGGCCTACACCGACAACCTGACCAGCCTGGGCAACCGCCCCGCGTTCATCCGCAGCCTCGACGAGCGCTTCGCCCGCGACGGCAACAGCCCGATCTGCCTGCTGCTGGTGGACATCGACAACTTCAAGCGCATCAACGACAGCCTCGGCCACCAGACCGGCGACAAACTGCTGATCAGCCTGGCCCGCCGCCTGCGCAACAGCTTGAGCGACGGCGGCAGCCTGGCGCGTTTCGCCAGCAACGAGTTCGCCGTGCTGCTCGACGACACCAGCCTGGAAGACGGCCAGGGCGTTGCCCAGCAGTTGCTGCGCACCCTCGACAAACCCATGTTCGTCGACAACCAGCTGATCAACGTCACCGCCTCCGTGGGCCTGGCCTGCGCGCCGCTGCACGGCAGCGACCCCGCTACCCTGATGAAGAACGCAGGCCTTGCCCTGCACAAGGCCAAGGCCAACGGCAAGCACCAGGTGCAGGTGTTCACCGAGGTGCTCAATGCCGAGGCCAGCTACAAGCTGTTCGTCGAGAACAACCTGCGCCGCGCCCTGACCCAGAACGAACTGGAAGTGTTCTACCAGCCCAAGCTGTGCCTGCGCAGCGGCCGCCTGCTGGGCCTGGAGGCGCTGCTGCGCTGGAACCACCCAGAGCGCGGCATGATCCGCCCCGACCAGTTCATCAGCGTGGCCGAGGAAACCGGGCTGATCATCCCCATCGGCAAGTGGGTGGTACGCCAGTCCTGCCGCATGAGCAACGAGTTGCGCAACGCCGGAATGGGCAACCTGCATGTGGCCATCAACCTGTCGCCCAAGCAGTTCTCCGACCCCGAGCTGGTCAGCTCGATCGGCACCATCCTCGAGGAAGAAGCGCTGCCCCCGCATCTGCTGGAGCTGGAGCTCACCGAAGGCCTGCTGCTGGAAGCCACCGAAGACACCCGGCGCCAGCTCGACGACCTCAAGCGCCTGGGGCTGACCCTGGCCATGGACGACTTCGGCACCGGTTATTCGTCGTTGAGCTACTTGAAAAAATTCCCCATCGACATCATCAAGATCGACCGCAGCTTCATCAGCGAGATCCCGGCCAACCAGGACGACATGGAGATCACCTCGGCGGTGGTGGCCATGGCCCACAATCTCAAGCTCAAGGTGGTCGCCGAAGGCATCGAGACCGCCGAGCAACTGGCATTCCTGCGCAGGCATCGCTGCGACGTCGGCCAGGGCTACCTGTTCGACAGGCCGATTCCCGGGCGCGAGCTGGTCGAGAAGCTCAAGCGCTACCCGCGCGGGCCAATTGACTGACAGCGGCACGAAGCTCGGGCACTATTGGCAACAGCGTCGGCCTCTTCGCGGGCAAACCCGCTTCCACAGGATTCGCGCCCACTGTAGGAGCGGGCTTGTCGGGGCGCCGAACCGCCGCGAAGAAGGCCACAACCTATCCCACAGAAAAGACACAGAGGAACCACCATGGTCCTGCGTTCTGAAATCCTGGTGAACAAAAACGTGATGCCCACCGCGGAACAAGCCTTGCCTGGCCGCGACACCCCGATGTCCCTGCCCGAATTCCACTACGTGTTCAAAGACACCCCGCTGCTCGGCCCATTCTTCGAGGGCAACATCGACTTCGCCATCTTCGGCCTGGGTTGCTTCTGGGGCGCCGAGCGCCGCTTCTGGCAACGTGAAGGCGTGGTCAGCACCGTTGTCGGCTATGCCGGCGGCTTCACCCCGCACCCCACCTACGAGGAAGTCTGCTCGGGCCTGACCGGCCACACCGAAGTGGTGCTGGTGGTGTTCGACAAGGACAAGGTCAGCTACCGCGAGCTGCTGGCAATGTTCTGGGAGCTGCACAACCCCACCCAGGGCATGCGCCAGGGCAACGACATCGGTACCCAGTACCGTTCGGCCATCTACTGCACCAGCCCGGAACAGCTGGAGCAGGCCAAGGCCAGCCGCGAGGTGTTCCAGGGCGAACTGGACAAGGCCGGTTTCGGCCAGATCACCACGGAGATCGAGCAGGCGCCTACCGTCTACTTCGCCGAGGCCTACCACCAGCAATACCTGGCCAAGAACCCGGAAGGCTACTGCGGCATCGGCGGTACCGGTGTCTGCCTGCCACCGAGCCTGCAAGGTAACTGAGCCATGGCGACGATGACGCTGTTCCACTCGCCGCTGTCGCCGTTCGTGCGCAAGGTCATGGTGGTGTTGCACGAGACCGGTCAACTCGAGCGCGTGACCCTGAAAAGCGTGAATGTCAGCCCGGTAAGCGGCGATGACCAGCTCAACCAGAGCAACCCGATCGGCAAGCTTCCGGCCCTGCGCCTGGACGACGGTACTGTGCTGCACGATAGCCGGGTGATCTGCGAATACCTCGACCACCAGCACGTCGGCAGCCCGCTGCTGCCCCGTGAGGGCTCGGCGCGCTGGCGTCGGATGACCCTTGCTTCACAGGCCGATGCGATTCTGGATGCAGCGGTCTCCAGCCGCTACGAAAGCTTCCTGCGCCCTGAAGACAAACGCTGGGGCGGCTGGCTGGACGCGCAGTCGCAGAAGATCCGCCGCAGCTTGGCAGACCTGGAGCGACAGCACCTGGCCGAACTCGCCTCGACCTTCGATCTGGCGGCGATAGGCGTGGCCTGTGCCTTGAGTTACCTGGACCTGCGCCAGCCCGAGTTCGGCTGGCGCGAACAGCAGCCAGGGCTGGCCGCCTGGTACGCCGAGGTGAGCCAACGGCCATCGATGGTCGCTACTGCCCCGGTTGCCTGACCTACCCTCTTCGCGGGCAAGCCCGCTCCTACACGACCTGTGGGAGCGGGCTTGCCCGCAAGGAGGCCATCACCGGCAATCAGCAGTCAGGCTTGTCCGCCGTATAACGCCGTGCTGGGTTTACAGCGGCCTTGAATTCACGCAGGGCCTTGGCGCCGATCAGCAAGGGGTAGTTGAAATTGCTGCGGTCGGTCAGGTTCACTTCCACCGTGCGCTTCACCTCCCCCAAGCACAGCTGCAGTTCGACCACCGGGCGCCGCGCCGCCTCGGCCGGCTCCTCGTCCTCATCGTCATCGCCGCTTCGGGCCTTGATCTTGCTGATACGCGCCACCTTGTGCTCATAGACCTTGCCGTCGGAATCCTTGGTGGCCAGGCGGAAGCGTACCCAGTCCTCGCCGTCGCGGGTGAAGGTCTCGATGTCCTTGGCCGACAGCGAGGCGGTCAACGCCCCGGTGTCCATCTTGGCCTTCAGGGTTTCGCCGAACTCCGGCAGCTTGATGTACTCGTAACGGCCATAGAGCGTCGGGTCGGCGGCCATCGCCGGCAATGCCAGCAGCGACAGGAGGGCGAGCAGAGGTTTCACGGGCAGTATTCCTTGAGATGAGACAGTGCTTAGACTGCGTCGGCAGGATAGGTTCGTTGTCACAGCTTATCCAACACAATGTGAAACATTTGTGCCGCCCGCTGGGCACTGGAAGTTTGGCTTAGGACGCTGCCCTGCTTATCATTGCCAACCGCAAAATTCACACAACAAGAGTCTCCTTATGCGTCGCCTGCTGACCGGCATTCTTACTACCCTGCTGCTGTTGCTGAACACGTTGGTGATTATCGGCCCGCTGCTGGTTTTCGCCCTGCTCAAGCTGGTACTGCCCGGCCGGGGCCGCGACTATGCGTCGGCAGCGGTGATGTGGTGCGCCGAAACCTGGTCTGAAATCGACAAAGCCATCTTCGCCCTGTGCATTCCCACCCAGTGGGATATCCGTGGCATCGAAAACCTGCGCAAAAGCACTTCCTACCTGTGCGTGAGCAACCACCAGAGCTGGGTCGACATCCCCGCATTGATCGAGGCCCTGAACCGCCAGGTGCCGTTCTTCAAGTTCTTCCTCAAGAAAGAGCTGATCTGGGTGCCGCTGCTGGGCCTGGCCTGGTGGGCGCTGGATTACCCCTTCATGAAGCGCTACAGCAAGGCCTTCCTGGAGAAGCACCCCGAGCTCAAGGGCAAGGACCTGGAGATCACCAAAGCGGCGTGCGAGCTGTTCAAGCGCCAGCCGGTGACCGTGGTCAACTACCTCGAAGGCACACGCTTTACCGAAGCCAAGCGCCAGGCCCAGCAGTCGCCCTACCGCAACTTGCTCAAGCCCAAGGCCGGCGGCGTGGCCTTCGTGCTGGGCGCACTGGGCGAACAGCTCGATGCACTGCTGGACGTGACCATCGTTTACCCCGGCAACAAGGCGCCCGGCTTCTGGGACTTGCTCAATGGCAGCATCAGCCGGGTCATCATCGATATTCGTGTGCGTGAGCTGGACCCGGCCCTGTGCACAGGCGACTACGAAAACGACCCGGCGTTTCGCCAGACCGTGCAGGCCTGGGTGAACCAGTTGTGGGAAGAGAAAGACCAGCGCATCGAGGCACTTCGCGCCGAGATGCGCTAAGCACAGCCCAGGCCTCAGACCGAGGGCTGGGCCAATGGCGCCGGGCTGTTCCACAGGCTGCCCAGGTTCTGCAGCAACGAACCGGCGATACCCTGCTGCCCCAGGTACTGAAGGATCAACGGCGCGAACTGGCCGACCATGCCGGTATCCATGCCCAGCGCCTTGAAGGCGCTGTCCAGGTCGCTGCGGTTCTGCACATCGTTGCCCAGCGCCTTGTTCAAGGCCGACTGGCCTTCACCGCTGTTGCCCAGCAAGCTGCCCAAACCACTGAGCCCACCTAGTGCGTTAGCCCCGGACAACAGGTCCAGCCCCGGCACAGCCTTGGTCAACTGGCCATAGTCGTCGCTGCTCAGGTTGTTGCGCGCCAACCCCAGCATCGCCCCAGCCCCGCCCACGGCCTGCTCGGGGGTGATGTTCAGTTCGCTGCCCAAGGTGTGCAGCAGATTGGCCTGGGCGGCGGGTGCTTGTACCTGGCCTTGCGGCGTTGGCGCTTGCATGGCGGATACGGCGTTGGCAGCGTCGCTTAAGTTGAAGGCGAATGCCGGGCTGGCGGCCAGGGTGAGCAGCGTTGCAAGGGTGGATGCTTTCATCGGGTGGTACCTCACGGGCCAGGATGGCCGGAAAACGAGGATTTGACTAGGCACAGAAGGCTTTGTTCCGGGTCAGTCATCGCTGTTCACGCGCAAGGCTTATCACCCGACTCGCGCTAACTGACAGAAGCCAAAGTGGATCAGATTCACCGAGTGCCTACCTGGTAAATTTGCTAGTTGAACGATTTACTTACTCGCCCGAAACTAAGTTCCCTGAGACCTACAACAGCTAAAACGTCGGCAGATGTAGAATTACATGGAATCAAATTAAACTTGATAGCATTCAAATCACGTGACCTCTCCCATGGGAAGAAATTCTTCATCTTTACTGGCCACCGATCTCGCTCAGTCTATCGTTCAGCGGGTCATGCCTGACGGCCAGTCCGTCCCTATTGCATACACCGTCTACGGGTACAGTGCTCAAATATCGAACCTGTCATCTCCAATCGCTTTGAACGGCGAGCTTTACAACGCCCTCACCCAAAATTACTGGTTAGGAAATGGCAGGCGCATGTTTAGCCCTTCACTCATGCGTTTTTGCTCGACCGACACACTGAGCCCGTTTGGCGTAGGCGGCGTAAACAGCTACGCCTATTCATCGAATGACCCCGTTAATTTTCATGATCCTTCGGGTAACTTCAGAATACCCATCTGGGCCAAAGAACTGGCAAGCGCCAAACCGTTCCAGTCCCTAAAATCAATTTACTCCCGCCCAGCAAGACCCAAACTTGGAAAATTCACAGAAGGGACATTTAGTTGGACAGAGCGAGTCGGAGGGCTTGCGCATGCGGCTCAGAACATGAAACCGAAAAAATTTGATGAATACTTCAATAGCACATTTCCTGGGAATGACGCTTTGCGTGACGCAGTGTCGGCTACAAATGCGTTACGCATCGCGTCGACACCGCCTGGTGGAGCAGGGCTTTACGCATCTTTCAAGAGGGCATCTGGCCGAGGAGGATGGGGGGGAGAAGTTACATCAAAGCACTTTCGAGGCGTGACACGTGCTCATGCAGATCGACTGGAAATCACGATGAAACACTGGGCGACCGAAGGTAAATTCTGGTTTAAACATTACTCAACCTCCTCCGACCTAACTAAAATACTTGATTACTTTCAAAACTATCGCCTAGAACCAAAAGCCCTACCTCAAACAGCCATAACGCAACGGATCCAAAACCTGCGCAGCCCCTCGCCTCTCTAGATCATTTACCAAAATTTTCAGTAGTAAGCTTCTGCATTGCCCAAGAAGTAATCGACGGCCGCACTAAAAGAGTGACAGTGATTAAAACAGGAGGAACTCATGAACTCACAAAATAAAGTCACACATTTTTTCTATCAAAACGGAAACCTCGTCACGGTCAATGATAGTGATAGCAAACGCTCTATCATTCGTAACGCCCATATGCCGCTAGCCGAGCAATGCTTTACAGATGGCGGTGGCAGCTTGCTGGCAAGTGACGAAAAAGGCTCGGTGCTGGCTGTCAGCCAGAAGGATGATGAAAAAAAGAGCCCCTGACCGGGGCTCTTTCATCAACACTCACGCCGCACTGAACGTCTTGTGCGGGTCAATCACAAACTTCTTCGGCACACCCGCATCGAACTCGCCATACCCTTCCGGCGCTTGATCCAGGCTAATCACCTGCACCCCCACCACTTCGGCAATGTTGATGCGGTCCCACATGATCGCCTGCATCAGCTGGCGGTTGTATTTCATGGTCGGGGTCTGGCCAGTGTGGAAGCTGTGGGATTTCGCCCAGCCCAGGCCGAAGCGGATGCTCAGCGCGCCGATTTTCGCGGCGGCATCGACCGCGCCAGGGTCTTCGGTCACGTAGAGCCCCGGGATACCGATGCTGCCAGCAACGCGGGTCACCTGCATCAGCGAGTTCAGCACAGTGGCCGGAGCCTCGTGCTTGGCACCTTCGTGGCCGTGGCCACGGGCTTCGAAACCTACGGCGTCCACGGCGCAGTCCACTTCTGGCTCGCCAAGAATGTCGACGATCTGCTCGTGCAGCGGGGTGTCCTTGGACAGGTCGACCACCTCGAAGCCCTGGGACTTGGCATGGGCCAAGCGCAGCGGGTTCAAGTCACCGACGATGACACAGGCAGCGCCCAGCAGGCGGGCCGACGCCGCGGCGGCCAGGCCGACGGGACCTGCACCTGCCACGTACACGGTGCTGCCCGGGCCGACGCCGGCAGTCACGGCGCCATGGTAGCCAGTGGGCAGAATGTCCGACAGGCAGGTCAGGTCACGGATCTTTTCCATGGCCTTGTCGCGGTCGGGCAGTTTCAGCAGGTTGAAGTCGGCGTACGGCACCAGCACGTATTCGGCCTGGCCGCCGGTCCAGTCGCCCATGTCGACGTAGCCATAGGCGCCGCCAGCGCGGGCCGGGTTGACGGTCAGGCACACGCCGGTGTGCATTTCCTTGCAGGAACGGCAGCGCCCGCAAGCGACGTTGAACGGTACCGACACCAGGTCGCCGATTTTCAGGCGCTCGACGTCGCGGCCCAGTTCGACGATTTCGCCGGTGATTTCATGGCCAAGTACCAGGCCGACCTGGGCAGTGGTGCGACCGCGGACCATGTGCTGGTCGGAGCCGCAGATGTTGGTGGAGACCACCTTGAGGATGACCCCGTGCTCGATCTTCCTGCCACGCGGGTCCTGCATCTTGGGGTAGTCGATCTTCTGTACTTCGACCTTGCCAGCGCCGAGATACACCACTCCACGATTACCAGACATGCTCTTACCTCGCTTGATTTGTATTTATGCAGCGTTGGTTGAAGCGCCGCCGTCCATGGGCGACATGTGTTACTGGAATGCAGGGAATTGTGGGCGCGATGGCCGAAGGTGCGCTGACTGGAAGCGACAGGGGGTTGTCTGTTTGCGGCGCAAGAACCCGGGGCCGCTTCGCGCCCCATCGCGACACAAGGCCGCTCCCACAGAGGCGTCACATGCGCTACATCTGTGGGAGCGGCCTTGCGTCGCGATGGGCTGCAAAGCAGCCCCAATGTCAAAGCACCACAGTACGATTGGCGTTCAAGAACACCCGCCGCTCGATGTGATACCCCACCGCCCGCGCCAAGGTCAGGCATTCGATATCGCGCCCCTTGGCGATCAAGTCCTCGGGGTAATGGCTGTGGTCCACCACCTCCACGCCCTGGGCGATGATCGGCCCCTCGTCCAGGTCGTTGTTGATGTAGTGCGCGGTGGCGCCGACCATCTTCACGCCCTTGTTGTAGGCCTGGTGGTAGGGCTTGGCGCCCTTGAAGCCCGGCAACAGCGAGTGGTGGATGTTGATCGCCCAGCCATCGAGCCTGCGGCACAGCTCGGGCGACAGCACCTGCATGTAGCGGGCGAGAATCACCAGCTCAGCGCCGGTCTGTTCGATCACATCCAGCACCTTGCGCTCCTGGGCCGGCTTGTCGTTCGGGTCCAGGGCGAAGTGGTAGTAGGGGATCTTGTGCCAATGGGCCAGCGGTTCGAGGTCGGGGTGGTTGGACACCACCGCGACCACGTCCATGGCCAGCTGGCCGATGCGCTGGCGATAGAGCAGGTCGTTCAGGCAGTGGTCGGCCTTGCTGACCATGATCACCACCTTGGGGCGGTGGTTCGGCGCGGTGAGCTCGAAGGCCATGCCGAACGCTTCGCTGCGCTCGGCGAAGCCTGCACGGAAGCCGTCTTCATCGAAGCCATCGGGGGCGCGGAACTCCACGCGAATGAAGAAACGCCCCGACAGCCGGTCATCGAAGGAATGGTGCTCGGTGACGTAGCAGCGCTGCTCGTAGAGGTGACGCGTGACCACATCGACCGTGCCGAGCATGCTCGGGCAGTCGGCGGTGAGAATCCAGGTATCCGGTGCCCGACTCATGTGCTGCGCTCCTTATGCCTCGATGGCCAGGCCGTACTCGGCCGACGCATCCTGCAGCCACAGCCACCAGTAGTCGGAGAAGCTGCGGCGAATCACCAGCTCCCAGGTGTCCTCGGCTGTACGGCGAATCACCAGTTGCGACTTGGCGAACACGGTGCCGACAGCCTTGCCGACCGGGAAGTTGTTCGGGTGTACATCATAGCTGGTGGATTTCATCAGCACCTCGCGCACATTCGGGCCGCGCAGCTCGAGCAGGGTCTGCCCGCCGCTGACGTTGACCACCTGCACGTGCTGGCCGTCGAGAGCGTCGCGCAGCTTCTGCTCGGTGGCGAACTCCTGGCCCGCCGGCACGATCAGCAGCCACTCGTCCGGGCCGACCCATTGCAGCGACATCTCGCCGTTGGCCACCACGGTCAAGGCCACCGGCAGCTCCAGGCCCAGGGCCTTGTGCACGGCACCGGCGAAGGCTTGGTCATGGCCGTTGCCACGAATGGTCAGGTGGCCGAGGAGTTTCTTTTCGCGCAGGGTGACGCCTGCGTTCTTGCGGCCCTTGCCGACCAGGCTGGCCAGGTCGGCGTGGTGCAGTGGCGACTGGGCCTTGGCATCGCTGCCGGGGTTTTGCTGGAAGACGTTGATAGCGCTCATTTCTTACCTGCCTTGAATTCTGTAGGTCAGGGCGACGCCGAACCTGTAGGAGCGGGTTTACCCGCGAAGAGGGCGGTGAATCCACCATCGCATTCGCGGGTAAACCCGCTCCCACAGGGTCCGGTGTTGCCAGCCGGAAGCCTTAGACGTTCTGCCGCTCACCCTTCGGATCGAAGAACACCGAAGACACGATTTCCGCCTCGATCACGCTGCCATCGGCCTGGGGCGAATACACCCGCTCGCCCATGCGCTTGAGGCCGCCCTTGACCACGCCCATGGCGAACGAGTAGCCCAGGGAGTTGGCCGCATAGCTGGAGGTGACATGGCCGACCATGTCCATCGGGATCGGCTGCTTCGGATCGAACACCAGCTGGGCACCTTCGGGCAGCCACACGTTCGGGTCCACAGGCTTGAGGCCCACCAGCTGCTTGCGGTTCTCGCGGGTGGTGTCCTCGCGGTTCATGCCGCGCAGGCCGATCCACGAATACGACTTGTTGCGGCCCACGCACCAGCTCATGTTGAGGTCGTCCGGGGTCATCGAGCCGTCGGTGTCCTGGCCGACGATGATGAAGCCCTTCTCGGCGCGCAGCACGTGCATGGTCTCGGTGCCGTACGGGGTCAGGTTGTACTTCTTGCCCGCCTCGACGATCTGCTCGAGCACGCCCATGGCGTAGTTGGCCTGCACGTTGACCTCGTACGACAGCTCGCCGGTGAACGAGATACGGAACACCCGCGCCGGTACGCCACCGACGTTGCCCTCCTTCCAGCTCATGAATGGGAAGGCGTCCTTGTCCAGGTCGATGTCGCTGATTTCCTCCAGCAGCTTGCGGCTGTTGGGGCCGGACAGCGTCATGGTCGCCCAGTGGTCGGTAACCGAGGTGAAGTACACCTTCAGCTCCGGCCATTCGGTCTGGTGGTACAGCTCCAGCCATTGCAGCACGCGGGCTGCACCGCCGGTGGTAGTGGTCATGATGAAATGGTTGTCGCCGACGCAGGCGGTCACGCCGTCGTCGAAGACCATGCCGTCTTCCTTGCACATCAGGCCATAGCGGGCCTTGCCCACGTCCAGCTTGGTCCAGGCGTTGGTGTACACGCGGTTGAGGAATTCGCGCGCATCCGCACCCTGGATGTCGATCTTGCCCAAGGTCGAAGCATCGAGCAGGCCGACACTGTCTCGCACGGCCTTGCACTCGCGGGCCACGGCGGCGTGGATGTCTTCACCGGCCTTGGGGAAGTACCAGGGGCGCTTCCACTGGCCGACGTCCTCGAACTCGGCGCCGTTCTTCACGTGCCAGGCATGCAGCGCGGTGAAGCGCACCGGCTCGAACAGGTGGCCACAATGGCGGCCCGCTACCGCGCCGAAGGTCACCGGCGTGTAGTTGGGGCGGAACATGGTGGTGCCCATTTCCGGAATGCCTATGCCGAGCGAACGGGCGGCGATGGCCAGGCCGTTGATGTTGCCCAGCTTGCCTTGGTCGGTACCGAAGCCCAGGGCGGTGTAGCGTTTTACGTGCTCGACGGACTCGAAGCCTTCGCGGGTAGCCAGTTCGATGGCGGCGGCGGTGACGTCGTTCTGCTGGTCGACGAACTGCTTCGGCGCACGGGCAGTGCCTTTGTCGTGGGGCACCTGGAACAGCGCCAGGGTGGCCTCTTCCTTGCGCTGCAAGGTTTTCGGAAGCACGCCGGTGCTGGCTTTGAAGCCTGCTTCGGTGGCTGCGCGAACGCCGCCTTCGAAACCATCGGCCAACACATCGCCCAGGGCGTAGACGCCATTCACGCCGCCCACGCATACGCGCTTCTGCGGCGCATCGCCCGGCACGAAGCCAAGGATGTCTTCACGCCACACCGGGCGACCACCCAGGTGAGAGGCCAGGTGCACTACCGGGCTGTAGCCGCCGGACGTGGCGATCAGGTCGCAGTCGAGTGTTTCGCCTGGGCTGGTGACCTTGTGCGCCTGCGCATCGATGGCGGCCACGCGGGCACCGGTGACGTGCTTGCTGCCCTTGGCCTCGATCACCGCACTGGAGGTGAGGATGCGAATGCCCTTGGCCCGCGCCTCTTCCACCAGCGAACCGCGTGGGTTGTGGCGGGCATCGGCGATGGCCACTACCTGCAAGCCCGCGTCGTGCCAATCCAACGCTGCACGGTAGGCGTGGTCGTTGTTGGTCGACAGCACCAGCTTGCGGCCCGGCGCCACGCCGTAGCGGCGCACATAGGTCGATACCGCGCCAGCCAGCATGTTGCCCGGCAGGTCATTGTTGCCATACACCAGCGGGCGCTCGTGGGCACCGGCGGCCAATACCACGCGCTTGGCGCGGACACGGTGCACGCGCTGGCGCACCTGGCCGATGGGTGCGCGGTCGCCGAGGTGGTCGGTGAGGCGCTCGTGGATGGTGAGGAAGTTGTGGTCGTGGTAGCCGTTGACCGTGGCACGTGGCAGCAGGGTCACTTCCGGCAGCGCCTCGAGCTCGGCGATGGTCGCCGCGACCCAATCGGCCGCAGGCTTGCCGTCGAGGGTTTCGCGGCTGTCGAGCAGGCTGCCACCGAACTCTTCCTGTTCGTCGGCCAGGATCACCCGCGCGCCGCTACGCCCAGCGGCCAGCGCGGCAGCCAGGCCCGCGGGGCCGGCACCGACGATCAGCACGTCGCAGTGCTGGTTCATGTAGTCGTAGCTGTCCGGGTCGTTCTGCAACGGTGCGCGGCCCAGGCCTGCGGCCTTGCGGATGTACTTCTCGTAGGTCATCCAGAACGACTTGGGGTACATGAAGGTCTTGTAGTAGAACCCCGGCGGCATCATGTTGCCGCCGACCTTGCCGATGATGCCCATGACGTCATTGTTGACGTTCGGCCAGCCATTGGTGCTGCTGGCCACCAGGCCGGCGTACAGGGCCTGCTGGGTGGCACGCACGTTGGGGATCTGCGTGGCTTCGCTGGCGCCGATCTGCAGGATGGCGTTCGGCTCTTCGGTGCCGGCGGCGATGATGCCGCGCGGACGCGAGTACTTGAAGCTGCGCCCGACGATGTCCACGCCATTGGCCAGCAGCGCGGCGGCCAGGGTGTCGCCGGCATAGCCTTGGTAGGTCTTGCCGTTGAAGGTGAAGTTCAGCACCTTGCTGCGGTCGATGCGACCGCCGCTGGCGAGGCGATAGCTCTGGCTCATACTTTTTCCCCTTGGCCCTTGGCGGTCGCGGCGGCGGTGGTCTTGCCTGCGGCGGTGACCTGAGGCTTCTCGCCGATCTTGTAGGTTTCCAGGATCTCGTAGGTCACCGTGTCACGGGTGACGTTGAAGTACTGGCGGCAACCGGCGACGTGGTCCCACAGCTCGTGGTGGATACCACGCGGGTTGTCGCGGAAGAACATGTAGGTGCCCCACTCTTCGTCGGAGCAGGCGTTCGGGTCCAGCGGGCGGGCGATGTGCGCCTGGCCCGAGGAATGGAATTCTTCTTCGGAGCGCAGCTCGCCGCAGTGGGGACAGAAGATTTGCAACATGACGGTTGTCTCCGGGTCAGTGGGCGACGGCAGCGGCGCCGTGTTCGTCGATCAGCGCACCGTTGTAGAAACGGTCGATGGAGAAAGGCGCGGCCAGCGGGTGCATCTCGCCCTTGGCCAGGCTCGCAGCGAAGACGTTGCCCGAGCCAGGGGTGGCCTTGAAGCCGCCGGTGCCCCAGCCACAGTTGAAGAACATGTTCTTCACCGGGGTCTTGGAGATGATCGGGCAGGCGTCTGGGGTGGTGTCGACGATGCCGCCCCACTGGCGGTTCATGCGCACCCGGGAGAGGATCGGGAACATCTCGACGATCGCCTGCAAGGTGTGCTCGATCACCGGGTACGAACCGCGTTGGCCATAGCCGACCCAGCCATCGATACCGGCGCCGATCACCAGGTCGCCCTTGTCGGACTGGCTGATGTAGCCGTGCACGGCGTTGGACATGATCACGCTGTCGATGATCGGCTTGATCGGCTCGGACACCAGCGCTTGCAGCGGGTGCGATTCCAGCGGCAGGCGGAAGCCGGCGAGCTTGGCCATGTGCCCGGAGTTACCGGCGGTGACCACACCGACGCGCTTGGCGCCGATGAAACCCTTGTTGGTTTCCACGCCGATCACCGCACCGTTTTCCTTGCGGAAACCGATCACTTCGGTCTGCTGGATCAGGTCCACGCCCAGGGCGTCGGCAGCACGGGCGTAGCCCCAGGCCACGGCGTCGTGACGGGCCACGCCGCCACGGCGCTGCACCGTGGCGCCGAGGATCGGGTAGCGGGTGCTCTTCGAGCAGTCCAGGTACGGAATTTCGGCCGCCACCTGCTCGGTGCGGATCAGTTCGCCATCCACGCCATTGAGGCGGTTGGCGTTGACCCGGCGCTCGGAGTCGCGGATGTCCTGCAAGGTGTGGCACAGGTTGTAGACGCCACGCTGGGAGAACATCACGTTGTAGTTGATGTCCTGGGACAGCCCCTCCCACAGCTTCATGGCGTGTTCGTACAGATGCGCCGATTCGTCCCACAGGTAGTTGGAACGCACGATGGTGGTGTTACGGGCGGTGTTGCCGCCGCCCAGGTAGCCCTTCTCGATCACCGCGACATTGGTGATGCCGTGTTCTTTCGCCAGGTAGTAGGCGGTAGCCAGGCCATGGCCGCCACCGCCGACGATGACCACGTCGTAGACCTTCTTGGGGGTCGGCGTGCGCCACATGCGCTGCCAGTTCTCGTGGTGACTGAGGGAGTGCTTGAAAAGGCCGAAGCCCGAATAGCGTTGCATGTTGGTTACTCCACTCAGCGGTAGACCGGAAAGTCGGCGCACAGCGCGGCGACGTTCTTGGCGACGTCGGCTTCGACGTCGGCATCGCCCAGGTTGTCCAGCACATCGCAGATCCAGCCGGCCAGTGCGGTGCACTGGGCGACCTTGAAGCCGCGGGTGGTGACGGCCGGGGTGCCGATGCGCAGGCCCGAGGTGACGAACGGCGATTGCGGGTCGTTGGGCACGGCGTTCTTGTTGACGGTGATATGGGCGCGACCGAGGGCGGCGTCGGCGTCCTTGCCGGTCAGGCCCTGGCGAATCAGGCTGACCAGGAACAGGTGGTTGTCGGTGCCGCCGGAGACCACGTCATAGCCGCGCTCGATGAACACTTGGGCCATGGCCTGGGCATTGTCGATGACTTGCTGCTGGTAGGCCTTGAAGCTTGGCTCCAGGGCTTCCTTGAAGCACACCGCCTTAGCGGCGATCACGTGCATCAGTGGGCCGCCCTGGGCGCCGGGGAACACGGCAGCGTTGAGCTTCTTCTCGATCTCTTCGTTGGACTTGGCCAGGATCAGGCCGCCACGTGGGCCGCGCAGGGTCTTGTGGGTGGTGGTGGTGACCACGTCGGCAAACGGAATCGGGTTCGGGTACAGGCCAGCAGCAACCAGGCCGGCCACGTGGGCCATGTCGACGAACAGCAAGGCGCCGACCTTGTCTGCGATCTGACGGAAGCGTGGGAAATCGAGGGTTTTCGAGTAGGCCGAGAAGCCGGCGACGATCATCTTCGGCTGGTGCTCGACGGCCAGGCGCTCGACTTCGTCGTAGTCGATCAGGCCGGTATTGGTGTCGATACCGTACTGAACGGCGTTGTACAGCTTGCCCGAGCTCGACACCTTGGCGCCGTGGGTGAGGTGGCCGCCGTGGGCCAGGCTCATGCCCAGGATGGTGTCTCCGGCCTGCAGCAGGGCCAGGTACACCGCGCTGTTGGCCGATGAGCCGGAGTGTGGCTGGACGTTGGCATAGTCGGCGCCGAACAGCTGCTTGGCGCGCTCGATGGCCAACGCCTCGACCTTGTCGACGTGCTCGCAGCCGCCGTAGTAGCGCTTGCCAGGGTAGCCTTCGGCGTACTTGTTGGTCAGGCCGCTGCCTTGAGCCTGCATGACGCGCTGGCTGGTGTAGTTCTCCGAGGCGATCAGCTCGATGTGATCTTCCTGGCGCTGTTCCTCGGCATTCATCGCCGCCAGCAGTGCGTCGTCGTAACCCTGGATCTGGTCTTGCTTGCTGAACATCGTGTATCTCCCGGCAGCGATCGTTTCTTGTCAGGTGAGGGTCTTCTCACCCTTTGCGGCGATGGTATGACTGGGCCGGGGGGCACAGATGCCTGCGCGCGCCTTGCAATGGCGCGTTTACGACATTGGGTTGTGTCTGTGATGGCCTCTTCGCGGGTAAACCCGCTCCCACAGGTTCTCCACAGAATTCAAGCGCTATGGAGTACCTGTGGGAGCGGGTTTACCCGCGAAAGGGCCGCCATGATCGGCGCAGGGCTCAGCTTGTATAGGCAACCGTTTCAGCGATGGTTTAGAGTGCTCGCCTTGCGTCGTAACAAGGACCGCCGTCATGACCGACAACAACCAGCAATTCGCCAGCGACAACTACTCTGGCATCTGCCCCGAAGCCTGGGCCGCGATGGCCAAGGCCAACCAAGGCCACGAACGCGCCTACGGCGACGACCAGTGGACCGAGCGCGCCTCGGAGTACTTCCGCAAGCTGTTCGAGACCGACTGCGAAGTGTTCTTCGCCTTCAACGGCACTGCGGCCAACTCCCTGGCCCTGGCCTCGCTGTGCCAGAGCTACCACAGCGTGATCTGCTCGGAGACCGCCCACGTCGAGACCGACGAGTGTGGCGCACCGGAATTCTTCTCCAACGGCTCGAAGCTGCTGACCGCGCGCAGCATCGATGGCAAGCTGACCCCGGAAACCATCCGCGAAGTGGCCCTCAAGCGCCAGGACATCCACTACCCCAAGCCTCGCGTGGTGACCATCACCCAGGCCACCGAGGTCGGCACGGTCTACCGTCCCGACGAGCTCAAGGCGATCAGCGCCACCTGCAAGGAGCTCGGCCTGAACCTGCACATGGACGGCGCGCGTTTCTCCAACGCCTGCTCGTTCCTGGGCTGCTCGCCAGCGGAGCTGACCTGGAAGGCTGGCGTAGACGTGCTGTGCTTCGGCGGCACCAAGAACGGCATGGCCGTGGGTGAGGCGATCCTGTTCTTCAACCGCGACCTGGCCGAAGACTTCGACTACCGCTGCAAGCAGGCCGGGCAGCTGGCCTCGAAGATGCGTTTCCTGTCGGCGCCCTGGGTCGGCCTGCTGGAGGATGGCGCCTGGCTGCGCCATGCCCAGCATGCCAACCATTGTGCGCAATTGCTGGCGTCGCTGGTGAGCGACCTGCCGCAGGTCGAATTGATGTTCCCGGTGGAAGCCAACGGCGTGTTCCTGCAACTGCCGGAATTCGCCCTGCAAGCCCTGCGCGACAAGGGCTGGCGCTTCTACACCTTCATCGGTAGCGGCGGTGCGCGGTTCATGTGTTCGTGGGATACCGAAGAAGCTCGGGTGCGCGAGCTGGCGAAAGACATTCGCGCGGTTCTCGGTACCTGATAGATCGCCGGGGGGCCTTGCCCCCCGACCGCCAGATACCTAGGGACGACGATAACTCCTACTTCCGTTTCGCCATTCCCTGATACGTCGTGTTGTACACACTCCACATATTGATCCCTTCTCCACCCATACAGGGATCAATTTCATGCACCAAGACCTGGAAGTCACCTTCTTCGGCACCCTCATCACCCATCCCGACGTCAAGCAGTTGCTGCTCAACTGTCACCTGAACGATTTCTTCTGGGGTACGGGTTTTCGTCCACCCTACTTCTTCGAATACACCGATAACGGCAAACAGGGCACTTGGGCCATCAAGGGCAATTGCACCTGCCCCAAGGAGGCGCTAAATGCCATGTGCCCTGCCGACAAGCCCGGGGTAAAGGTTTTGCTCCAGGTCAACAACGAGCACCGTCCAGAGCGGGTGAACGAGCCGCAACTGCGCTACGCGCTGATGCAGATGCCACTGGGCACCACCTTCCGACGCGGTAGCTACATCGTGCGGGTGCTCAAGCGGGATATCACGGTCAAATCCGGCTGCTTCGCCGAACTCCAAGTGACCGTTGGCTACATCTGATACCCAGCGATTTCATTGCCCCCAACCCTTCCTGCCCCGATGCACGGCCTGAACGCCGCCCATCGGGGCATCTCGCAACGGCGGCTCACTGCTCGCCGATGGTCCGGGCAATCGCGTTCACCGTGGCATCCACCTGCGCCTGGGTGCGCTCCAGGGTCTGGGCATGCTCACGCTGCAGCTCGATCTGCTTCGAGCAGAGGTTCAGGGCGGCCAGCACCAGCAGCTTGTCACCGATCAAGGTCGGGTAGCTGCGCTTGGTTTCGGCCAGGGCGGCATTGAGCATGCGCACCGCCTGGTTGAGGGTTTCTTCCTGGCCCTCGGGGGCCTTCAGCGAATAGTCGTTGCCGAGGATCGACACCACGTTGATCGGCTGCGCTTGCAGCTTCATGCGCCGACGACGCCTGCACTGGCGCGCTCGACCAGCGCCTGGATACGCGCAGCGGTGGCCCCGTGCTTCTCTTCCTGCTCCATCAACGACAGCTGCAGGGTTTCATTCTCTTCCTTGGCCTGGGCCAGTTCCTCGTAGAGCTTGTGGTTCTGCTCGGCCAATTGGGTGTTCTTGTGCATCAGGTCGGTGACCAGTTGCTCCAGTTGATTCAGGGATGCTTCCAACATGCGTCTATCTCGGGGTTGTTGCAAAGGGCGCACACGATAAAGAAAAGCGTGTGCCCTCGCCATTAAATATGGGAAATCAAAGGGTTGGGCGTGGAAGATTGACAGGCAGAAAAGCACCTTGTTCCAAGGTTGGGGCAACCATCGGTCCGGTCACCTCGTGACTGAGCATGATTTTTCCATTTCGCCCTCAAGACTTGTTGGCGGCAACCGATAGGCAGGTCAGAGCCCCTTATTCGCATGGACCGCGAACCTACCTGCGGATGAAACCTCCATGTCGTTACGAAACCTGAACATCGCCCCCCGTGCGTTACTTGGTTTTGCGTTGATCGGCCTATTGATGTTGGGCCTGGGTATTTTCTCATTGATCCAGATGGGAAAGATTCGCGAAGCCGGCGCGACCATCGAGCGCATCAATGTGCCAAGCATCAAGGCCATCGATGAGCTCGCCATCCTCAACCTGCAACTGCGCAACCTGGGCTACCGCCTGCTGAGCAACCGCGAAGCCCAGTCACAAACCAACACCCTGGCGCAAATGGACCAGCGCAACGCGCAGGTGGACAAGGCCCGCAAAACCTACGAGCCGCTCATCAGCGCCGCCGACGAGCGAGCCGCCTACGACCAGTACGGGCAACTGCTCAACCAGTACCGTCAGCTGGAAGCGAAGATGCGCACCTTTAATCAGGCCAACCAGCTGGAGGCGTTGCGCGAGCTGATGGCCCACGACCTGCTGAGCAACTCCGAGCAGATCAGCAGCGTCATGGAGAAGCTGGTAGCCATCAATACCGAACAGACCCGCCAAGCCAACGAAGTCGCCGCCAAGCAGTACGACAACGCCTTTACCCTGGTGGTGATCTTGCTGGTCATCGCTGCGCTGCTGACACTGGTGTTCGCCCTGGCGCTGACCCGCAGCATCGTCAAGCCAATCGACGAGGCATTGCAGGCCGCCGAGCAGATTGCCGAGGGCGACCTGACCCGCTCCACCCAGGCCGAAGGCAGCGACGAAGCTGCGCGCCTGCTGCAAGCCATGAGCAAGATGCAGGTGAAACTGCGCGACACCCTGCACCTGATCGCCGGCTCCGCCACCCAGCTAGCCTCAGCTGCCGAAGAGCTCAACAGCGTTACCGACGAGAGCGCACGCGGCCTGTCGCAGCAGAACAACGAGATCCAACAGGCCGCCACGGCAGTGACCGAGATGACCAGCGCAGTGGAAGAAGTCGCGCGCAACGCGGTCAGCACCTCGGAAGCTTCGCGCGAGGCCAGCCGCTCGGCAGGCGACGGTCGTGACCTGGTGCAGGAAACGGTGGGCGCCATCGAGCGCATGAGCGCCGACGTGCAGGCAACGTCGGGGCTGGTGTCCAACCTGGCCGAGCAGTCACGTGACATCGGCAAGGTGCTGGATGTGATCCGTGGCCTGGCCGACCAGACCAACTTGCTGGCGCTCAACGCCGCCATCGAGGCGGCCCGTGCTGGCGAGGCGGGTCGCGGCTTCGCCGTGGTGGCAGATGAGGTACGTGCACTGGCGCACCGTACGCAGCAGTCCACCAGCGATATCGAGCGCATGATCGGGAGTATTCAGGGCGGGACCGAGCAGGCGGTGGCGTCGATGCGTACCAGTACCGAGCGCGCCGAATCGACCCTGAACATCGCCCGCGGCGCAGGCCAGGCGCTGGATACCATCGCCGGTGCGGTCCTGCAGATCAACGAGCGCAACCTGGTGATCGCCAGCGCAGCCGAGGAGCAGGCCCAGGTGGCACGCGAGGTGGACCGCAACCTGGTGAACATCAACGACCTGTCGGTGCAGAGCGCCACCGGTGCGCACCAGACCGCTGCGGCAAGTGCCGAGCTGTCACGCCTGGCGGTCGATTTGAACGGGCTGGTAGCGCGGTTCCGCACCTGAACATAGCCGCACGCAAAATCCTGTAGGCGCGGGCTTGCCCGCGAACCAGGGCGAAGCCCTGGTCATGCACCGCGGGGCCTTCTTCGCGGGCAAGCCCGCTCCTACAGTTACGCCGGGTACAAGGGATCAGTAATCGATCCGCACATCGCCCTTCGGCACGCTGCAGCACGACAGGATATAGCCCTCGGCCTCGTCGTCCTCGGTGATGCCGCCGTTGTGTTCCATCTCTACCTCGCCGCCGAGCTTGAGCACCTTGCAGGTGCCGCAGATACCCATGCCACAGGCCTTGGGAATCATCAGCCCGGCCTTGGCCGCTGCCGCATGCACGGTCTCCCCCGGGGCGACGCGGATGCTCTTCTCGCTACCGACGAACTCCACCAGGTTCAGCTCGGCCAGATCCGGCGCCGGCGCATCCGCCGCAGCTTCGGCATGCTCCACTGCATCGGCCTTGGCCTCTGGCGGCGTCGCGCCAAACGACTCCTCATGGTAGTTCTTCATGTCGAAGCCCACCGCCTCGAGCATGCGCTTGACCGCGTTCATGTATGGCGTCGGGCCGCAGCAGAACACCACGCGCTCCATGTAGTCCGGGGCGATCAGTTCCATCAGGCGCTGGTTCAAGTACCCCCGGTAACCCGCCCAAGGTTCGCCCAGGCCGTGTTTCTCGCAAATGATGTGCAGGCTGAAGTTGGGAATCCGCGAGGCCATGTGCTCCAGTTCGCGGTGGTAGATGATGTCCTTCGGCGAGCGGGCGCTGTGCACGAAGACCATGTCGACGTTGCCGTTGGTGTCGTAGAACCAGCGGGCCATCGACATCACCGGCGTAATGCCGAC
This sequence comes from Pseudomonas sp. LS_2, assembly GCF_042709235.1. Taxonomy (NCBI): domain Bacteria; kingdom Pseudomonadati; phylum Pseudomonadota; class Gammaproteobacteria; order Pseudomonadales; family Pseudomonadaceae; genus Pseudomonas; species Pseudomonas sp. LS_2. The sequence continues at coordinate 82,467 of NZ_JAVAYC010000008.1, read as the reverse complement.
GCCGCCGGAGAGGTACAGCACCTTCTGCGCCGGGAAATCGATGGCGTTGAACAAGCCCACGGGGCCGTGCACCGGCAGCTCGGCGCCTTCGTGCATGGTGTCGTGGAGGAAGTTCGACACCAGCCCGCCCGGCACGCGCTTGACCGTGATCGAGAAGCTGTAGGGCACCGACGGCGCGCTGGAAATGGTGTACGAACGCATCACAGGCCGGCCTTCGATCTCCAGTTCCAGGGTGACGAACTGGCCGGGCTTGAAGAAGAACAGGATCGGCTGGTCGGCCATGAAGCAGAAAGTGCGCACGTCCCAGGTCTCCTGGATGACCTTGACGCAGCGCACGATGTGGCGGCCGTTGGCCCAGGTCTGGGTGGTGACCGGGTTGAGGAAGGTTTCGGACATGTTCATCTCCAGCAGCCGACTATCGGCCTTCTTATGGTTGCGATAATGCGCAAGCGCAGGGCGTCGCACATTCCCATCCGCGACATCGGCGTGCTTATCGCGACCAGCCCCGCACTACAAGGGTTGGCGCGTCGGAATTCGATTCGGCCATGTCGCCCATGGATATGGTTCGCCAGCGGCGTGAACGCACACTCCTCGGCAAATAGAACCGCTGCTTTTCCGCCAAACAGCCTTGCGGCAACACAACAACGATTAGCCACCTTTCGCCGGCCGAAACACGGCCTTGAGGATACAACGATGGACGTCACCGCAACCCTGAGCCTGGGCGATCCACTGGAACCTGCACGCAAGGCCACCGCCGAGATGCTGCAAACCCGCGAGCGCACCTACTCGCTGCCGCAACCGTTCTACAACGATGAGCGCCTGTTCCAGATCGACATGCAGGAGATTTTCCACAAGGAATGGCTGATCGCGGGCCTGGTCAGCGAGATCCCGGCCAAGGGCAACTTCATCACCCTGCAGATCGGCAAGAACCCAGTCGTGGTGATCCGTGGCGCCGAAGGCAAGGTGCACGCTTTCCATAACGTCTGCCGTCACCGTGGCTCGCGCCTGTGCACCAGCGAGAAGGGCAAGGTGGCCAAGCTGGTCTGCCCGTACCACCAGTGGACCTACGAACTGGACGGCCGCCTGCTGTTCGCCGGCACCGAGATGGGCGCCGACTTCGACATGAAGCAATACGGCCTGAAACCGGTGAACGTGAAGGTAGCCGGCGGCTACATCTTCATCAGCCTGGCGGAAAACCCGCCGGCCATCGACGAGTTCCTGGCCACGCTCGACCACTACATGGAACCGTACGACATGGAAAACACCAAGGTGGCGGTGCAGACCACCTTGATGGAAAAGGCCAACTGGAAACTGGTGCTGGAGAACAACCGCGAGTGCTATCACTGCAACGGTTCGCACCCGGAGCTGCTGAACACCCTGCTGGAGTGGGACGACACCAACGACCCCCGCGCCGACCAGGCTTTCAAGGACCACGTTGCCGCCTCGGCTGCCGCCTGGGAAGCCGAAAAGATCCCGTACCTGCACAAGAGCCACGGCCTGCGTAACCGCATCGTGCGCATGCCACTGCTCAAGGGCACCGTGTCGATGACCATGGACGGCAAGCAGGCGTGCAACAAGCTGATGGGTCGTATCCAGAACCCGGACCTGGGCTCGATGCGTATCCTGCACCTGCCGCACTCGTGGAACCACTGCATGGGCGACCATATGATCGTCTTCACCGTGTGGCCGATCAGCGCACAGGAAACCATGGTCACCACCAAATGGCTGGTGCACAAAGATGCCGTGGAAGGCGTCGACTACGACCCCGAGCGCATGCGCAAGGTGTGGGATGCCACCAACGACCAGGACCGTCGCTTGGCCGAAGAGAACCAGCGCGGCATCAACTCCACCGCCTATCAGCCAGGGCCTTATTCCAAGACCTACGAGTTCGGCGTGGTGAACTTCATCGATTGGTACAGTGACCGCCTGCTGGCGAACCTTGGGGCGGAGCCGGCGCCTTACCTGAAGGAAGTGAAGGCGCAGTGACAAACACCCCCGCTGCACAGCGTCAGCTGTGCAGCGGGGTTCATGAAGGACCGAGCCTCACCCCGGCCAGCTGTTTCGGCGCACCATGCGTTGACGTGTAAATCGGTTCACCAGATGCCGGTTGACGTCGAACCTGACGTCATCACCCTGCCTGATGTGAACCATATCTATCGAGACCGCGCCCCTCTCAGGCACCGCCGCTGGATTATCCGGGCCTCTCGGTGCAGAGATAAGCGCCTGCAGAGGTATGTCATGACTAACGCTTGGCGCGGCACCCTCAAAGCCTATCATCACTCGCCAGTTGTCTCTGATCTGCCGCAGCGGGTTCGATTCCGGCCCGAAAGCTGCGTAGATGGCACGGGTTGCAGTGGCCGTCAGGCTGATTGCAGTTCCGACGTTGGCACCAAAAACCGCACTTGACACACCCGCGTACTGCGCGGCAGCACTCGCCAGACTAAGCACGGCCCCAAACGTACTTATCCGTTGGGCATTCGCCGCCACGCGATTAGTGGGAACGTTTCCCAGGAAGTTGTAGACGAGTGTGGCGGCGTTGGACGCCATGCTCAGCCCCCGCAGGAACAAACTCGCGAAATGAAAAGTACGCCCGCTAGGATCGATACGGTTGACCGGGTCGCCGCCACAGTATGCATAGGCGTTGATACCCCCTGTACCGAAAGGGCTGAGCGAGTCCGCGGACAAGAACCTCATCGTGACCGGGCTGTAGCTTCGATGGCCATTACCCAAATGATAAAGGCCCGTTATCGGGTCACGTGCTTGGCCTACGAAGCAGGTAAGCGGTGCTCCCTGTTGCGCAAGGTAGCCGTAGGGGCCATAGGCACGTGGTGAGGTTCTCGTACCGCGCAGCGTCGAGCATTGATGATGGTTAGCAAGCAAGGACGACCGATGCATTGCGGGGCACTCCAGGCGTAGGGCAAGGCAACGTAACCCATCCAACTGACCTGGATAACTGGCAAGATTACCAGTTTTCGATCACCGGTCATTTTTTGATCTATTCACTCAAACACCCATGTTTACGGGGCCTGGCGAGGCGTTGCACATTTTATCCACAGGGTGGCGCACAGTATTTGTGGAAGGATGTGGAGAGCGCTGTGAGGCCAGCGCCCAAAGGCACCGGCTGCCCCGTGTTCGCGCCCAAGGCCGCTCCTACGAAGGGTGATCGAACCTGTAGGGCTTGCCGCGAACATCGGAAATACGAGTCTGGCGAAAATTGATCATTTTCCGATCAAACTCCTGCACCCCGCGGGTGACGAGGGCTGCAGCACTAACCCAACATCTTGTCCACAGGCACACCAACAGCCATTGTGGGCAACTTCCCAAATTGCCCTCGGAGTGAAATGAAAAAGCCACGGAAGATCCGTGGCTTAGCCTGTTCATTTATTGATCGAATCTCTACAGTCCGCGGCAATCATGGCCTGCAGCGATACACAAACACTTTATCCACAGAGTGGCGAACAGCGTGTGTGTGTAACCCCTGCTCAGCGCAGCACGCCTTCCTCCACCAGCAGCTTCAGGATCGCCTCGGCACCTTCCTGTGGAGAAACATCCTTGAGCACCTTGCCCCCGCCGCCGCTGGTCTTGGCCGTCGCTGCCTTCATACGGTCGGCACCACTCTTGGCCTTGATTACCTTGAGCCGCTTGGGGCGCGGGCGGGCCGGTTGCAACTCGGCATCGACCAGCAGTTCATCCTCGACGATCGCCACGCTGCGCGCCGCCAGCACGCCACGGCGCGCCGGACCAAAAGCGCTCTGGCGAGGCTTGGGCGCGGCGTTATCCACAGTTGCCAGCAACGGCAAACGCACCTTTAGGCGGCGGCGCTGGCCACGGGGCAGCGCCTGGAGTACCTGGGCGGTGCCATTTTCGATCGATTCCACCTCGGCCAGGCCCACCAGCAGTGGCCAACCCAGCTTCTCGGCCAGCAGGAACGGCAGCATGCCGGACCCCTCGCCGGTTTCCGCCTGGCTGCCGGTCAGCACCAACTGTGCCCCGGCGTCGCGCAGGTAATCACCCAAGACGCCCAGCACGTCGGCGCCGGCCGGTTGCTCCAGCACGTCCAGATGCTCCAGGCCCATGCCCAGGTAGCCACGCAACGCTTCTTCGCGCGGGTCGCCGGCATGCACCACCTGCAAGTTATCCCCAGCCAGCTGCAAGCCCAGCTCCACGGCGCGCGAGTCCTGCTCGGCGCGGCGGGCGCGGCCGGAGCTGGGGTGGGCGCCGATGGAAACCAGACTGATCACTTTGGTACTCATGCTAGTGCCCTTATGCCGCGTCGCGCTGGCCGGCGCTGCGGAAGTTGTCCACAGCGTCGATCAGGGCCTGGAGAATCGCCGAGCTGTCGCCTATCACCGACAGGTCGGCGCGTTTGATCATGTCGCAGCCGGGATCCATGTTGATCGCCACCACCTTGTCGCAGGCGCCGATGCCTTGCAGGTGCTGGATCGCCCCCGAGATACCCACGGCCACATAGACCCGCGCTGTCACCCAGGTACCCGTGGCGCCCACCTGACGGTTGCGCGGCATGAAACCGTCGTCCACCGCCACCCGCGAGGCGCCTTCGGTGGCGCCGAGGGCGGCGGTTGCCTTGTGGTACAAGTCCCAGTCTTTGACACCATTGCCGCCGGAGACAATGAACTCCGCCTCGGCCATCGCGATACTGGCCGGGTCCACGGCCACCGAGCCGAGGTCTTCGATACGCGAAAGGCTGCGCGCCACGCGTGTGGACAACTCTACCGGCAGGGCTTCGTGTCGCGTTTCGCTGACCGGCTCGGCACATTCCGCCGCCCCCAGAATCAGACGCGGAACGGTGCGTTGCAGGTCTTGCTGGCCCGCACCGGCTCGGCCGATGCACTGGCCATCCTTGACCTGCCACACTCGCGTGGCCGGGCGCTCGCCCAGGGCCGCGCCCAGGCGGCGGCCCAGTTCGCCGCCACCGGTGCGGCTGTCCGGCAGCAACCAGTGACGCGGTGCGAACTGGTTATCCACAGCGCGCAGGCCCTGTACCCACTGCTCCGGTGCATAACCCAGGTACTGCTCGCCTTCGATGACCAGCAGGCGGTCGACCCCGGCGCTGGAGAAGCTGCTTTCCTTGTGCTCGCCGAAGACGATCGCCAGCACGGCACCGTCGTTGCCCGCCAGGCTGTGGGCCAGGCCCAGCAGATCGCGGTCGTGGCTGCCCAGGCGACCACCCACCATGTCCGGCACCACTGCGATGTAGAACGCAGGTTCCGCCACTTGGTGCAGTGGCAACTGCACTTCAGCCGCCGCGCTGCGCCGCCCGCCCACGCCGGTACCCTGCTGGGCGCCGCTGCGGTCGATACGCTTGAGCCCGGCCGGGCCGATGAAGCCGGCCGCCAGCGCGTGGGGGTTCTTGCGCATGAGCCCGTTGGGGCCCATCCAACTGGTTTGTTGCGTCTGCATGGCCGCATGCAGCGGGTGCAGGCGGTTGCGGGCGATCCACTCGGCGCGCGGGTCGCGGCGGATGATGTCGCTCATCAATGCACCTCCGCAGGTTCACGTTTGGCTACCGGCGACTTTCCCGCCGCCGGGGCTTGGTCCTCGATCAGCACATCGGCCACCAGCTCGGCGAGGTCCTTGATCTGCGGGCGCGGTTCGACCACGCCTTCGAGCATCGCGGTGCACTGCGGGCAGCCCACGGCGACCAGTTCGGCCTCGGTCTCGCGAATATCGTCCATGCGCATGTCGGGAATACGCTGCTTGCCAGGGATATCGGTGATCGGCGCGCCGCCACCGCCGCCGCAGCAACGTGACCGGAAGCCCGAACGCTGCATCTCGCGCACCTCGATACCCAGCGCCTTGAGCACCTCGCGCGGGGCTTCGTACTCGCCGTTGTAGCGGCCCAGGTAGCAGGGGTCGTGGTAGGTGACGCTGCCACCCTTGTGCTGGCCGAGGTTGAGCTTGTTGGCGGCGATCAGTTCGGCGATGTAGGTGCTGTGGTGCTGCACCTGGTAGTCACCGCCCAGGGCGCCGTACTCGTTCTTCAACACGTGGAAGCTGTGCGGGTCGCAGGTGACGATGCGTTGGAACTTGTACTTGGCCAGGGTCTGGATATTGCGCCTGGCCAGTTGCTGGAAGGTCGCTTCGTCGCCCAGGCGGCGCGCCACGTCGCCGCTGTCGCGTTCTTCCAGGCCGAGCACGGCGAAGTCCACGCCCGAGGCCTTGAGCACTTTCACGAAGGCACGCAGGGTGCGCTGGTTGCGCATGTCGAAGGCGCCGTCGCCGACCCAGAACAGCACCTCGGTGCGCTTCACCTCCGCCAGCAAGTTCAGGTTCAGGTCGGCTGCCCAGTTCATCCGGCCACCGGGGTTGAAGCCGCCGGGGTTGTCGGTGGCGATCAGGTTGTCCAGTACCTCGGCGCCCTTGTTCGGGGTCGCGCCCTTTTCCAGGGTGAGGTGGCGGCGCATGTCGACGATGGCATCGACGTGCTCGATCATCATCGGGCATTCCTCGACGCAGGCGCGGCAAGTGGTGCATGACCACAGCGTTTCGGCATCGACCAGGCCATTGACGATGGGCTGGTGTGGGTGGCCGCTGTGCTCGCCGATCGGTTTTCCTGGATATGGACTGCCAGCGAACTTGGCGTCGCTGCCACCGGCCAGGCCGATGACCATGTCCTGGATGAGTTTCTTCGGGTTCAGCGGCTGGCCAGCGGCGAACGCCGGGCACATGGCCTCGCACTTGCCGCACTGCACGCAGGCATCGAAGCCGAGCAGTTGGTTCCAGGTGAAGTCCACCGGCTTTTCCACGCCCAGCGGCGCGTTCGGGTCTTCCAGGTCCAGCGGCTTGAGGCCGGTGGAGCGGCCACCGCCAAAGCGTTCTGCACGGCGGTGCCAGGCCAGGTGCAGGGCACCGACGAAGGCGTGCTTCATAGGCCCGCCCCAGGTCATGCCGAAGAACAGCTCCGACACACCCCACAGCACGCCCAGGCCGAGGATACCGACCATCACCCAGCCGCCACTGTTGGCAGGCAGGATGCCGGCCACGGGCAAGGTAGCGATGAAAAAGGTGGCGGCGAACACCAGCAAGCTTTTCGGCAGGCGCATCCAGGGGCCTTTGGACAGGCGCGCAGGCGGGTTCAGGCGACGTTTGAAGACAAAGATCGCGCCGCTGAACATGATCACCGTGGCCACCAGCAATGCGTAGCCAAGGATCTGGCTCTGCAGGCCGAAGCCATGCACCAGGATCGCCAGCACCGCCGAAAGCACGAAACCGCCGGCCGTGGCCACGTGGGTGTTGGACATGTATTTGTCGCGCTCGACCACATGGTGCAGGTCCACCAGGTAGCGGCGCGGCATGGCCAGCAGGCCACCGAGCAGGTCGACCTTGGACGCCCGGCCCCGGCGCCACATGCGCACCCGGCGTGCGGCACCGAGCACGGCGAGTGCAAGGGCAGCGAACAGCAGGATGGGTAGAAGGGTGTTCAACATGGGAGGCTCCCACAGGGGCCGCGCCCGGTGGCGACGACTTGTATCGATCAGAAATCCTTGCACAACCGCAAGGCGTCATAGATCGCCGCATGCACGTTACGCTGGGCCACGCAGTCGCCAATGCGGTACAGCAGGTAGCCCTCACCCGGCTGGCCGAGGATCGGCTGAGGCTGGATCGCGAACAGCGCCTCGATGTCGATCTGGCCCTTGTTGCGCGAGCCTTCCTTGAGCGCGTAGTACAGCGCTTCGTCAGGACGCACGCCGTTCTCCACCACCACCTGGTCGACCACGCGCTCTTCCTTGGCGCCGGTGTATTCGTTCTCCAGCACCGCCACCAGCTTGTCGCCCTCGCGGTAGACCTTTTCCAGCATCATGTCGCCGGTCATGATCACTTCCTTGGGGTACACACTGCGGTAGTAGGTCGGGAAGGTGGTACCGCCCATGGCCACGCCCGGCTTGATGTCGTCGGTGACGATCTCCACCTGCGCGCCCTTGTCGGCCAGGAAGTCTGCGGTGGACATACCGGTGAATTCGCAGATGGTGTCGTACACCAGCACGTTCTTGCCCGGCGCAACCTTGCCATCGAGCACGTCCCAGCTGCTGACTACCAGCCCTTCGGCTGCGCCCCAGTGCTCGTTCTGCTCGACGAACGGGTGGCCGCCTACGGCCAGCACGATCACGTCCGGACGCAGGTCCTGGATGGTGTCCACATCCGCTGCGGTGCCCAGGCGCAGGTCGACCTTCAGGCGCGCCAGCTCCAGCTGGTACCAGCGGGTGATACCGGCGATCTGGTCACGCTGCGGCGCCTTGGACGCCGTGGTGATCTGCCCGCCGATCTGGTCTTTCTTCTCGAACAGGGTCACGTCGTGGCCACGTTCCGCAGCCACGCGGGCGGCCTCCATGCCGGCAGGGCCTGCGCCCACCACTACCACCTTGCGCTTGGGCCCGGTGCTTTTCTCGATGATGTGCGGCACGCCCATGTATTCACGGGAGGTCGCGGCGTTCTGGATGCACAGTACATCCAGGCCCTGGTACTGGCGGTCGATGCAGTAGTTGGCACCGACGCACTGCTTGATCTGGTCGACCTGGCCCATCTTGATCTTGGCGATCAGGTGCGGGTCGGCGATGTGCGCACGGGTCATGCCCACCATGTCGACGTAGCCGCCTTCGAGGATGCGCGTGGCCTGGTTCGGGTCCTTGATGTTCTGCGCGTGCAGCACCGGGACCTTGACCACTTCCTTGATGCCCGCCGCCAGGTGCAGGAACGGCTCCGGCGGGTAGCTCATGTTGGGAATGACGTTGGCCAGGGTATTGTGGGTATCGCAACCCGAGCCCACCACGCCGATGAAATCGATCATGCCGGTAGCGTCGTAATACGCGGCGATCTGCTTCATGTCCTCGTGGCTCAGGCCATCGGGATGGAATTCATCGCCGCAGATACGCATGCCCACGCAGAAGTCGTCACCCACCTCTGCGCGCACGGCCTTGAGCACTTCCAGGCCGAACTTCATGCGGCCTTCGAAGCTTCCGCCCCATTCGTCGGTGCGCTTGTTGACCCGCGGGCTCCAGAACTGGTCGATCATGTGCTGGTGCACGGCCGACAGCTCGACACCATCCAGGCCACCTTCCTTCGCCCGGCGCGCAGCCTGGGCATAGTTGCCGATCACCCGCCAGATCTCTTCCACTTCGATGGTCTTGCAGGTGGCGCGGTGTACCGGCTCGCGGATACCCGACGGCGACATCAGGGTCGGCCAGTTGAAACCGTCCCAGCGCGAGCGACGGCCCATGTGGGTAATCTGGATCATGATCTTGGCGCCATGCTTGTGCATGGCGTCGGCAAGGTTCTGGAAGTGCGGGATGATCCGGTCGGTCGACAGGTTCACCGAGGCCCACCACTGCTGTGGGCTGTCAATGGCCACCACCGACGAGCCGCCGCAGATGGCCAGGCCGATGCCGCCCTTGGCCTTCTCTTCGTAGTACTTCACGTAGCGGTCGGTGGTCATGCCGCCGTCGGTCGCGTAGACCTCCGCGTGCGCGGTGCTGAGCACACGGTTGCGGATGGTCAGCTTGCCGATCTGGATCGGCTGGAACATTGCTTCGAATGCCATGACGCAGTCTCCGGCTTACAACGGCTTCGTAATGAACAGGCCATCTTCGTGGCCTTCTTCGGAGCCACCGTAGACCTGCTCGGCCACGGTGCGAATCGAGCTGCCACGGGCCGCGAGAATCTGGTCCATGGCCCCGGCGAACCAGCCGGTGAACATGTAGTCGACCTTGCGCCCGCACTTGCCATACACGTACACGAACGCCGAGTGCTTGAGCTTGACGCTGCAGGTGCCCTTGTCCAGGTCGATGTCCTGGATCTCGAACAGGCCCCAGCCGCGCTGGCTCAGGCGTTTCATGTAGTGCTCGAACACCGCCACGCCTTCCAGACCATGGCACTCGGCTTCTTTTTCACACCAGTGCCAGGCGGACTTGTAGCCGGCCTTGTAGAGGATCTCGGCATAGGCGTCGGCGCCCAGCACTTCCTCGATGCCGATGTGGTTGTTGACGAAGAAATGGCGCGGCACGTACAGCATCGGCAGGGCGTCGGAGGTCCAGACACCGGTTTCGCTGTCGACTTCGATTGGCAATTGCGGGGCGATCTTGGCCATGGAAACTCAACTCCAGAAAATTTTGTGTTTGGATGCCCCAGCGTTGCTGGCAAGGGCTTGCAGGCTTGGAGAGCGGCTTACTCGCCCCAGACGTCTTTCAAGACGTTGACCCAGTTCTCGCCCATGATCTTGCGCACCACGCGTTCGGAGTGACCGCGCTTGAGCAGGGTTTCGGTGAGGTTGGGGAATTCGCCGACGGTGCGAATGCCCAGCGGATTGATGATCTTGCCGAAGTTGGTCAGGCGACGGGCGTAGCCCTTGTCGTGGGTCAGGTACTCGAAGAAGTCCTGGCCGTGGCCCTGGGTGAAGTCGGTGCCGATACCGATGGCGTCTTCACCGACGATGTTCATGGTGTACTCGATGGCCTCGGCATAGTCGTCGATGGTCGAGTCGATGCCCTTGGCCAGGAACGGCGCGAACATGGTCACGCCAACGAAGCCGCCGTGGTCGGCGATGAACTTCAGTTCCTCATCGGACTTGTTGCGCGGATGCTCTTTCAGGCCCGAAGGCAGGCAGTGGGAGTAGCACACCGGTTTTTTCGATTCGAGGATGACTTCCTCGGAGGTCTTGGAACCGACATGGGACAAGTCGCACATGATGCCCACGCGGTTCATCTCGGCGACGATTTCGCGGCCAAAGCCCGACAGCCCGCCGTCGCGCTCGTAGCAACCGGTGCCCACCAGGTTCTGGGTGTTGTAGCACATCTGCACGATGCCCACGCCCAGTTGCTTGAACACGTCCACGTAGGCGATCTGGTCTTCGAAGGCGTGAGCGTTCTGGAAGCCGAAAAGGATGCCGGTCTTGCCCAGTTCCTTGGCCTTGCGGATGTCGGCGGTGGTGCGCACCGGCATCACCAGGTCGCTGTTGTCGCGAATCAGCTTCTGGCTGGCGGCGATATTGTCGACGGTGGCCTTGAACCCTTCCCATACCGACACGGTGCAGTTGGCAGCGGTCAGGCCGCCTTTGCGCATGTCTTCGAACAGCTCGCGGTTCCACTTGGCGATGATCAAGCCATCGATGACGATGCTGTCGGCGTGTAGTTCGGCTGGGCTCATCAGGCGGTCCCCTTTTATCGAGTTATGCCGCGCCAAATCGTGTGTCGGCGCTTTGGGGCCAGCATATGCCTGTGGCAGGGGGCGTCCCGATGCAAAAACGACAGGGGGTTTGCCGAAAGCGTCAATGGGCGATGTGGGCTCTGCGCCAGGGGTTGCGCTAATGAGAGTGGCTCTCGATAAGACCCTTATCCGCACTGTATGAACTTTTTGTCAGAGAGCTATACGTCCTGCGCGCGGCTGAGCGAGAATCGCCAGCGACTCGACCGCTCGCTCAGGAGAAACCGGATGAAATCAAAGGCATGGCTGGCCCTGCTGGCTGTCGTGGCCCTCGGTGCCCACGCCTCGGAGGAAGAAAGCACGCCCTGCGACAATGTCGAGACCGAGCAACAGGAATACGCCTGTGCGGCCTATAACAGGCAGGAGGCCGAGCGAGGCTTGAAAGATGCGTTCGACGAACTGGTGCAGCGTGTGCACGACCAGTATGCCGATGATGAGGCAAAGGCCAAGTCGCTTATAGACAAGCTTCATGCGGCGCAGGAACTGTGGACGAAGCTGCGCGACGCTGACTGCAGGGTGGAGACCTTTGCCGAGAAACCTGGCAACAAGGCTTTCGAGGCGGCAGGCAATGCCTGTTTTGCGCAGCGTAGCGATGAGCGCTCGGAATACCTGCAGTCGATCGGCCAGCGGTGAGTACGGCGCTGCCCCGCGAGCCTGGGTAAATGGCTCGCAGGGCAGGTCCATGGTTATTTTTTGTAAGGTATGACACCGCGAGGATTCCCGCCAGCCCAGCTGAGTAGCGAACCGACTTCAAACCCTGTGGCAGGTTGGGTGTCGGGTTCTCGAGAAGTCGGCGAACTTCGAAGCTACCGGTGTAATTGCCGTTGAATGAACTGACTAATTCCGTCGATCTTCTCTCGGACAACACGCAAACCGGCCCCGATAACGTCGGGAGAAGTACGAGGCCGACTCGAACCCGCACGCGATACCTACTTCCAAGACACTCATGTCGCTCTGGCGTAATAGCTGGCGCGCCTTGTCCAGACGTAGCCGGAGGTAAAAACCGCTGGGCGTGTCTCCCAGGTGCAAGCGAAACAACCGTTCCAGCTGCCTACGGGTAACCTGCACGCCATCGGCCAGCACCTGGGTATCGAGCGGTTGCTCGGTGTTGCGCTCCATCTCGCCGATCACCTTCACTAGCTTCTTGTTGCTGATGCCATAGCGGTTGGCGATCTGCATGCGCTGGTGGTCCTGGCGCGGACGGATTCGCCCCAGTACGAACTGCTCCGACACCTGGATCGCCAGCTCGCTGCCATGGGCCTGGGCGATCAGGTCGAGCATCAGGTCGATCGACGCGGTGCCGCCCGCGCAGGTGATGCGCCGACGGTCGATCTCGAACAGCTCCTGGGTTGCCTGCAACCTGGGATAGCGCTCCTTGAACGCTTCCAGCGCCTCCCAGTGCAAGGTCGCCCGGTAGCCATCGAGCAGCCCTGCCTCGGCCAGCACCATCGCCCCCGTGTCGATCCCTCCCAGCGTCATGCCGTCATGGTCGAGCCGACGCAGCGCATGCTGCAACGCCGAACCGAACCCGGCCAGCGGCTCGAACCCCGCCACCACCAGCAGCATGCCGGCGCGCTCGGCCTCGGCCAGCGCGCCGTCGGCGTTCACCGACATGCCATTGCTCGCCTGCACCGCGCCGCCATCCAGGCTCAGCACGCGCCAGCGATACAGCGGGCCGCGAAAACGGTTGGCCACGCGCAGCGGCTCCACGGCGCTGATGAAGCCAATCGCGGAGAAGCCAGGCAACAACAGGAACTGGATGGTTTCAGGCATTGCGTGCTCCGCAGGCAAGGTGGTCGCTTGCGTGCCATTCTTGGTCGCCAGCGTGCGATTTCCTACTGTGCCACCGGCGTAACTTTTTGAACACGGCCCGTAGAGGCCGGCCCCCATAACAATACGTTCTGCCGATGGAGAGCCACCATGCAACGCTTTATCCGCCGCAGTCTGTTGTCCCTCGCTCTGAGCTCCACCCTGATTTCCCCTGTGTTCGCCGCCGAGCCCGCCGAATGCAAGAACGTGCGCCTGGGCGTGGTCAACTGGACCGACGTGATCGCCACCAGCGCCATGGCGCAAGTGCTGCTCGAAGGCCTGGGCTACCAGGTCAAGCAGACCAGCGCTTCGCAGCAGATCATCTTCGCCGGTATCCGCGACAAACGCCTGGACATGTTCCTGGGCTACTGGAACCCGCTGATGACCCAGACCATCACCCCGTTCGTCGACGCCAAGCAGGTCAAGGTGCTCGACAAGCCCAGCCTGGAAGATGCGCGCGCCACGCTGGCAGTTCCCACCTACCTGGCCGACAAGGGCCTGAAGAGTTTCGCCGATATCCAGAAATTCCAGAAGGAACTGGGCGGCAAGATCTACGGCATCGAGCCGGGCTCGGGCGCCAACACCCAGATCAAGGAAATGATCAAGAAGGATCAGTTCGGCCTGGGCAAGTTCCAGCTGGTCGAGTCCAGCGAAGCAGGCATGCTGGCTGCGGTCGACCGCGCCGTGCGGCGCAAGGAAGCGGTGGTGTTCTTCGGCTGGGCGCCGCACCCGATGAACGTGAACATCGAAATGACCTACCTGGAAGGCAGCGAAGGCGCCCTGGGCCCGGATGAAGGCAAGGCCACGGTCTGGACCGTGACCGCGCCGGACTATGCCCAGAGCTGCCCCAACGCCAGCCGCCTACTGGCCAACCTGACCTTCAGCGCCGAAGCCGAGAGCCGCATGATGCAGCCGCTGCTCGACCACAAGGACCCGCTGGAGTCGGCCCGCCAGTGGCTCAAGGACCACCCGCAGGACAAGGCTCGCTGGCTCGAAGGCGTCACCACCCTCGATGGCAAGCCGGCGGCTGAGAACATCAAGCTCACCGCCAACTGATACGCCCCTTCGCGGGCAAACCCGCTCCCACATGACTGCACAACACTCAGGATCGGTGCAGATCCTGTGGGAGCGGGTTCACCCGCGAAAAAGACAACACCGCCCCCAAAGACATGCCTGAAGGATTTGCCCATGAACCATGACGTCATCATCACCTGCGCACTGACCGGTGCCGGCGACACCGTCGCCAAGAGCCACCTGGTGCCGGTGACCCCGAAGCAGATAGCCGACGCCGCCGTGGAGGCCGCCAAGGCCGGTGCCACGGTCGTCCACTGCCATGTCCGCGACCCCGAGACCGGGCGCTTCAGCCGTGACGTGAACCTGTACCGCGAGGTGATGGAGCGTATCCGCGAGGCCGACGTGGACATCATCGTCAACCTCACCGCCGGTATGGGCGGCGACCTGGAGATCGGCCCGGGCGAATCGCCCATGGAGTTCGGCGCCGCTACCGACCTGGTCGGCCCGCTGGAGCGCCTGGCCCACGTCGAAGCCCTGCTGCCGGAAATCTGCACCCTGGACTGCGGCACCCTCAACTTCGGCGACGGCAACGCCATCTACGTTTCCACCCCCGCGCAACTGCGCGCCGGGGCCAAGCGCATCACCGAGCTGGGTGTGAAGGCCGAACTGGAAATCTTCGACACCGGCCACCTGTGGTTCGCCAAGCAGATGATGAAAGAAGGCCTGCTCGAAGACCCACTGTTCCAGCTGTGCCTGGGCATCCCTTGGGGCGCGCCGGCCGACACCACCACCATGAAGGCGATGGTCGACAACCTGCCGGCCAATGTCACCTGGGCAGGCTTCGGCATCGGCCGCATGCAGATGCCGATGGCCGCCCAGGCGGTACTGCTCGGCGGCAACGTGCGCGTGGGCCTGGAAGACAACCTGTACCTGGACCGCGGCGTGCTGGCCAGCAACGGCCAGTTGGTCGAGCGCGCGGTAGAGATCATCTCGCGCCTTGGCGCCCGCGTGCTTACCCCTGCCGAAGGCCGGGCAAAAATGAACCTCAAGCGCCGCTAAGCCTTACTTTCAGGAGTTGCACGCAATGTCCTTCATCACCGAAATCAAAACCTTCGCCGCCCTGGGTAGTGGCGTGATCGGCAGCGGCTGGGTGGCCCGCGCCTTGGCCCACGGCCTGGACGTGGTCGCCTGGGACCCAGCTCCCGGCGCCGAGCAGGCCCTGCGCAAGCGCATCGCCAACGCCTGGCCAGCCCTGGAAAAACAAGGCCTGGCCCCAGGCGCGGCGCAAGATCGCCTGACGTTCGTGGCCACCATCGAGGAATGCGTGCGCGACGCCGACTTCATCCAGGAAAGTGCCCCAGAGCGTCTGGAGCTGAAGCTCGACCTGCATGCCAAGATCAGCGCCGCGGCCAAGCCCAACGCTATCATCGGCTCCAGCACCTCGGGCCTGCTGCCCAGCGAGTTCTACGAGTCATCCAGCCACCCTGAGCGCTGCGTGGTCGGCCACCCCTTCAACCCGGTGTACCTGTTGCCGCTGGTGGAAATCGTCGGCGGCAAGAACACCGCCCCCGAGGCCATCGAAGCCGCGAAAACCATCTATACGGCTCTGGGCATGCGCCCACTGCACGTACGCAAGGAAGTGCCCGGCTTCATCGCCGACCGCCTGCTCGAAGCGCTGTGGCGCGAGGCCCTGCACCTGGTCAACGACGGCGTGGCCAGCACGGGCGAAATCGACGACGCGATCCGTTTCGGCGCCGGCCTGCGCTGGTCGTTCATGGGCACCTTCCTGACCTATACCCTGGCCGGTGGCGATGCCGGCATGCGCCACTTCATGTCGCAGTTCGGCCCGGCGCTGAAACTGCCCTGGACCTACCTGCCCGCGCCGGAACTGACCGACAAGCTGATCGACGACGTGGTCGACGGCACCAGCGAGCAACTGGGCGAACGCAGCATTACCGCGCTGGAGCGCTACCGCGACGACACCCTGCTGGCCGTGCTGGAAGCGGTGAAGAACAGCAAGGCCAAGCACGGCATGGCGTTCGGCGACTGAGGAGGCGACGATGCCCGCACTGATTACCTACCGCACCCCAGTCCAGGAGGACTGGGTCGACTACAACGGGCACCTGCGCGACGCCTTCTACCTGCTGATTTTCAGCTACGCCACCGACGCATTGATGGAGCGTATCGGCCTGGATGCCGACAGCCGTGGGCAAAGCGGCCACTCGTTGTTCACCCTGGAGGCGCACATCAACTACCTGCACGAGGTGAAACTCGGCACCGAGGTGTGGGTGCAGACGCAAATCATCGGCTTCGACAAGAAGCGCCTGCACCTCTACCACACGCTACACCGCGAGGGTTTCAGCGAAGCCCTCTCGGCGAGCGAACAGATGCTGCTACACGTGGACCTGGCGGGGCCGAAGTCGGCGCCGTTCAGCGAGCGCAGCGGGCAGTTGCTGCAAGGGTTGGTGGATACGCAAAGTGACCAGCCCCACGCGGAGTTCGTTGGCCGAGTAATGGGGCTGCCACAGCGTTAGCCTCACTCATCCTGTATATGAGTCACCGCACCGTTCATGGGGTAGCCCTTGGCGGTGCGGGTCAACCCCTCAGGCAGGCCGCCTTGTACGTCAAGGTTCCTGACCTCGAAATCACCTTGGTAAGCGCCCGAGAAACAGCGGTTGCGCGAGTCGTCGGCATTGCGCACGCAGAGCTTGTGCCCCGACCTGAAATTACTGACCTTCAGCGAGTAAGGGCTGCCCATCACCGAACGGCAATAGGTGTCGCCCACCGCCACTAGCTTGTTGCGTTGAAGATAAAGCTTGCAACTGTTACCCGAGAAGTTGCTTCGCTCATACAACGTGACCAAAGGTACGGTGCTGGGTGCCGGATAGGTGTTTTCCACACCCTCCCGGCGCTCATTGATGGTACGCACGACATCATGGTGCTCGGGCGTACCTATCCGAATGCCTTGGTAGTAAAGGTTTGGGCTGGAGAAGTAGGGAATCGAGCCCCAGGTGGTCACCATGCGGGTGTGAAACTTCGGCAATTCATGCTGGTATCCGTGGTGGTAGCCTGGTGACGTTCCGTTCCAACCGTGCGCCGCGCCCAGATGATGCCCAAACTCATGGGCCAGGGTTTCCCAGCTCCCAATGATCGAATAGCCCCCCCCGGCGACTTGGCCACCTGTGCCCGGGTATGAGGTGTACAAACTCACCAGGTCGGCCAACAGGTATTGGCGCATGCGCACCACTTCCTGGTTCAGCGCTCGGCCCGGTGTCTTGAAGTCATCGAACTGTTGAACGCCGGTCTTCGTACCTTCCTCGTAGTCAGAGTCGACACTCCCCGCCATCTCGAATGTCACCGGAACCCGCGAATTGATCATCACCTGGTTGGCGTCCTGCATCGCAGCCGCCAGGTTCGCCTGGTAATTAGGGGTTTTCATGCGCCGTTCCTTGGTGGTGAAGAACAGCACGCGGATGGTGCTATGCGCCGACTTCGGCGTCTTGGCAGCAGCGGCTTGCTTGAGCACCTCGCTCAGTTCCGGCTCGCTTTCGGAAGGGCCTTTGGAGGCGTCAAGCTTGACCAGCACATGCTGCCCAGCGCCGACGTACGCCAAGCGATAAGCCTGGCCATCGACATTGATGCTTCCGACGATCTGGTCGCCGTTGCGCACCAGCGAAACCCAGGTGAACGGGTCGAAATCAACCTCACCTGGGGAGGTTTTCTGGTCAGGCTGCTTCAGCACATCGCCCACCCAGCCCTCCATGCCCGGAGCGGGCGGGTCGGCTCGTCTGAGCCGGAAGGTCACGGCCTTGCCTTGGCTTAGCGGCACTCGCAACGTCTTGGTGGACGGGCTGATCGATGCGGCATTGACCTTGACCACCTGCACTTGCGCGCTTGCCGGGTCGCTGAGCAACGCTTGCAGTTGCGGGTAGATACCTGAGCTTCCCTGAAGCGCTTGCAGGTCGTGGTCACCCGCAAGCTCGAAGAGTATCCCCGTAGAAGCGCTCGTAGGCTCGGATGCGTTGGCGGCACCTGCGGCGCACAGCGCTACCAACAGCATGGCTGGAATCGTCCCTGATCTTGTGTTCATGAGCTCACCTCAATGTGCTTGAAGCCCACATTTAGGTGGCGTCTTGCAAACGTCGCAACTGACAAAAATGTCAGTGCCGACACAAAAAAACCCCGGAAAGCCGTGAGCTACCGGGGTGCGAGAGCGAGCAACATCCACTGTGCCTGAATGAGGGTGACCAAGCCCTCGGGTGCGGTGAATGACTTCAGTGTGCACGCTCCCCTGTCTTGCGATTTAGCCGGAAGCGACCTGTTCTTAGCCAAAGCAGCCATCGCGACATTCTGTAGTTGCCGGGCTGTTGGCTTGGTCACAGAATCGGTTGCAGACCACAGCAGCGAGAAGGATAAAAACCATGATGCATGCGGATTTGATTGACCAGGACGACCTCGCCGGCCAACTGCGCGCGCGCGGTTTCGACATTCCTGCCGGGGCCAGTGCCGAGCAGGCATGTGAAACGGTGGTACGCGGTTTGACCGAGCCCAACGCAAGGGCGTTGAAAGGCATGGTCGAGCAGATGTACACCGGCAGCGCCACCATTCTTCCAGCCGTGCGCCAGGCCATCGACAAGCAACTGCTGCCAGCCCTGGCGCAGTTCAACAGCCGCCCCTGATACCGGTTCACCGCATTCCTGTAGGAGCGGGCCCGCTCCTACAGGCTCACCATCGCTCTCGGGAACGGCTCGTTCAGAGCCTCACGCTGGCAAAGGTCGACTCGTTGCGTGCCTGGCTCAGCGCCGCCATTGGCCCACTGTGCGGCGACAACGTCATGGCCTGGGGAATCGGCATCATCGCTACCTGCTGGGCAGTGTTGGAGCCCACGCGCTCGTCACGCGGCGGAATGCCGAAGTACTCGCGGTAGCACTTGGAGAAGTGCGGCGTTGAGACGAACCCACACACCGATGCCACTTCGATGATCGACATCGGCGTCTGCTTGAGCAACTGCCGTGCGCGAATCAGGCGCAGCTTCAGGTAGTAGCGCGACGGCGAGCAATGCAGGTACTTCTGGAACAGGCGCTCGAGCTGCCGACGCGATACCGACACATACACCGCCAGCTCGTCCAGGTCGATCGGCTCTTCCAGGTTGGCCTCCATCAGCGCGACGATTTCCTGCAGCTTGGGCTGGTTGGTACCGAGCATGTGCTTGAGCGGCACGCGCTGGTGGTCCTGCTCGTTGCGGATGCGCTCGTAGACGAACATCTCCGAGATTGCCGCCGACAGCTCGCGGCCATGGTCGCGGCTGATCAGGTGCAGCATCATGTCCAGCGGCGCGGTGCCGCCAGAGCTGGTGAAGCGATTGCGGTCGAGCGTGAACAGGCGGGTGCTCATGTTCACCCGCGGGAAGGCCTCCTGCATGGCCGCCAGGCATTCCCAGTGCACGCTGCAATCGAAGCCATCGAGCAGTCCGGCGCAGGCCAGCGCCCAGCTGCCTGTGCACACCGCGCCAAGCCTGCGCGACTGACGGGCCTGGGCCTGCAGCCAGGTCACATGCTCGCGGGTAACGGTGCGCTGGATGCCCACGCCGCCGCAGACGATCACCGTGTCGATCGGCGGGGCGCTGTGCATGGCCGCGTCCGGGGTGATCTGCAAACCATCGCTGGCCCACACCTGGCCGCCGTCGACGGTCAGGGTATGCCAGCGGTACAGCTCGCGGCCCGAAAGCTGGTTGGCCATGCGCAGCGGCTCGACCGCAGACGCCAGGGAAATGAGGGTGAAATTGTCCAGCAGGAGAAAGCCGATGGACTGGGGGGCTGTGCGGTTCTGGGTTGGGTTCCCGGAGGTGTACGACGTCATCGCGGTTTCTCCTCACACAAATGCAGGGCGTGCCTCAGGCGGGCACCGTTTTTCTTGTAATTGCCCCAGTTCGTATGCAGGGGCTTTGCCAATCTCAACGCAAACGCCGTGCCGGAAGTTGAACGGCCATCCAAAAAAAACCAAAAACGACGTTGCCACTCGTCTTGTAGGGCTTTTCCTGGAGTGTTGTGCGCTTGGCGCAAAGCGCCGTGCCAGCGCCGTTGCCTGTCACTGCTGAGCAATTCGGTAGCACTTGTGGGAAGGTTGCCCAGAAACGACATTCTTGAGTGTCACCGACAATGACACCTCTGGTAGCGACACCCGACCGCCGGTCGACGGGGGCCTGCGCGCCAAAAAGTGGCATGGCACCGCAGACGGTGCCAAACCGGCGCATCAGCACTCGATGGCGTTGACCGCAAGGCCGCCGCGCGAGGTCTCTTTATACTTGTCGTGCATGTCGGCGCCGGTATCGCGCATGGTGCGGATCACCTGGTCGAGGGAAATGAAATGCTCGCCGTCGCCACGCAGGGCCATCTGCACGGCGTTGATCGCCTTCACCGCAGCGATGGCGTTGCGCTCGATGCATGGCACCTGCACCAACCCGCCGACCGGGTCGCAGGTCAGCCCCAGGTTGTGTTCCAAAGCAATTTCGGCGGCGTTCTCCAGCTGCGCCGGGGTGGCGCCGAGCACTTCGGCCAGGCCGGCAGCCGCCATGGCACAGGCCGAGCCGACCTCGCCCTGGCAACCGACCTCGGCCCCGGAAATGGACGCATTCTTCTTGCACAGGATGCCCACTGCCGCCGCACCGAGGAAGAACTCCACCACGTTGGACTCATCCACAACGTCGGAGAAACGCATGTAGTAGTGCAGCACCGCCGGAATGATGCCCGCCGCGCCGTTGGTGGGCGCGGTGACCATGCGTCCGCCTGCGGCATTCTCTTCGTTGACCGCCAGGGCATACAGGTTGACCCATTCCATGGCACTCATGGTCGAGCCGATCACGTTGGGCTTGCCCAGTTCCTGCAAACTTCGGTGCAGCTTGGCCGCGCGGCGGCGCACATTGAGCCCGCCGGGCAACGTGCCTTCGTATTTCAGGCCGTTGTTCACGCATTCCTGCATGGCGTCCCAAAGCTTGAGCAGGCCAGCGCGGATCTCGGCATCGCTGCGCCAGACCCGTTCGTTGGCCATCATCAATTGCGACACACGCATGTCGTTTTGCTTGCACAGCCGCAGCAGTTCGGCGGCGCTGTTGAAATCGTAGGGCAGCACGGTCTGGTCGGCGTCCAGCACGCCACTGGCAGCCTGCGCCTCATCGACCACGAAGCCGCCGCCGACCGAGTAGTAAGTGTCGCGGTGCAGCTCGCCGTGGCCGCCTTCGGCGATCAAGGTCATGGCATTGGGGTGGTACGGCAGGTTCTCGTCCAGCAGCAGCATGTCGCGGGCCCAGACGAATTCGATGGGCAGGCGCTTGTCGAGCTGCAAGGTGTTGGTTTCGCGCAGGTCGGCGATGCGTGGGCTGATCTGCGTGGGGTCTATCGAGTCCGGCCATTCGCCCATCAAGCCCATGATGGTGGCGTTGTCGGTGCCATGGCCGACGCCCGTGGCCGACAGCGATCCATACAGGCGCACTTCGATACGTCGTACCTGCTCCAGCTCGCCGCGTTCACGCAGGCCCTGGACGAACAGCGCCGCAGCGCGCATGGGGCCGACGGTGTGCGAGCTGGAAGGCCCGACACCGATCTTGAACAGGTCGAACACGCTGATGGCCATTGTCGAATCACCTCTTGATGGGCTTGTCTGCACAGGCCGTGTAGCGGCGCTTGCAGGTGCTAGGCTGTTACCGGCGAGCTGCCGTGAATGAGCGCATCATCAGGCTTTTACCCCGCCCCACGCCGTCTGCAACCGACGTACTTTTGTCCAGCCGCGCCCTGCTGAACCCGGCCTCGCTTGGCCGTTTTTCGCTGCGGGTGGGACGCAAAGTGCGGGCCTGGGAGGTGGAAAACACCATATGCGACATTGCCCGTACTGGATGCGACCTGTCCTGCACTGGTTACGACCCTACCAGTAGGCGATTGCCCAACGCTGGTGGATTATCGAAAGCGACTCGTATTGCACGGCCTCGCAACCTGCCCTCTGCAGGCCCGGTCGAACGGTAGCCCGAAGAAGGCCCGGCGGCCCCCGCGAACCCGAAGAAAAAATCACAGGAGTCCTCACCTATGAAAGGTTCACCCTCGCTGTTGCTGGGTTTCGTACGAAAAGTTCCTGCGCAGCGACTTTTCGCACACACCCTGGTTGCGTTGCTCGCTGCACCGTTGCTGGCCCAGGCAGCGGAGCCCGAACAATGTCAGACGGTCCGCTTCTCGGATGTCGGCTGGACCGACATCACCGTGACGACGGCCACGACCAGCGTCGTGCTCGAAGCCCTGGGCTACAAGACCCACACCACCATGATCTCGGTGCCGGTGACCTACAAGTCGCTGGCCAGTGGCAAGGATCTGGATGTGTTCCTCGGCAACTGGATGCCGACCATGGAGAACGACATCAAGCAGTACCGCGATGCCGGTACGGTCGAAACCGTGCGCGCCAACCTGGAAAACGCCAAGTACACCTTGGCCGTGCCCCAGGCGCTGTATGACAAGGGCCTGAAGGATTTCGCCGACATTTCCAAGTTCAAGAAGGAACTGGACGGCAAGATCTACGGCATCGAGCCGGGCAACGACGGCAACCGCACCATCCAGAGCATGATCGACAAGAACGCCTTCGGCCTGAAGGACGCCGGCTTCAAGATCGTGCAGTCGAGCGAGGCCGGCATGCTGTCGCAGGTCGACCGGGCACAGAAGCGCGGTGAAGCGATCGTGTTCCTCGGCTGGGAACCGCACCCGATGAACACCCGCTTCAAGATGCAGTACCTCACCGGTGGCGATGAATTCTTCGGCCCTGAACTGGGCAAGGCGACTGTCTTGACCAACACCCGCAAGGGCTATGCACAGGAGTGCAGCAACGTCGGGCAACTGCTGAAGAACCTGTCGTTCGAGCTCAAGGACGAAAGCACCATGATGGGCTACGTCCTGGACGACAAGATGAAGCCCGACGCTGCCGCCAGGAAGTGGCTCAAGGACAACCCAGGCAAGCTCGATGCGTGGCTCGCCGGGGTGACCACCGTCGACGGCAAGCCAGGCCTGGAGGCGGCCAAGGCCAAGCTGGCGCAGTAGCTGTAGGCACTACCGCGGGGCGAGACCGTGCTCGCCCCGGACTGATTTCAATCTTGCAGGTGGAAGCTCGCTATCATGCTTATCGATCAGAAAATACCCCTGGGGCAGTACATCGCCTCATTCGTCGAATGGTTGACCCAGAACGGCGCCGATTACTTCGATGCAATCGCCCAAGGCCTGGAATTCATGATCCATGGGGTCACCAGCGCCCTGACCTGGTTCAACCCCTACGTACTCGTCGCCCTGTTCGCCGCCCTGGCACACCTGATCCAACGCAAGTGGGCACTCACCGTCTTCGTCGCCTTGTCGTTCCTGCTGATCCTCAACCTGGGGTACTGGCAGGAAACCATGGAAACCCTCGCGCAAGTCACCTTCGCCACCGTGGTCTGCGTGGCCATCGGCGTGCCGCTGGGCATCGTCGCCGCGCACAAGCCGATGTTCTACACCGCCATGCGCCCGGTGCTGGACCTGATGCAGACGGTCCCCACCTTCGTCTACCTGATCCCCACCCTGACGCTGTTCGGCCTGGGCGTAGTGCCGGGGCTGATTTCCACCGTGGTGTTCGCCATCGCGGCGCCCATCCGCCTCACTTACCTGGGCATCTGCGACGTGCCGCAGGAACTGCTGGACGCCGGCAAGGCCTTCGGCTGCTCGCGCCGCCAGTTGCTGACGCGCATCGAACTACCCCACGCCATGCCAAGCATCGCCGCTGGCGTCACCCAATGCATCATGCTGTCGCTGTCGATGGTGGTGATCGCCGCCCTGGTGGGCGCCGACGGCCTGGGCAAACCCGTGGTCAACGCACTGAACACCGCCGACATTTCCCTGGGCTTCGAGGCAGGCCTGGCAATCGTGCTGCTGGCAATCATGCTCGACCGTATCTGCAAGCAACCGGAACTGCCGGCAAGGAGTGAAGCATGAGCATCATTCGCTTCGAAGATGTCGACGTCATCTTCTCCAACAAGCCACGCGAGGCCCTGAGCCTGCTCGACCAGGGCAAGACCCGCGAGGAAATCCTCAAGCAGACGGGCCTGGTGGTCGGTGTCGAGAAGGCCAACCTGGAGATCAACAAGGGCGAGATCTGCGTACTGATGGGCTTGTCCGGCTCGGGCAAGTCGAGCCTGCTGCGCTGCATCAACGGCCTGAACACCGTCAGCCGCGGCAAGCTGTTCATCGAGCACGAAGGCAAGGACATCGACGTCGCCCACTGCACCCCGGCGGAGCTGAAGATGATGCGCACCAAGCGCATCGCCATGGTTTTCCAGAAGTTCGCCCTGATGCCCTGGCTGACGGTGCGCGAGAACATCAGCTTCGGTCTGGAAATGCAGGGCCGCCCCGAGAAGGAGCGGCGCAAGCTGGTGGACGAGAAGCTGGAGCTGGTGGGCCTGACCCAGTGGCGCAACAAGAAGCCCGACGAACTCTCTGGCGGCATGCAGCAGCGCGTGGGCCTGGCCCGGGCGCTGGCGATGGACGCCGACATCCTGCTGATGGACGAACCGTTCTCGGCCCTCGACCCGCTGATCCGCCAGGGCTTGCAGGACGAGTTGCTGGAGCTGCAACGCAAGCTGAGCAAGACCATCGTGTTCGTCAGCCACGACCTGGACGAAGCGCTAAAGCTCGGTAGCCGCATTGCCATCATGAAGGACGGGCGGATCATCCAGTACAGCAAGCCCGAGGACATCGTGCTGAACCCGGCCGACGACTATGTGCGTACCTTCGTCGCTCACACCAACCCACTGAACGTGCTGTGCGGCCGCAGCCTGATGCGCAGCCTGGACAACTGCAAGCGCATCAATGGCTCGGTCTGCCTGGACCCAGGCGGCGATTCCTGGCTGGACCTTGGCGAGGGCAACTCGATCAAGCGTGCGCGCCAAGGCCAGAACGGCCTGGACCTGCAAGCCTGGGCGCCGGGGCAGGATGTGGAAGAACTGGGCCGGCTGCCGACCCTGGTGAATGCCGATATCGGCATGCGCGAGGCGTTGCAGATTCGTTATCAGACCGGCAACAAGCTGGTGTTGCAGGACAACGACAAGGTGGTGGGTATTCTCGGGGATACCGAGCTCTATCACGCGTTGCTCGGCAAGAACCACGGGTAATGCCATTGGGGCCGCTGCGCGGCCCTCAAGGAATACTCCATACCCGCGAACCGGGGCGTAAAGCCCCGGCCATACACCGCGTTGGATTCTTCGCGGGTAAACCCGCTCCCACAGGTGCTTTGTCGCTCCTGAGAGCAGTGGGGGCCTGCAGGTTTATCAACGAACGACGATCCCGCGCGAAGCCATGTAGGCCTTGGCCTCCGGCACGGTGTATTCGCCGAAATGGAAGATGCTCGCCGCCAGCACCGCGCTGGCATGCCCCTCCAGGATTCCGTCGGCCAGGTGCTGCAGGTTACCCACGCCACCCGAGGCAATCACCGGGATCCCCAGCGCATCGCTGATGGCCCGCGTCACGCCCAGGTCGAAGCCATTCTTCATGCCGTCCTGGTCCATGCTGGTCAACAGGATCTCCCCAGCCCCCAGGCCTTCCATCTTCTTCGCCCACTCCACGGCATCCAGACCGGTCGGCTTGCGCCCGCCGTGGGTGAAGATTTCCCAGCGCGGCGCCTCGCCCGGCCCGGAAACCTTCTTCGCATCGATGGCCACGACGATGCACTGCGAACCGAAGCGCTGCGCAGCTTCGCCGACGAACTCCGGGTTGAACACAGCCGCGGTGTTGATCGACACCTTGTCGGCACCGGCGTTGAGCAGGTTGCGGATGTCCTGCACGGTACGCACGCCACCGCCTACGGTCAGCGGAATGAAGACCTGGCTGGCCATGCGCTCGACGGTATGCAGGGTGGTGTCACGGCCATCGACGCTCGCGGTGATGTCGAGGAAGGTGATTTCATCGGCACCCTGCTCGTCGTAACGGCGGGCGATTTCCACCGGGTCGCCGGCATCGCGGATGTTCTCGAACTTGACGCCCTTGACCACCCGGCCGTTGTCCACGTCCAGGCAAGGGATGATGCGCTTGGCCAGTGCCATGTGTCGGTCCTCAGCCTTGGTAGTTGTCGCAGAAGGCCTGGGCCTCGGCGACGTCGAGGGTGCCTTCGTAGATGGCACGACCGGTGATGGCGCCGATGATGCCTGGGGCCTTGGCATCCAGCAGGGCCTTGATGTCGCCCAGGTTGTGGATGCCGCCGGACGCGATCACCGGAATCGACGTGGCCTCGGCCAGGGCCTTGGTGAAGGGCACGTTGCAGCCCTGCATCATGCCGTCCTTGGCGATGTCGGTGTAGACGATCGCCGAGACGCCATCGGCCTCGAAACGCTTGGCCAGGTCGATGACCTGTACCGAGCTGACCTCGGCCCAGCCGTCGGTGGCGACGAAGCCGTCTTTGGCATCCAGTCCGACGATGACCTTGCCCGGGAAGGCCTTGCACGCCTCGGCGACGAATTCCGGCTGCTTGACCGCCTTGGTGCCGATGATCACGTAGCTGACGCCGGCCTTCACATAATGCTCGATGGTTTCCAGCGAGCGGATGCCGCCGCCGATCTGGATCGGCAGGTGCGGGTAGCGCTTGGCGATGGCGGTAACCACCTCGCCGTTGACCGGCTGGCCTTCGAAGGCGCCGTTCAGGTCGACCAGGTGCAGGCGGCGGCAACCACCCTCGACCCACTTGGCGGCCATGCTCACCGGGTCGTCGGAAAACACAGTGGAGTCTTCCATGCGGCCTTGGCGCAGGCGTACGCAGGCACCGTCCTTGAGATCGATAGCGGGAATAATCAGCATCTTGGGAACCTGTCTAAACGTTGGAATTCAGGGCTTCTCGAGCGCCCACAGGTCGCTTTCGATGCTCTCGAACCGCTCCTTGAGGTGCAGCTGAACATCGGCAATCGCCCTGTTGTAGTAATGGGGTGCAATTTCCTTGCTGAACACCTCGAGGACCTCGGCCACCTCGAACGACCCCAGTTGCAACTCGAAGCGGTCTTCGAGGAAGCGCTTGAGGGTGTCGAGCGCCTCGCGCTCCTGCTCGGGAGCAAGCGTGATGCTTGGGGCCTTGGTCCGCGACTTGCTCATCTACCAGCGCCCGTCCCAGGCGGCGAAGTTCTGCAGCAGCTGCAGGCCATGGGTATGGCTCTTCTCCGGGTGGAACTGCACGGCGAAGCGCGAGCCATCGGCCAGCGCGGCGGCGAAGTCGACGCCATAGTGGCCACGACCGACTACCTGGCCCGGCTTGCCGGCCTCGATGTAGTAGCTGTGCACGAAGTAGAAACGTGCAAGCTCAGGGATGTCGTGCCACAGCGGGTGGTCGATGGACTGGCTGACCTGGTTCCAGCCCATGTGCGGCACCTTCAGGTGCTCGCCGTCTTCCTCCAGGCCCTTGCCGAAGAAACGCACCTTGCCAGGGAACAGGCCGATGCAATCGACGCCGTCGTTCTCCTCGCTGTGCTCCAGCAGCGCCTGCATGCCCACGCAGATGCCGAGGAACGGACGGTCCTGGCTGACTTCACGCACCAGGCTGTCGAAGCCCAGGCGACGAATCTCGGCCATGCAGTCGCGAATCGCGCCAACGCCGGGGAACACCACGCGGTCGGCCTCGCGGATCACCGCAGCGTCGCTGGTGACCAGCACCTTGCCGGCGCCCACATGCTCCAGGGCCTTGGCTACCGAGTGCAGGTTGCCCATGCCATAGTCGATTACCGCAACCGTCTGCATCAAAGGCATCCCTTGGTGGATGGCATTTGCCCGGCCATGCGCTCGTCAAGGGTCACGGCCATGCGCAGCGCGCGGCCGAAGGCCTTGAACACGGTCTCGATCTGGTGGTGGGTGTTGTGCCCGCGCAGGTTATCGATATGCAGGGTCACCAGGGCGTGGTTGACGAAGCCCTGGAAGAACTCCTGGAACAGGTCGACATCGAAGCCACCGACAGTGGCACGGGTGTAGGGTACGTGCATCTGCAAGCCTGGGCGGCCAGAGAAGTCGATGACCACGCGCGACAGCGCTTCGTCCAGCGGCACGTAGGCATGGCCGTAGCGGAAGATGCCTTTCTTGTCACCGATGGCCTGGGCGAATGCCTGGCCGAGAGTGATGCCGACGTCTTCCACGGTGTGGTGATCGTCGATATGCAGGTCACCCTTGCACTCGATGTCCAGATCGATCAGCCCATGCCGGGCGATCTGGTCGAGCATGTGTTCGAGGAAAGGCACACCGATATCGAATCGGGCCTTGCCACTGCCATCGAGGTTGATCGAGCACTTGACCTGGGTTTCCAGGGTGTTGCGCTCGACGGAAGCCTTACGTTCGACCATCACCAGCTCCGCAAAATCATTGGGCGAAAAGGGCTACATTGTACGCCCAGAACGCGCCGCTTTGAAACGCGGATGACGTGCGGCAGATGGTGTTTGGCGTAAAGCATTCGCGGGCAAGTCCGCTCCTGCAAGGTCGAGGTGACTCCTGCAGAAGCGGGCTTGCCCGCGAAAGGGCCATCACAGCCAGCCAATCAGCCGGCTGCATCAGGCATCAGTTGAACAGTACCGCAGTCTTCTGCAGGGTGATCCACACACCCCAGGCCAGCGGAATCACCACCACGGCCCAGGCGATCAGCACCAGCGGCAGGCTGCCAGGGGCGGCATGCCATTCCAACGAACGAGCACTGTCGGCACCTTTGTCGTGGCTCAGCGCGCGCTCGGCGGCCAGCTCGGCATCGGTCATGAAGTACTTGTCGGCGACTGGACGCACCAGCAGGTTGCAGATGAAGCCCAGCACCAGCAGGCCGGCGAGGATGTACAAGGTCATGTCGTAGGCGGCTGCACGGGCAACGCCCGCGGCCAGCTGCGACTCACGCAGGTAGGTGATCAGCACCGGGCCCAGCACGCCAGCGGCGGCCCAGGCAGTCAGCAGGCGACCGTGGATCGCACCGACCATCTGCGTACCGAACAGGTCGGCCAGGTAGGCAGGCACAGTGGCGAAGCCGCCGCCGTACATCGACAGGATCACGCAGAACGCCGCCACGAACAGCGCCACGTTACCCAGGTGACCGAGGTTCGGCACCATGGCGTAGAGGGCGAAGCCCAGGGCGAAGAAGGCGAAGTAGGTGTTCTTGCGGCCGATGTAGTCGGAGAACGAGGCCCAGAAGAACCGGCCACCGATGTTGAACAGGCTCAGCAGGCCGGTGAAGCCCGCCGCGATGGCGGCGATCTGTGCCAGTTGCGCGCTGTTCAGCTCGCTGAAGCTCAAATCGTTGCCCAGCAGCTTGCCGGCGAACACTTCCTGCAGCAGTGGGGAGGCCATGCCGATGATGCCGATACCGGCCGAAACGTTCAGGCACAAAACCAGCCAGATCAGTGCGAACTGCGGGGTTTTCCAGGCCACACTGACGTGCACGTGGCGGTCGGTGACCATGGTGTTGGCTTTCTTCGCCGGAGGGGTCCAGCCCTCAGGCTTCCAACCGGTCGGTGGCACGCGGTAGGCCAGGGCACCTGCGGTCATGAACACGAAGTAGATCGCGGCCATGGCGACGAAGCTCTGCCATACGCCTACTTCCTGGCCATTGGCGAAGTGGCCCATCAGTGCGGTGGCCAGCGGCGCACCCACCATGGCACCACCACCGAAGCCCATGATCGCCATGCCGGTGGCCATGCCGCGCTTGTCCGGGAACCACTTGATGAGAGTCGAGACCGGCGAGATGTAGCCCAGGCCCAGGCCGATACCACCGATGACGCCGGAACCCAGCCACATCAGCCACAGCTGGTGGGTCTTGATGCCGATCGCCGAGATCAGCAGGCCACCGCACCAGCACACGGCCGATACCAGGCCGGCCTTGCGCGGGCCGGCGTGCTCCAGCCAGCCGCCGAGCACCGCGGCCGAGCAGCCGAGGAACACGAAGAACAGGGTGTAGATCCAGCTGAGCATGGAGATCGGCCAGTCGCACTCGGCACTGAACAGGCGGGCGATGAAGCCTACGTCAGGCGAGCAGGCAACGGGCGCTGTGATGCCGATGGCTTGGGAGAGTGGCAGCCAGAACACCGAGAAGCCGTAGGCCATGCCGATGCACAGGTGGATGGCCAGGGCCGCAGGCGGGACCAGCCAGCGGTTGAAGCCCGGACGGGCGATGATTCTTTCCTTGGACAGGAAACCGGGCACGCGCTCCGGAATCCCTGTCGCAACACTGCTGTTCATGGGATCGTTCCTTTATGTAGGTAGGCGGGCGTTCGAAGATTGAATGCCTGGCTCTGATGTGGCTTTTCCCCCCGGAAAAGCCCGGCCATTTGCGGCAACGCGCCGCGACAATGCGTCGCGGGCGCTCGTCGAGCGGCGCAAGAGTAACAGGTGAAAGCAATCTGATATTGATATTTTTTTGCCAGCGCAAACGTTTAACGGAACTGTAATACCCTGGGTTGTCGAACCCGAGGCCAGGTGGCGCGCTACCGCCAAAGCCTCCAGAGATGCATGAAATGCCCTGTATCTGTTGTCGGATACGCAGAGGCCATGGTTGCGGCGCTATACTTTGCCGCTTGAATTTCACTATCGGACTACAAGGACTCGCCCATGAAAGCGTTCGGCAAAATCCTGGGGCTGAGCTTGCTCGGGCTGTTGCTGATCATCGTGGCGCTGGGCTTCGCCCTGACCCACCTCTTCGATCCCAACGACTATAAGGACGAGATTCGTCAGCTCGCCCGCGAAAAGGCCCATGTCGAACTGACACTCAATGGCGACATCGGCTGGAGCCTGTTCCCCTGGCTGGGCCTTGAGCTGCACGAGGCGAGCATCGCCACCCTGAACAAACCCACCGAGCCGTTCGCCGACCTGCAGATGCTCGGCCTCTCGGTGCGGGTGTTACCGCTGCTGCGCCGTGAAGTGCAAATGAGCGATGTGCGCGTCGAAGGGCTGAACCTGACCCTGGTGCGCGACGCCCAGGGCCATGGCAACTGGGAAGACATCGGCAAGCCGTTGCCGGACCCGAACGCCAGCGCCACCCCAACAGGGCAGGACGCGGCCCCGGCCACGACCCCTGCCGAAACCCAGGGCGGCAGCGAGCGCGCGGTCAAGCTGGACATCGACAGCCTGACGGTGAACAACGCCCGCGTGCAGTACACCGACGAGCAGAGCGGCAAAAGCTACCTGGCCGAAAGCATCCAGTTGAGCACCGGTGCGGTGCACGACGGGGTGAACATCCCGCTCAAGGCCAGTGCCTTCCTCAGCGCCAGCGTGCCGAACATCAAGGCGCGCACGGAGCTTGCCGGCGAGCTGCGCTTCGACCGCAAGCTCAAGCGCTACCGCCTCGAGGACATGCGCCTTTCCGGGGAAACTTCGGGCGAGCCGCTGGCCGGCAAGAGCCTGACCTTCGCTGCCCAGGGCCAGGTGCTGGTCGACCTGGCCGCCAACGTCGCCTCGTGGACCGGCCTCAAGGTTTCCGCCAACCAGCTGCGCGCCCTCGGTGAACTGAATCTGCGTGACCTGGACAAGACCCCGCAGCTCAGCGGCGGCCTGTCCATCGCCTCGTTCGACCTGCGCACCTTCCTCGACGGTATCGGCCATCCGCTGCCAGCCACCACCGATGCGGCGGCCTTCGGCAAGTTCGAACTGGTCAGCCGCCTGCAAGGCACGCCCACCAGCCTGGCCCTCGAAGACCTGGCGATGAAACTGGACGACAGCACCTTCACCGGCCGTGTGGCCATCGACGACTTCGCCAAGCAGGCCCTGAGCCTGCAATTGAAAGCCGACACCTTCAATGCCGACCGCTACCTGCCAGCCAAGAGCGACGAGGCCAGGGGCACGGCGGCCGCTCGCCAGGCCGAGGTCAAGCAGCAGGAAGCCAGCGCTACCGCAGGCGCCGGCACTTCGCCGCTGCCGGCCCCACCCACCCAGCTGGCCTGGAGCACCGACAAGCTGCTGCCGGTCGACCGCCTGCGCGTGCTCGACCTGCAAGCCGACCTGTCGTTCGGTGCCCTGACCCTGAACAAGCTGCCGATCAGCAATGCCCAGCTCAAAGCCAATGGGCAAGGCGGCCTGGTAACCCTCGAAACCCTGCGCGGCGGCCTGTACAACGGCACCTTCGAAGCCAAGGGCACCGTCGATGTACGCCCCGCCGTGCCGCAGGTGGGGGTGAACACGCGCATCAACCGCGTGCCGGTGGAGCACTTCATCAAGCGCGAAAGCCCCGACCAGGCCCCACCGGTCAAGGGCCTGCTGACCTTGTCCAGCGACCTGACCGCCACCGGCAACAGCCAGAAAGCACTGGTCGACACCCTCAACGGCAACGCCAGCTTCACCATCAACGACGGCGTGCTGGTCAACGCCAACCTTGAACAGCAACTGTGCCAGGCCATCGCCACGCTCAACCGCAAGCAGCTCAGCGGCGAACCACGCGGCAAGGACACGCCTTTCCAGGAGCTGCGCGGCAGCCTGGTGATACGCAACGGCGTGGCCAGCAACCCCGACCTCAAGGCGCGGATTCCCGGCCTGACCGTCAATGGCCAGGGCGACCTCGACCTGCGCGTGCTGGGCATGGACTACAACGTCGGGGTGATCGTCGAGGGCGACCAGACCGCCATGCCCGACCCAGCCTGCCAGGTCAACGAGCGCTATGTCGGCGTTGCCGTGCCCCTGCGCTGCCGCGGCCCGCTGGAGCTCGGCGCCAAGGCCTGCCGCCTGGACCAGGAAGGCCTGGGCAAGGTCGCCGCGCAACTGGCTGGCAACCGCCTGAAAGACAAGCTCGATGAAAAACTCGATGAGAAGCTCGGAGACAAAGTGAGCCCGGAACTCAAAGAAGCACTCAAGGGGCTGTTCAAGCGATGAGCCCCGAGCAGTTCTCCAGCGCCGTACTGGCCTGGTACGACCAGCATGGTCGCCACGACCTGCCCTGGCAACAGGGCATCACCCCCTACCGGGTGTGGGTGTCGGAAATCATGCTGCAACAAACCCAGGTGAGCACCGTGCTCAACTACTTCGACCGCTTCATGCAGGCGCTGCCCACCGTGCAGGCGCTGGCCGAAGCGCCGGAGGACGAAGTACTGCACCTGTGGACGGGCCTGGGCTACTACACCCGCGCCCGCAACCTGCAAAAGGCAGCGAAAGTGGTGATGGCGCAACATGGCGGCGAGTTCCCGCGCAGTGTCGAACAGCTCACCGAGCTGCCCGGTATCGGCCGCTCCACCGCCGGGGCCATCGCCAGCATCAGCATGGGCATCCGCGCGCCGATCCTCGACGGCAACGTCAAGCGCGTGCTGGCCCGATACACCGCCCAGGCCGGCTACCCCGGCGAGCCGAAGGTGGCCAACGCGCTGTGGGCCACCGCCGAGCGCTTCACCCCCCACGCCCGCGCCAACCACTACACCCAGGCCATGATGGACATGGGCGCCACGCTGTGTACCCGCAGCAAGCCCAGCTGCCTGATCTGCCCGGTGCAGCAAGGCTGCGAGGCGCACCTGCACGGTGAGGAAACCCGCTACCCGGAGCCCAAGCCGCGCAAGGCGCTGCCTCAACGCAAGACCCTGATGCCGCTGTTGGCCAACCACGAAGGCGCGATACTGCTGTACCGCCGCCCCTCCACAGGCCTGTGGGGCGGGCTTTGGAGCCTGCCGGAGCTGGACAACCTCGAGCAGCTCGACGACCTGGCCTACCAGCACGGGCTGCGCCTGGCCAGCAGCCAGGCCCTGGACGGCCTGACCCACACCTTCAGCCATTTCCAGCTGGCAATCGAACCCTGGCTGGTACGCGTGGACCCGGTCGGTGCGCACGTGGCCGAGCCCGACTGGCTCTGGTATAACCTCGCCACCCCGCCGCGCCTGGGCCTCGCCGCCCCGGTCAAGAAGCTGCTCAAACGCGCGGCCGACGAATTGATTGCAGGAGAGCCCCAATGACCCGCACCGTGAAGTGCCGCAAGTACAACGAAGAACTCCCCGGCCTCGACCGCCCGCCCTACCCCGGCGCCAAGGGCCAGGACATCTTCGAAAACATCTCGCAGAAGGCCTGGAAGGAGTGGCAGGACCACCAGACCATGCTGATCAACGAGAAGCGCCTGAACATGATGAATGCCGAGGACCGCAAATTCATCCAGGCCGAGATGGACAAGTTCTTCGCCGGCGAAGACTACGCCCAGGCGGAAGGGTACGTCCCACCTAGCGCCTGACCCGTGGAACGTAAGCGACGGAATAATTTAAAAAAATTTTCAAAAAGTCGTTGACGAAGGGTCTGAAAACCTTTTTAATTCGCCCCGTCGCCCAGATAGCTCAGTCGGTAGAGCAGAGGATTGAAAATCCTCGTGTCGGCGGTTCGACTCCGTCTCTGGGCACCACCATTAAGCATCGGGTGGTTCCAAAGCCACCCGAAGCGACAACAAGAAACCCGCCTAGTGCGGGTTTTTTGTTGTCTGCGTTTTAGAGCACGGTAGCTAGCGACAGCTGCTCCACAGGTACAGGCCAAGCGCAGCTATCACCTTGAACAGCTGCTTCGTCGAATACCGCCAACGAGCGCTGCAAGCGGCATAGCACTTGGGTTTGCCGCCTATCTACGCTTCAATATGCCTCCACCGCTCCAACCAAGGACCACCTCACCCCATGGCCACCAACACCAAGCAACAAAAACGCGCCAAGCGCGCCGCCGCCAAGGCCAAGCAGAACCGCATGGTGCGCAGCGGCCAGGCCGTGAAAGCCAGCGCCGGCGACAGCACCAGCGTCGAGCAGGTGTTCACCAAGGCCCAAGAGTCGGGCAGCTACAACAGCCTGTTCGAAAAGATGAAGGAAGCCCAGGCCAACGGCCTGGTGCCGATGATCTCGGTGTTCCTGGTCGACCCGCTGCTGGCACTGGTGCTCAAGGGCCATAAAGAAGAACACGCCACCGACTACATCGTGCTGGTGTTCACCGCCTACCGCGAATGGCTGGACGGCACCGATGCCGACGCCACCATGGCCTGGCTGGAAAGCGATGAATTCCAGGATGCCTACGTGGCCGCCTCGGAGCTGGTGGCCAAGCAGCAGCAACAGCAGAAACAATTTGGCTGACCCCCTTCGCGCACCCAAAAGGTGGCGCCCGGTGAAACCGGTGCGCCACATCTGTGCAGTTGGGGCGCAGCTGGGTGCTACGTTGTGACGCGCAGAACTCTGATCGTAAATCGTAAGCACGACGCAGACCCTGTGGGAGCGGGTTTACCCGCGAAGCAGCCACTGCGGTGTATGGCCAGGGCTTTGCCCTGGTTCGCGGGTAAACCCGCTCCCACAGGCCCCAGCTACATCAATTAGCTATGTGGCGCTCTATGAGAGCGGCCTGTCAGGCGAGGGACCGCCAATAAGGGCCGCAATGCCTCCACAATCACGGCATCCACCCGCCTCCCCAGGCAAAACCGCTTCCCTCATCCCGGCAAAACTGGCACCATCGCGCCTTTTTTCATCCAGGCTCCGGTACCGGAAAAACGCTTTGCCGGACATTGTGGCGACGTTGCACTGCAACGATGCGACAAACTGACCCACAAGCGACCCGAGCCCCCTGCGACCCGGTTGGCCGTCATTGTGCCGCTATGCTAGCGTGGCGCTCGCCAGGAAGGCCGCCAACAGCTGGGAACGCACCCGAACACATGAGGACCGCACATGGCCCAGGCCACGCCCGCGCTGGAAATCCGCAATCTGCACAAACGCTACGGCGACCAGGAAATTCTCAAGGGCATTTCGCTGACCGCCCGCGACGGTGACGTGATCTCGATCCTCGGCTCGTCCGGCTCCGGCAAGTCCACCCTGCTGCGTTGCATCAACCTGCTGGAAAACCCTCACCAGGGCGAGATCCTCGTCGCTGGCGAAGCGCTCAAGCTCAAGGCCACCAAGACCGGTGACCTGATCGCCGCCGATAACCGCCAGATCAACCGCCTGCGCAGCGAAATCGGCTTCGTGTTCCAGAATTTCAACCTGTGGCCGCACATGTCGGTCCTCGACAACATCATCGAGGCCCCACGCCGCGTGCTCGGCCAGAGCAAGGCCGAGGCCGTCGAGCACGCCGAGGCGCTGCTGAACAAGGTCGGCATCTACGACAAGCGCCACAGCTACCCCGCCCAGCTTTCCGGTGGCCAGCAACAACGTGCCGCCATCGCCCGTACCCTGGCCATGAAGCCAAAGGTCATCCTGTTCGACGAGCCAACTTCGGCGCTCGATCCGGAAATGGTCCAGGAAGTGCTTAACGTTATCCGCGCACTCGCCGAAGAAGGCCGTACCATGCTGCTGGTAACGCACGAGATGAACTTTGCCCGCCAGGTGTCCAGTGAAGTGGTCTTCCTGCACCAGGGCCTCGTGGAAGAGCAAGGATCGCCGCAACAGGTCTTTGAAAGCCCGACCTCGGCGCGTTGCAAGCAATTCATGTCCAGCCACCGCTAACGGAGCAATACATGCAGACCTACAAGAAATTCCTCCTGGCAGCCGCTGCCACGCTGGTGATGTCCGCCAACGCCATGGCCGCCGAGAAACTGCGCATGGGTATCGAGGCGGCCTACCCGCCGTTCAACAACAAGGATGCCAGCGGTAACGTGGTCGGCTTCGACAAGGACATCGGCGACGCCCTGTGCGCCAAGATGAAGGTCGAGTGCTCGGTCGTCACCTCCGACTGGGACGGCATCATCCCGGCCCTGAACGCCAAGAAGTTCGACTTCCTGGTGTCTTCGCTGTCGATCACCGACGAGCGCAAGCAGGCCGTCGACTTCACCGACCCCTACTACTCCAACAAGCTGCAGTTCATCGCGCCCAAGAACGTCGACTTCAAGACCGACAAGGCTGCCCTGAAAGGCAAGGTGATCGGCGCCCAGCGCGCGACCCTGGCCGGCACCTGGCTGGAAGACAACACCAGCGGCACCGACATCAAGCTCTACGACACCCAGGAAAACGCCTACCTGGACCTGGTCGCCGGTCGTATCGACGGCATCCTGGCCGACAAGTACGTGCAGTACGAGTGGCTCAAGAGCAAGGACGGTTCGACCTTCGAGTTCAAGGGCGAGCCGGTGGAAGAAAGCGACAAGATCGGTATCGCCGTGCGTAAAGGCGACCCGCTGCGCGAGAAGCTGAACGCCGCGCTGAAGGAAATCGTCGCCGACGGCACGTACAAGAAGATCAACGACAAGTACTTCCCGTTCAGCATCTATTGATTCGCCCCGACCGACACCGCCGCTGCGCGGTGTCGGTCCCTTGAACACACCCTGCCCATGAATATCGACCTGCACGGATTCGGCCCGGCCTTGATGGCCGGCACCCTGATGACCGTAAAACTGGCGCTTTGCGCCTTGCTGCTGGGGCTGGTCCTGGGCCTGCTCGGCGCCTTGGCCAAGACGTCCCCGGTCAAGCCACTGCAATGGCTTGGCGGCACCTACTCCACGCTAGTGCGCGGCGTACCCGAACTGCTTTGGGTACTGCTCATCTATTTCGGCACCGTCGGGCTGATGAACAGCCTTGGCGAAGCCCTCAACCTACCGGGCCTCGAGCTCAGCGCCTTCGCCGCCGGGGTGATCGCCCTGGGGCTGTGTTTCGGCGCCTATGCCACGGAAGTGTTCCGTGGCGCCATCCTGGCGATCCCCAAGGGCCACCGCGAAGCGGGGCTGGCGCTGGGGCTTTCCAAAGGGCGCATCCTGTCGCGCATCATCCTCCCGCAGATGTGGCGCATCGCCCTGCCCGGCCTTGGCAACCTGTTCATGATCCTGATGAAGGACACCGCGCTGGTCTCGGTGATCGGCCTTGAAGAGATCATGCGCCACGCGCAGATCGGCGTGACCGTGACCAAGGAGCCGTTCACCTTCTACATGGTCGCCGCCTGCATCTACCTGAGCCTGACCGTGGTCGCCATGATCGGCATGCATTTCCTGGAAAAACGTGCCGCTCGCGGCTTCATGAGGGCCGCGTAATGAACTGGGAAGTCATCATCAAATGGCTGCCACGCCTGGCCGAAGGGGCGGCCCTGACGCTGGAGCTGGTAGCCATCGCGGTCATCGCCGGGTTGATCCTGGCCATTCCGCTGGGTATTGCCCGCTCGTCGCGACACTGGTACGTGCGTGCCCTGCCCTACGGCTACATCTTTTTCTTCCGCGGCACGCCGCTGCTGGTGCAACTGTTCCTGGTGTACTACGGCCTGGCACAGTTCGACGCAGTGCGTTCCAGCTCGCTGTGGCCTTACCTGCGCGACCCGTTCTGGTGCGCCGTGCTGACCATGACCTTGCACACCGCCGCCTATATCGCCGAGATCCTGCGCGGTGCGCTGCAGGCCATCCCCAAGGGCGAGATCGAAGCGGCGCGGGCGCTGGGCATGTCGCGGGGCAAGACGCTGTTCTACATCATGCTGCCGCGCGCTTCGCGCATCGGCCTGCCGGCCTACAGCAACGAAGTGATCCTGATGCTCAAGGCCAGTGCCCTGGCCAGTACCGTCACCTTGCTGGAATTGACTGGCATGGCCCGGACCATCATCGCCCGCACCTACCTGCCGGTGGAGATCTTCTTCGCCGCCGGGGTGTTCTACCTGGTGATCGCGTTCCTCCTGGTGCAGGGCTTCAAGCTGCTCGAACGCTGGCTGCGCGTGGACGCCTGCCAAGGGCGCTGAGGCAGTAGTAACCTGGGGTCGCAACGCGGCCCCGACACTGACCACGCACATCATGACCCGAACCTCATTCCTGCAAGACGCGCAGCTGCTGGATCACTTCCAGGCCCTGGACCAGTTCCTGGTCGCCCACCAATCGCTGTGGCAGCCCCGCCCCTTCACCGCGCTGCGCCTCGATTGGGAAACCCATCACCCCGAGCTGTCCACCTGGCTGCGCCAACGCAGCCTGGAAGACGCCGAAGCCGTGCAACCACACCCTGAGCGCCTTGCCGCCCCCGCACCTTTTCCGCAGCTCGCCCAGGAAGCCCTGCACCTGTCGGCGGTCGGCGAGCTGCCCGCCAGCGCCCTGCACCCGGCCCGCCATCGCCTGGACGCCGGGGTTCCCGGCCGCAAGTGGCGACAGATCGAAGCCTTCACCCAGCACCTGGCCTTTCGCGGGCCCACCCGCCACTGGCTCGACTGGTGCTCAGGCAAAGGCCACCTGGGCCGCCGCCTGCTGCAAGCCGACCAGCAGCTGACGTGCCTGGAATACGATGCCGAACTGGTCAGCGCCGGCCAGGCGCTGAGCGATCACCACCACTTGCCGGCCACGCACCTGCACCAGGATGTAATGACTGCCGACAGCGCCCGACACCTCGATGGCGAAAAGAGCGTGGTGGCCCTGCACGCCTGTGGCGACCTACACGTGCGCCTGCTGCAACTGGCCATTGCCCAGGGCTGCCGCCAAGTGGCGCTATCGCCGTGCTGCTACAACCGCACCCAGGCCGAGCAGTACATACCGCTTTCCGTGGCCGCGCAGGCCTCCCCGCTGACCTTGTCGATCACCGACCTTGGCCTGCCGCTGGCCGAGACCGTCACCTCCGGTGCGCGGGTACGCCGCCAGCGCGACCTTTCCATGGCTCGCCGCCTGGGCTTCGACCTGTTGCAGCGTGAACAGCGCCAATGTGATGAATACCTGCCCACGCCGTCACTCCCAACGGCCTGGCTGGAAAAGACATTCGAACAGTACTGCCGCGACCTGGCCGAACTGCGCCAGGTGCCGATCAGCGGCAACCCGCCGTGGCAGGCATTGGAGGCTGCGGGCTGGCGACGGCTCGCCGAGGTGCGCAACCTGGAGTTGGTGCGCAACCTGTTCCGCAGGCCGTTGGAGATGTGGCTGGTGCTCGACCGCGCGTTGTTCCTGAGGGAAAACGGCTACGCCGTGCGCGTAGGGGTGTTCTGCGACTATCCCCTTACCCCACGCAACTTGTTGGTGCTGGCGGAGCTCAATTAGGTGCAAAGCCTGTGGATAACTCTGTGAACAAGCTTGTGATGAAACGTCGCGAAATGCTGGATCCAATCGTTATTTCAGGCGCTTGCGTTATTCCAGCGGGTAACGAAGGCCAGTAAAAACAGGCCTTTGCGCAACGACCGGTGGTAAGCGTTTGCGGCATGCTTTTCGCGCAGCGCTGCGATGCCCCTTGTGCATAAGCATTTTGGGAAAGTGTCGACTCCCCAGCAAAAACGATGCCTACACTTAGGCTGAACTATGCGTCTTGAGGGAAAAATGTATAATTCGCGGCTGCCTGAATTGGACATGAAGAACGGAATGCAGATCATGACCAGCATCAAACCTTTTGCCGCGCTGACCTTTGCCCTGGCCCTTGCCGGCTGCGCCAGCACGCCGACCCCGCAGCAGCCCTCCCTGGATTGGAGCATGCCCGGCATGCAACTGGGCGGTGACCGCGGTTTGCCTTTGCGCTCCGAGACACCCTGCCGCAAGCGTGGTTGCGACAACGACAAGCTTTTCTTCAACCCCGGCCAACCCGAGCCGAGCGTCAATACCATCCACCGTGGCTGGTAGGAAAATTCTCCTTTCGGGGCGGTAACTTACCGTGTTGCACGATAAGCGTGAGGAAGTGGTTTACAGCCGCCAACCGATCGCTATAATGACGCCCCTATGCCGGTATAGCTCAGCTGGTAGAGCAACTGACTTGTAATCAGTAGGTCCCGGGTTCGATTCCTGGTGCCGGCACCATTCAAGGTTCCATAGAAAGCTTTCACAATCTCTGGAACCCCCGAAAAACCCGCCTTCTGGCGGGTTTTTTCGTCTTGGCGTTCCGTCGGATTCCGAGGGTAGCCAGCGCTAATAAGGGTACTTTTAAGGATACCTACCAATTCGACATTGGAAAGTACCCTTATGGCTCGCACAACGGCTCCCCTTACCGACAACGCCTGCCGCACTGCAAAGGCTCGCGAACGTGAGTACAAGCTTTTTGACGGCGATGGCCTTTACCTGCTCGTGAAGCCCAACGGTCGCAAAGGCTGGCGGCTCAGGTACGTGAAGCCCGATGGTCGCGAGGGCCTGACCTCACTCGGCAATTACCCGGTGGTCGGGCTGGCTGACGCTCGCCACAAGCGCTTCGAGCTCAAACAGCAGCTCGCCAACGGCATTGACCCCATCCAATCCAAGCAGCAGGCCAAGGTGCAAGCCGTAATCAATGGCCGTACCTTCGAAAGCGTCGCGCTTGATTGGTATGCCGGGATGGTGCCCAAGTGGGCGCCGGGCCACGCCAAGACTGTGCTCAGCCGGTTGAAGACTCATGTATTCCCTTTGCTCGGTGCCAGGGCAATCGTTGAGTTGGACACCCACGACCTCATGCAGCCACTGGAAGCCGTGACGAAGCGCGGCACCATCGACGTGGCGCTCAGGATCAAGAACTACCTGCAAAGCATCATGCGCGAAGCCAAACGGCTGCGGCTGATCACGACGAACCCAGCCCACGACCTCGATGGCTCAATCAGAGCACCACGGGTTACACATCGACCCGCACTACCCTTATCGCGGCTGCCAGAGCTACAGGCGCGCATCGACGACTACAAAGGTCGTCCACTCACACGCCTTACCGCGATGCTGTCGCTGCACGTGTTCGTACGCTCCAGTGAGCTGCGCTTCGCCCGCTGGAACGAGTTCGACCTCAATCGCGGCATCTGGGAGATCCCCGACACTCGCCCGGCGCTCGACGGCGTACCGTTTTCCACAAGGGGTACGAAAATGGCCGGAGACATTCACGTTGTACCCTTATCGCCGCAGGCAGTGGCCTTGCTTGAGCAAATCCACGCGATCACGGGCAAGTTCGACCTGGTGTTCGCGGGAGATGCCAAACCGTGGAAACCGATGTCCGAGAACACGGTGAATGCCGCGCTCAGGACGATGGGCTACGACACCAAGGTGGATATCTGCGGCCACGGGTTCCGAGCCATGGCGTGCAGTGCGCTGGTCGAGTCCGGGCTGTGGTCAGAGACCGCCATCGAACGGCAGATGAGCCACAAGGAGCGCAACAACGTGCGGGCCGCTTATACCCACAAGGCCGAGTTCCTCGAAGAGCGCCGGATGATCATGACCTGGTGGAGCCGGTTTCTGGAGGCGAACCGCGAGGACCATGTGACGCCGCATGAGTTTGCCAAGCAAACGGGCGAGAACGTCACGCGCCTTCGCAGTGCCAAGAGGACCGAGTAGCCCGCCGCACCACCACCTCAACTTGCTGTGAAGTTACCCACAGCACCGCATGAAGCTCCTCCGCGCGGGTCCTTTCAAACGGGGCTGCAAAGCCGCCCCGTTTGAAAGGACCATACCTAAGAAAAAACTGCTGGCACAGCTTACGTCTGTGGAAAACCACTGATGTCCACCGGGGGATAGTTTTATCCACAGGCGCTAAATCCCTGATATCGCACTGCTTGACGATTATTGTCCACAAGCGTAGACCGGGAGTCACAAGAGCTGTCGATGACAGCACCCCAGGTGGCCCGAACCTTAAAGGTCACGCCGCTCCCGCGGTGGTTCACCCGCAAGTACGATTCGCGTCCGGCAGCTCGTACGGTCACTACCCATGTGATGGATGCCAACTCAATATCGTTGCCCCTGCGGCAACCACCCTACCCATCTGCTCAGCAGCAGCCTATCCGCTTGGCCATTTCGCGTGCGCCAACCTGCGCCCGTCTCTTTCTCCTGGAAAGAGACGGGCGCGTCTAACACTGCTGCAGCCCTCATCGCATTTGGCTTTGCGGCAACTTCACTCGTGACAATCGGCGTGACAAACGCCGATGTCACCAGCAACAGCGATGTAGATGATGGTGCCGCAGACCAAGGAATGGACTGCACCTGACTGACAGTCAGGCATGCCCCGGTCATCGCATTGCTGCGTTCACCCTGCTCAGGATCTCGCGGCACTGGTCTCGTCAGCCAATGCAGCCTCCGCCCGCCCACCGGTAACGGTGCTCAGGAGGCCAGATCATGAGATGCCCTTGCTCCCGGACGTAAGGAGCCGCCAGTCCCGCGTTAGAGGACATCCCCACAGGTAGCAGGGGCCTTGATCCCTGATAACACTCAGCATTCTTGGCGGGATGACGTGGGGCGAGGATCGGAGAACAGGCGATGAGGTGATCGACATGGCATTGGTAGGTAGGCGGGATGGCCGCAATTTTTGGTACGGCAGGCAACTGAGCTACGCAGGGCCACAAGCGCTGAAAGACATGTTCGGCGGAGGCCACTACGGCACGGTCAAAGCGCACTGTGGTCGGTGGCAGGCATTCGTGAAATGGTGCCGCTCCGAACAAGGGCCCGGTATCAATGACGCGCGCCAGATTGATCGGAAGGTGTTGGCCGACTATGCGGCGCATCTACGCGACATGGTTCGGAGCGGTGACCTCGCCATCAGCACCGCACAAAACCGGCTATCAAGCGTCAACAGGACTGTGGCGGCGCTTCGCGGTGATCAGTACGTGAAATTGCCAAGCCCGAGCAAGGCGTTGGGAATGCAGCGCACCGGGATTCGCCACTCAGTGCCGCAGGGCCAAGACCGCAGTCAGGTTAAAAAGATCGTAAATGCGCTTTGCCACAATCATCAGCAACGGGCCGCCGCGGTTGTATTGTTGGCGCGAGCCACCGGCATGCGCTTGCGTGAGGCCATCCTAGCCGACTTGCCACGGTTAAGCCGTGAGGCTGAAGAGCTAGGCAGGATTAACATTCAGGATGGCAGCAAAGGCGGCCGCGCCGGGGCCTCGGCGCCCCGGTGGATTGCGGTAGGCGACCATGTTCGCGAGGCGCTCAGGTTTGCACGGCAGGTATCGCCTGCGGGTAGCAGCAACCTGATTGCACCACACGAAAGCTACCTGAATGTTCTGCAAAAAATCATCCGCCCGGCGCGGGGAATCCTGCATGTGCATGAGCTTAAAGGTTTCCATGAGCTACGAGCGGCATACGCATGTGAGCGCTATGAACAGATCACCGAACACCGTGCGCCTATCAACAGCGGCCAATGTTGCCAGTTAAATCAGCACGTTGACTGCGAGGCTCGAACGCAAATCAGCTACGAGTTAGGACACGGTCGGATCGACGTGGTCGCTGCCTACATTGGAGGATGCACATGAGTAAGCCATTCGATATGGAACTGTTCGTGGCTGGAGTGCTGACCGGCTCGTACGCAACTCGGCAGCGCCATGTGCGACAGGCGAAATTCATCCAAGCTGAGATTGCAGAGCGCTGGCAGCGAGCAACACCTTGGACTTGGCAGAGGAAGCATGTGGCTTGGTTTCTCGAGCATCGCATAAGCCAACGCAGCGAGGCGACGCGATATTACTACGTGCTGACGGCCCGGCTGCTGGCTCGACGTTTAAAAACGTCATGGGTTTTCAATCTCTGAGTTGGACCTGATACTACCGAGGCTCTGCGCCCATCGACCGCACCTATTCGACACTAATCACTCTCGTAGAAGATAAATGACCACTAAACGCCCTCAAATCGAAACCGCTGCTGACATCAGAGAGCTGCTGCTTCACTCGAAGGCGCCACGGCCGCTAACCCCCGAGCAGACGGCGGAGCTGGAGCGCATTTCGAAGTACGACGTTTCGACCTATTCGGAGGAAGATGTCCGGGCGGAGATCATTGACCCCGTTATCCGAGTCTTGGGGTACGCTAAGGAGACCTATTTCTCCACGCAGCGTGAAAAGCACCTGAAGGTGGCCGATGGCGACTTGTTCATCGACTACAGAATGACTTTATGGTCGCAGGCCTTCTGGATCATTGAGGCTAAGAAGGTTAAGCGCAAGCCGCTGAAGTTCACCGCCGCAGAACTGCAGCAGGCGCTGCTGTATGCGGTGCATCCAGAAATCGACGCTGCTCTCGTAGTTCTATGCGACGGGCGAGTCTTTGAGGTGTACGACCGCGATGAGAGCGTCACCAAGCCGGCCGCGCGCGTGGAGGTCAAAAAGCTGCCGGAGCAGTTCCACGTGCTTCAGGTTCTACTCGGCC
Organism: Pseudomonas sp. LS_2; assembly: GCF_042709235.1. Taxonomy (NCBI): domain Bacteria; kingdom Pseudomonadati; phylum Pseudomonadota; class Gammaproteobacteria; order Pseudomonadales; family Pseudomonadaceae; genus Pseudomonas; species Pseudomonas sp. LS_2. The sequence goes on along the minus strand of NZ_JAVAYC010000008.1, from coordinate 37,533 downwards.
CGTGGCAGGCTTGGTTCTTCCAGAAGCGCCGCGCGCTCAGGGTTGCCAGCCGCGTACTGCAACTGGAGATGACACCTGGTCGAATTGAGGAATTCTCGGATGCCATGCAGCGGCGGGTGCAGGACGCGCGTACGAAGGTGTACGACAACTGGCGCAAAGTGAAGCCTTCCACTGATCAAGACGCGCAGTGGCGCAGCGCGCTTGAACAGGCATCCATCAGAGACGTTGTTGCGACCGAGTTCTTTTCGGCCCAGACGGCGCCCGGCCTGGGGGTTGTGGCCAAGTCTTTGGTGGACAAGGCGAAGCCGGGCGGGTTCGATTTGATGTACGCGATGTTTCCGGATCATCCTAGGAACTTGAATGACCACTACGTGGCGCAGGCTTTACGAACCCTCATTGAGTTTGGCAAGTTAGGACGTGAGGCCAGTTGGATGCCTGCCTGGCTGGGTGCCCAGCACCCCGGTGCCGATATGGAGGCACCGATCAAGAAACTTATTGCACTCTCACTCACGGCCTTTCTGGCTGCGCCAGAGTTCAGGGCTGTACTCCAATTTGCGGCCTGCGCGCGAAGGCTGTCGAAGGTATCGATGGCGCTCATCCCGACGATATCGCAGATGGGGCATATCCGACACCAGCAAGTGCGCCACTTTTTTGATGAGTTCGACTATGCACAGTTCATGTCGACACCCGAAGGGCATAACCTCCGGCAGCTCGACGTGCACGCGCACTTCCTCACAGAACGATTCGTGCACCAGTGCGCCGACAAACATCAGTTTCGTGGACGCTTCAACTTGAATCGGGCGCAAACGCTGCTGAATGACTCATGGAATGCTGAACGCCTGCTGCTCGGTGATGGCGCTGACTACTGGAGAAGCCTGGACGGCCGAGGACTTGGGGGTGAGGTTTATTCGACGGAGCACAACTGGGTCGACTATGACTCGTTGGGTCACATCGTGCTGTGCGCGTTGAAAGACATCCCTGATTGGCGCGAGTACGTACTTGCTAATCACGGCAACGACGTCCAGAGGATTGCGGCTTGCGGTTCGTGGGCAGCTCGTGAAATTTTGGGGATTGCACAAGATGCGCAGTTGCAGCGAATACCGGATACCGAGAGCGCCAAGCTGTTCTTCGGCGGCGACGTCGCACTTTTCACGGCGCTTCGGGACGCTTACTGGAACCGAAAGCCGAGAACTTGAGTCGCAAAGCTGAGACCGCTTTATACTGCCCATAACAGGCCGAAACTATTCAGTCAGCTACTAAATCCCGCGCGAGAGCCTGAATTACTTTCCCACTGGGGGGCTGAAAAGCACATTCCAACCAGCGAGGTAGGTTGGGTAATTTGTTACCCAGCAAACCAATTACAGCTATCAGCTATTTCCTCAAGTCACTTCCGCTAATGCTGAGTTTCAGCGGACGTCAAAATTAGTCTCTGATGGCCTAACGACAGAGAACGGTACAGCACAGCACCTTGCTATCGCCAGCCTTTGAGGCTAATGTGCCATTACTGATGTTTGCCTGAAAAACCATCTTGGAGAGGCTGATAAGCAGCATGAAGTTTTATGACTGGTAACAGAACCTATCCATGCACCCAAAAACTCACGTAATTCTGCTGTACCCATTGAGCGACGAAAAATTAACTATTGAAGAACGGATGCTACCATGCGAGCCACCAAGGTAAAAGTCAAAAACTTCAGACTACTTAAAGACTTAACAGTCGACCTGGAGAAAAATCTCTCTTTAATAATTGGAAAAAATAACTGCGGAAAAACGTCTTTTTTATTGTGCCTAGAAAAATTCATAGGGAATAGTTCATCCAAAAATAATTTCACCTTTGAAGATTTAAGCAGTGAAACCAAAGACAACTTAATAGAAGTAATTAAAGGCAATCTTCCAAACAACCAAATACTGGGTATTTCTTTACAAATTTTCATTGAATACGACGAGCATGACGACCTGATAAATATCGGTGACAAGGTCATTATGGATCTTGACCCTGATAACAAATTTGTAGTTTTGAGCTTTGACTACAACGTTACACCGGAAGACATCCAAAACATTGTTACAGACTATCAAAAGCTCACAACCAAAAAGGTTGCTACGGGGAAAACCCCAAAAAATCTATTTGACTACCTTAAAGAAAATCATGCTCGCTATTTTAGTATTGTTAGGCGGAGCGTGCGATATGATGCCGCAACCGAAAACATCAACATTAATGACTTTGTGGATTTAGATGCCGAAGGTATCAAAATCTCAAACTTGATAAATTTTAAGTGGATCAGCGCCCGTCGCAACGTGTCAAACAAAGATACTGACAATTCACTTTCGATGCTCTCAGCAAAAATCTATAAAAAACTAGAAGCCACTAATCCTGATGAGAGCATTGTAGAGGAGTTCAAAGACACGCTGACGGACACAGACACCCAGCTAAATGTTGTATATGAAAAAATATTCAAAGACGTGATTGATGATGTCAAGAAGTTTGGAGGAGTAAGTCAGAATGACTCCGTAATAAAGATTGTATCCTCACTCCAACATCGTGACTTACTGGAGGAAAATACGACTGTAATGTACGGCCTGGGGGCCGGCGAGCACAACCTACCGGAGAATTACAACGGTCTAGGCTATCTAAATTTAATAAGCATGATTTTTGAAATAAAACTCAAGCTTCATGATTTTCATAAAGACTTGAACGAATCACCTTCCGACATAAATATTTTATTCATTGAAGAGCCCGAAGCACATACTCATCCACAGCTTCAGAGGATTTTCATAAAAAATATAAAAACGCTTTTGAAGCCAGGGATAAAAAGGGAAGATGGCACTGAGAGGTCACTACAGACAATACTGAGCACTCACTCTTCCTATATTGTATCAGAGAGCGACTTCGAAGATATAAAATACTTCAAAAAAACAAGTGACAGTGTTACTTCAAAAAACCTAAAAAACTTAAAAGACTACTACAATGATGGACAGCATTACACTTTCCTTAAGCAATACCTAACAATCCACAGATCAGAGTTATTTTTTGCTGACAAGGCGGTTTTTATCGAAGGGGATACAGAGCGTGTCCTACTGCCGGCAATGATGATGAAGGTGGATCAAGAGGACATCATTAGAGACTTGAGTACCGGCTCAAAAAGCCCGATACCGCTTCTCTCGCAAAATATATCCATGATTGAAGTAGGTGCTTACTCTCATATATTTGAAAAATTTGTAAATTTCATAGGGGTACGCTCGCTTATCATCACTGATATTGACTCAGCCAATGACCAGCCTGTGCTGGATGACAAAGGAGTTGCCAAAAACAATGCCGACGGGACACCGAAAATTGAGCAGAAAAAATGTAAAGTTGAGGATGGCACCTCAACCACAAATGCCTCTCTAAATTACTTTTTCAAAAACAGCAGCCTAGCTTTTTACATTGGACTTTCTCAAAAAGAAAAGGTCCTTACAAAGGGCAGCGGCTCTAGCTGGGTTCAACAGGAGAGCGGTGATTTATTTTGTGCCTATCAAACTCCCGAGCAGGATGAAACTGGCACAGTTTACCATGCAAGAAGTTTTGAGGACTCATTTTTTCACATTAACCGAAAATTTATGAAGGATCTGGCATTTGATGAGAATTCAAAATTTATAGGAAAGATAAAGTTCCCATCTCTCGTCCAGACACACCTTAAAGATTTCGCAAATTCAACGACAGATGCCTATACTTGTGCAACTAAGGCTGTAGGGAGCAAGCCCTCCTTCGCAATGGAAATCTTGCTTAACAGTACTATCACTCCAACGTCGATAACTGACATTGAAAGTGGAGAATCCGTTACGATCGACGTTGAATTTTCTAATTGGTCTACTCCTGCATATATCAAGGAAGCTCTGACATGGCTGAAGCAAGAATAAATTTAGAGCCTGAAGTACAGGAAATATTTAGAATCATAGACCAAGGCGAAAACTTTCTACTTAGCGGAGGTGCGGGAAGTGGTAAAACCTATTCTCTAGTTCAAGTCATCAAGCAAGTCCTGCGAGAACACGCTCATAGCAAGATTGCATGCATGACTTACACGAATGCAGCAGTGGCCGAAATCAAAAGCAGGATAACAGACACTCGTTTAGAGGTTGGCACCATCCATGAATTCCTTTGGGATTTAATCCGACCATTCAAATCCGAATTGATGTTAAAGCTAATAGAATCGCTTGAAAGCGAGGCGCCGGGCTCAATCAAGCCCCCAAGTACTGACTTTGATCCTCAAACGCTACATGATAAGGAAATCCAATATAAAGAATACACATTAGTGAGAGAAGCCATAATTTCTCATGATGAAGTTTTAATCCTCGCCCACGGCATGTTTAGATCCTATCCGAAGCTCTGTGACATTGCTAAAGACAGATACAGATTTATATTCATTGACGAATATCAAGACACATCCCAAATGGTCATTGAGATATTCCTAGAGCACTTCTTAAGCGGTGTAAAAAACAATGTTGTAGGTTTTTTTGGCGACGCTATGCAGTCAATATATCCGGACGGGGTTGGTGACCTTAAAAAATATGTAGAGGCGAACCGCGTTCAAGAAGTAAAAAAAACTCAGAACAGGAGAAATCCTCGCCTCATTTATGAATTGGCAAACCGCTTGAGAACTGACAATCTTGAGCAGCAAGCATCCCAAGACAGTAATGCACCAAATATGTTAAATGGTAGCGTCATAGATGGCGATGTAAAGTTCATCTACAGCCTGGGGGAAGAGGACAAATTAGCGCAAGTTAAGGATTCGCTTGGCTGGGACTTTAGTGACAGCAAGGAAAACAAAGAGCTAAACTTGACTCACAATTTAATCGCACCCAAAGCTGGCTTCCCCGGACTCATGCTTATATATGACGGGGACAAGATATTAGATTACAGAGACCGGATAAAGAGCTATATCAAAACCAAAGAGCTAGCAGACGACTTCTCGTCACACACATTTGGAGAAGTCATTCAACACTTGATGCAGAGTTTCCCCGAGGATCTGAACAGGATCAACCCCACGCCTGCCATGAAAAGGTTCATCGACGATGCGCCAGAACTTTTTGAACGTGCAAAAAGAGAAAATTACGAAATTTTCCGTCGAATCTATTTAACTAAAGATGCTTTAATAGATGATAAAAAAGACAATCCTGATGACCCGCAGAAAGCCGGCAGTAAAAGAGACGCCTTGATAAAACACTTATTTAAAATCCAGGACATCCTTAGCCTTTATCAAAGACAAAAATACAACGACTTTTTAAAGCGCACAGAATTCAAAATCAGATCTATAGATGACAAGCGAAAGCTTAAAACCGTCATAGAACATCTTAGCGATATGTCAAACACCGAAATTGGGACCGTCATTGACAAGGCAGACGAACTAGGCATCTGCAGAAAAGACGACAAACTGGAAATATTTATTTCTAAAAACAGTTATGTTTATGATCGCGTCAAAAAAATCAAATTCAGCGAATTTCAAAACCTTTATTCTTATCTGGAGGGCTACACCCCATTCTCTACACAGCACAAAATAAAGGGAGCTGAGTTTGATAACGTGCTTGTCGTCCTAGACAATGGAAACTGGTCAAGCTACAACTTCAATTACATATTCGAGGGGCAAGGCACTGAATCTGTCATCGAACGCACAAAGAAACTTTTTTACGTTTGCACTACTAGATCCAAAAAAAGCCTAGCCATATATTACAAAAACCCAAGCAAAACAGCCATTAAAACTGCAACTCAATGGTTCGGGCAAGATGCCGTAACAGTTATTACGTAGTCCGACTTTAGTCATCATCTGGAGATGCTCAATTTCGGCTACAATCGGCCTTGAAGCTGTATCTGGGTGTCTCTGTTCGCGAAGAACTATCCGCAACTCGACACCCCCCATGATGATAAAAAGGATATTTTTAGAGATAGACAGCGCCAATCAATGAAAAAAAACTATAAGAATTAGGTAGATAAATGGTATTTCGACTCCTGGTGCCGCACCATACGAAGTACTCAAAAGGCTCACCAAAAGGTGGGCCTTTTTTGCTTTGGCGCGCGACCTGACTCAGATGGCGAAGGCTCTCAATTCTGACGATCACGCCTACGGCAATCGCCCAGAAGCTACCAGACGCAATGCAAGCCTGATCTGGCGGGCCTGGCGCTAAACTGCGACAGACCTACCGGCTACAAGCATATTGGACGAGTGAGCGCCTTGGGACTCGAAGCTAGTCGACCACTATCCACAGCATTTGTCTGGGGCTGAGCTGGACGCGGCGGAGTATCCAACAAGCACCGAGAGACTGCGGGTTCAGGGACAGGCTGCCAGCCTCGACGGCAATCGCCTCAAGGAAAAAACACCCGATTCCCCACCGCATGGGAAACCAACTTCTCCCGCCCCGCCTGCTTCGCCTGCGAAGCATGATTGACGGCCCGCACGATATCGGGATGGGAATTGAACGGGGTCCCGCCCGCATAAGGCGGTACAGGGTCATGCTCCATCGCAAGTTGAATACTTTTCGCGACCGTCTCGCCTTCCACATCACCGACCAGCCGCAGGATCATATCGATGCCTGAGGTAACGCCGCCAGACGAGTAGATATTCCCATCGATGGTCACCCGTTCATCACAGGCTATCGCTCCGAACTGCGCAAGCAACGCGCGCGACTGCCAATGCCCGCCCGCACGCCGGCCTTTTAGGAACCCCGTAGCCCCCAACAGCAACGAGCCGCTGCACACCGACACCACGTACCTGGCTCGCGCCGCTTCACGCTGGATGAACGACAACCACTGCGCATCCAACATGGCCAGTTCGATACCGTCGCCGCCAGGAATCAGCAAGATGTCGCTGGGCAGGGCCTGCTCGCGGGTCACGTCGGGGAGCAGCCGCAAGCCGCCGCTAGTGCGTACTGGCCAAGGGCTTGCGGACACCACATGAACGCTCCAGCCCGGTGTGCGCGAAAGCACTTCGTAGGCACCCGTCAGACTCAACTGGACCATGCCCGGCACAGCGATGATATTGCAGTGCATCCAATGTCCTCCGTTTGCTCGAGCAGGTCTTCCGACGACATAAAGCCCGTCAGGAAAAGCGATAGGCACCGATCTCGGAGTTGAGCCGCTGGGTGATCGACTTGAGGCTGCCTGCCGAGCTGGCCGAGCGCTCGGCCGACTCGCTGTTCCTGGACGTCATCAAGGCAACCGACTCCACCTGCGCCGCGATCTCGTTGCTGGCCACGCCCTGCTGGGAAATCGCAGCACTGATGTCAGAAGCCAGGTGCAAGGCAACCGATGACGAGTCGCGAATGGCCAGCATCGCCTCCTCCACCTGCACGACCTGCCCTGCACAGGCCTGGGCAAGCTGCATCGCGCCGCGCACCTGTTGCGAAGCCTTGAGGCTGCTCTGTTTCATCTGGTTGATGAAGTTGTTGATCTCGCCTGTCGACGACGCCGTGCGTTCGGCCAACAGGCGAACTTCGTCCGCCACCACGGCAAAGCCGCGGCCCTGCTCACCGGCCCTGGCAGCCTCGATGGCGGCGTTCAATGCCAACAGGTTGGTCTGCTCCGCAACATCACGAATGACCTTCACCACCACATCGATCTGCTGGCTGCGCTGCTCCACCTCTTCGACCAGGTTCACGACGCCTTCGATGCTTTGCCCCACCTGACGAATTTCCTCGGCGGTGCGGCCAATCAGTTGCCCACCTTGCTCGGCGCTGCTGCCCGAGCGGGCCGCCGCCTCGGCAGAAAGCTGCGCGCGATCGGACACATGGGAAATGCTGGTGGTCAGCTCCTGCACGGCAGCCGCCATGCTGTTGGTCGCATCGCTTTGCGTGCGCGAATCGGACGCCACGGCCATCGCGCCCTGCTCCATCGTGCCGGCCATGCCGTACACCTCGTCGGAAGCCTTTTGCAGGGCCAGCATGCTTTTCTCGATCGAGCCGATCAGTTGGTTGAAGGCACTGACCGTCTGGCCAATTTCATCGTTGGAGGTGGCCGGCGATCGCTGCGAGAAGTCCAGCGTTTCGGCCATGTCGCGGGCAGCCTGGCGAAGCGAACGCATCGGCACCAGGATGCTGCGATACAACCAGATGCCCAGCAACAGCACCACCGCGACGGTCACGGCGCTGGCGACGGCGATCTCGTAGCGGGCCAAGGCCATCGAGTCGAACGCACTCTGACGTGACAGATTGCCCAGGCGGTCGCTGTAGTCCGCCCATTCTTCCAGCGCTGCCCTGAGCTTTTGCGCAAGCGGCTTGGCCTGCTGGTCTTCAATCAGGATGGCATCGTCCAGGCGTTGCTCGAGGGCGGCGGTGATGGACTCGTCCACGCTGCTGCGCCACTGGCCGAACAGTTGCTGGCTGGCTTCCATCAAGCGCTTGTCCTGCGCGTCGGTGACCAGCAGCTTGCTGTATTGCTGGAACAGCTTTTCGCTTTTGCTATCGAGTTCGGCACGTTGTACATCCTGTTCTTCATGGCCATTGGTCCAGTAGATGCGTCTGCTCGAAACCGCCTGGCTATGGGCAGTGAAGGTCTGGATGAGCAGGATGGTGTGGGAGCTCTGCAGGGTGTCGTCCGTCAGGCTGCGAATGTCGGTATCCAGACGGTAGAACGTCAGGAATGCGATACCAGCCAACAGCGAAAGCCCTGTGGCGGCGATCACCAGCAGAAGCGTGATACGGGCGGAAACGGTCATGATGGTGTTGCTCCAGGGTGAAGTCCCAGACTGGGCCGGCGGTTGGAAGAGCGCACTCAAGGCATACGGCCTGCGCGACGCATGGCGGCTTCCGTCGACGCTTGGGAGCTGCGCAAGGCCGTGGCGACATCGGTTTTTCCGCTCAGTGCATCCGCCACCTCTCGGGCGACCAACGTACCGATCGACTGAAATTGCGCGATGGTCACGAACTGCACGCCGGTGTAAGGCACCTTCTCCAAGGTCGGGTCGGTCGGGGTAGTGCTCTTGATCGCATCGAACACGAACGCACTGAAGGGTGCGGCGTGCTGGTAGGCCGGGTTTTCATAGGTGGAGGTGCGCGTGCCGGGCGGCACCGCTGCCCAACCGTGCTTGCTGGCCACCAGCTCGATGTATTCACGCGAGGTGGCCCAGGCGGCAAAGCGCTGGGCTTGGGCCTTGTGACGCGAGGCGGCGGGCACCGACAACCCCCAACTCCACAGCCAGTGGCTACCCTTGGAGGTCGTGCCGATGGGGGCGGGCGCGAAGGCGACCTTGTCGGCCACCTGGGACTGCGCCTGCCCATACAGCATGCCGGCGGCAACGGTGGCGTCGACCCACATCGCACACTTGCCCTGGCTGAACAACGCGAGGTTTTCGTTGAAACCCTTGCTGATCGGGTCTGCCGGGCCGAACTGGCGCAGCACCTGGGTGTACACGCCGAGGGCTTGATTCCACGCCGGCGAGTCCAGCGTCGGGCGCCACTGCATGTCGAACCAGCGACCACCGTAAGCGTTGGCCATGGTGCCGAGAAGCGCCATGTTCTCACCCCAGCCGGGTTTGCCGCGCAGGCATATGCCGTGCACACCGGCTGCCTTGTCATCCAGCCGCTGGGCAAAACCGGCGATGTCGCTCCACGTCGGCTGCGGCGGCATGCTGAGGCCGGCTTTGGCAAACAGATCCTTGCGGTAGTAGGTCATGGAGCTTTCGGCATAGAACGGCAAGGCGTACAGCCGCCCCTCGTGGGAAAGCCCATCGCGCACCGACTGGATGAGGTCCGACGCCTGGTAGCTGGGTGGCATGTCCAACGGCATCAACCAACCCTTCTTGGCCCAGAGCGGCGTTTCATAGGCGCCGATGGTGATCAGGTCGAATTGCCCGGATTGCGTCACCGCATCGATCAAGGCGCGCTGGCGCAAGTCGCTTTCCGGGAGCGTTACCCAGCGTAGGCGGATATCCGGATTGGCCGCTTCGAACGCACTGGACAGCGACTTCAACATCACCATGTCAGGGTTGTTGATCGTCGCGATATTGACCGTGGTGGTCGCCGATACCCAAGGCGTGCAACAGCTGGCCAACAGGCCAAAAGCAAAGAATCTGCTCAATTGCAGGTGCTCCAGTCAGCTCTAAGATCGTGCGCAGGCGTGTGCCGCCGGCCACTGGCAGACGCGCTCCGTTTCCCTTCGGAAGATGCCGCACATACGCATCGATGCCCCTGGGCGGCGCTTGCAATGCGTTATGCAGAGAACGTCGACTGGTCAGCGGCTGCTGAGCGACGAACGATTGTCCCTAAACCGGCGGGGGCCGCGCGGGCGCTTACCTGGCGCCCCTTTTCCCCGTGCCCATGGTTGCTGGCGGACATTGCCCGAACATTGCGCACGTCGCCGCCACCGGTCGGGTGCCGTGCCGGCGGGCATGCTCAGCTCAAATCCACCGATTGCAGGTACACGGTAAAGATGGCCCCGGCGCCCGGCACATTGGCGGCAGTGATTCGCCCGCCATGCCGGCTGACGATCTCTTGCACCAGGTGCAGCCCAAGCCCATGCCCAGGCTTGTTGGTGATGCCACGATAGAACGGCTGGAAGATCTGTTCGATATCCGCCAGACACACACCATCGCCCTGGTCGGCAACCGCCACACTGCCATCGGCGGTCACGGTCAAACTGATCCTGCCTCTGCCGCCCCCATGGACCAGCGCATTCTGCAGCAGATTGGCAAGCACCCGGCTCAGCGCATGGACATCCCCCAGCACACCTACTCGCTGTTCGGGCACCAACAACTCCAGCTCGTAATTGCGCGACAGCGCCAACGGCGCCACATCCGCCGCCATATCGCGCGCCAGGGCCACCAGGTCGAGGGGCACCAGTGCCGCTTTCGGCTCATGAAGGCGCTGCAGGTCCAACAACTGCTCGGCCACATTGGCCAAGCGCTCCAGGTCGGTTAACAGCTGCGCTTTCAACGGGCTCGATGGCATTTCATCCAGGCGCACCATCAAGATGGCGATCGGCATGCGCAACTCATGGGCGGCATCGCGTAAAAAACGATTGCGCAGGAAGTATGCTGTGCGCAGCCGCTCCATCGATTCATTGAACGCCGCCACCAGAGGGCGAATCTCGCGCGGGACGAACTCCTCGCTCAGGCGCGAATTCATATCCGATATGTCCAGCGAGGAGGCTTCCACCGCCACGTGACGTACACCGCGCGTGGCACGAAGCACCACCCAGGGCGTGACGGTCAGGTTGAACAGCAACACGGGTATCAGAAAGTAAGGGCTGACAGCCTTGGTGATATTGAAAATCAGCCGGTTGAAATCCGTCGTCGCAGCGCCCCCTGCCAATACATGCACGCGCACTCCGTCGATCACCCTGGAGTCTGCATGCAAGGCCAGTTCCGAGCGTTCTTTGAAAGCGGCAACATCGAGTTTGCCGATCAGCAACAGGTTATCGACGAGGCCCTGATATTCCGCCGGCACCTCACCCAAACGCAGGGTGGGGCGCTGCGCGGCGGCCACTATCACCCATAGCCTGGGGTGCTCCTGCTGCAGTTGCTCAAGCGCCTCGCCACGGCTGAGTGTCAGCTGCTCCCCTACCGTCACCGAGCTCAAGAGCGCATCGGTGACCGACTCATTGACATACGCGACCTTGTCATCGATGAGGTAATAAAGCGTACCCGCCAGAGAGGCCAGCAGCACCGCACCCTGCAACGCGCAAAGGGCCCAGAGGAATCGTGCGGTCAGCGATTGGCCGAATCGGAAGGTCACTGGCACTCCCTGAGCAGGTAGCCGACACCGCGGATGACCACGATCTCGACCCCCGCCTGCGCCGCCTTCAATACGCGGCGCAATTTCGATATATGGGCATCCAGCGCGTTGGACTGGATTTCGTCATCGAGCCCGTAGACCGCCTCGTGCAGGTGTTCGCGCTGCACCGTGCGGCCTTGTCGGTAGATCAACGCTTCGATAATCAACAGTTGCCTGCGCTGCAAGGGCAACACCCGCCCATTGACCCGCACTTCGAGCGCGGCAAAGTCGAACGTCAGCGCACTGATGGTCGCGCACGGCAACCTTACTGTCGCGGGTCGACGTGCAATGGCGCGCACGCGCGCGACCAGCTCATCCACCGCGACAGGCTTGACGATATAGTCATCGGCCCCCTCGTTGAGCCCCGCCACCCGATCGCAGACCTCGCCACGGGCCGTGAGCAAAATGATCGGCAGCACCGCACTGAGCTGACGAGCCACACCGACGAAAGCCAGCCCATCGCCGTCTGGCAAGGTGCGGTCCAAGATCATCAGGTCATGGACCTGCAACTTCAACGCAGACTTGGCCATGAGCAAAGAGTGCACAACATCGACGACCATACCGTAGCGCGCCAAGGCGCCTTGTATGGCAGAGGCCATGTTCGGGTCGTCTTCCACCAACAAGATACGCACGACAACCTCGATACATGGGTTTGGAGAGGGCCCGATAATATAGGCTTTTGCTAAAACCAAACAGAATATTCAGGCACTTCCTGATAAACAGCTACAAGTAACGCTTACTCACTTGCCCGGCGATATTCATTACGTCTCGTATACCAATGTTCCACATATACTTGACCGTTCAATCGACTTTGCAATATCGCCATCCTGCCGGGGTAATTATTCTTGCAACGCCCTTGACGAACTTAGCTCACAGTTAGATTTATCGCGCAGGCACGCCACAAACCCCTTCACCGCATCCGAAACCGCCACCCGCCTGCAAAGCACGCCAATCTCCCGATGTATCGGCTCCCCCCCAAGCGGTATCGCCCGCACCCTCGTCGGCAGCGGCACGATGGTCTCGGTCAGCGGCACCACCGCCACCCCCAACCCGCCTTCGACCATCGCCACCATCGCCTGGATATCATCCACCTCCACCCACTCACGCAGCGTCGGAACGTGCTCACGCAGGTAGCGCTCCACCTGCCGGCCGCCGAACGACGAGCGGTTGTAGCGAATGAACGGCTGCTCCAGCACCAGTCGCTGCCAGTCGTCCCCCCGCACATCCTGGGGGGCGAGCAGCACGTAGTGCTCGCGCACCAGGGGTATCCACTCCAGCTCCTGCGGGGGCTCGAAGGTCGGGCGGATGAGGATGGCCACATCGAGTTCGCCTGCTTCGACGCGGTCCATCATGTGAAGGGAAACCCCTGGCGCCAGGTGCACCCGGCAGTTAGGGAAACGTTGGCGAAACGGCACCAGCGCGCGGGTGACCAGGGTGGCCTGCACCGAGGCGATGGCGCCGACCTGCAGGGGCTTTCCCCATTCCTCGTCAGTGGTCGGCTCGCCCAGCGCGTCGAACCCGGCCACCAGCACTTCGGCGCGGGCCAGGGTGCGCAGGCCGGCAGCATTGAGGGTGGCCGAACGGCCGGTGCGGTCGAACAGGGCGAAGCCCAGGGCTTCTTCCAGACGCCGCATGTGGCCGCTGACGGCAGCCTGGGTCAGGCCCAGGCGGTCCCCGGCGGCGCTGAAGGTACCGTGACGGGCCACGGCGAGCAGGGTGCGGAGTTCGACGATCATAGGGATTGATAACGCTTCGTTGTTCTCATGATAAGAACATATAGTTTTTCATGAGCCTTGTCGCCGGATACGCTGTTTCCACACACCCCAGAGGGATACTCCGATGACCGCACTATGCCCCTTCCACCTCGCCTTCCCCGTCAACGACCTGGCCGAGGCCCGCGAGTTCTACGGCAACCTGCTGGGCTGCAGTGAAGGCCGCAGCTCCGACCAGTGGATCGACTTCAACTTCTATGGCCACCAGGTCGTGGCCCACCTCGCCCCCGACCAGACCGGCAGCGTGTCGGCCAACGCCGTGGACGGCCACGGCGTGCCGGTGCGACATTTCGGCGTGGTGCTGTCCATGCCCCAGTGGCAGGAAGCCGCCGAACGCCTGACCGCAGCGGGCGTCGACTTCATCATCAAGCCCTACATCCGCTTCAAGGGCGAGCCTGGGGAACAGGCCACCATGTTCTTCAAGGACCCCAGCGGGAATGCCGTCGAGATGAAGGCCTTCGCCGATATCAACAACCTGTTCGCCAAGTAACGGTTCGAGGAGCGCCTCCATGCACACCCTCAAGGTCGCCATCGCAGGCTTCGGCGGCGTCGGCCGCACCACGGCCCAGCTGCTGTTGTCCCGCCAGGATCACTATCGCCAGCGCTACGGCGTGGACGTGCGCCTGGTGGCGGTGTGCGGGTCGAAGGCCGGCCTGGTCGCTACCGATGGCCTGCGCGACAGCCAGTTGCAGGCGCTGCAAGCCGACCTCACAGGGCCGGCATTCATCGCCTCCAGTGGCGCCGACCTGCTCATAGAAGCGGGGCCGAGCGACTTCCGTAGCGGCGGCCCAGGCCTGCCCTACCTGCAATCGGCCCTGGCTGCCGGGAAGGACTGCATCGTCATCTCCAAAGGTGCGCTGGTCCACAGCGGGCGCCAGCTGCGCGAACTGGCCAAGGCTTCGGGGGCGACCCTGAAGCTCAGCGGCGCCACCGCTGCCGCCCTGCCTACCCTGGACCTGGTCGGGCATAGCCTGGCGGGCTGCAAGGTGCTGTCGGTCGACGGCATTCTCAATGCCACCACCAACTTCCTGCTCGACTCCATGGGCGCCCATGGGCTCGGCTTCGATGAAGCCTTGCGCCTGGCGCGGGAGAATGGCTTCGCCGAAGCGGACCCACGCAACGACACCGAAGGCTGGGACACAGCCTGCAAGTTGTTGCTGCTGGCCAACTTCGGCCTGGGCGCCGACCTGACCATGGACGACCTCGAAGTCGACGGCATTCACTCGGTCACCCCGGAACTCAGCGAAGGCTGGCGCGCCCAGGGCCTGGTGCCCAAGCTGGTCGGCAGCCTGAGCTACGAGGATGGCAAGGTGCGCGCCAGCGTCGGCATCAAGACCTACCCAATCTCCGACCCGTTCGCCCACGTGCGGGGCAAGAACAAGGCAATCCGCATCCACAGCGATGCCATGGGCGAGACCGTCGCCATCGGCGGCGGGGCCGAGCCCTTGGCCACTGCGGCCGCTGCGTTGAAAGACCTAGAACATATCCTTATGGCCAAGTACGCCTAACGTCCGGAACAGCACCATGACCCAACGCACCCTGCAAGCCATCCGCCATGTCGGTTTCGAAAACCTCGGCAGCTTCGAAGCCCCGCTGCGCGAGGCCGGTTATGTCATCGAGTACATCGAGGCAGCAGAACACGACCTGACCCAGCTGGACCCGAACGGCGCCGACCTGCTGGTAATTCTCGGCGGGCCGATCGGCGTCTACGACCACGACACCTACCCCATCGTCACTCACCAGCTGGAGATTCTGCGCACACGCCTGGCCGCCGACCGCCCGACCCTCGGCATCTGCCTGGGCGCGCAGCTGATGGCCGCCGCCCTGGGGGCGCGGGTCTATCCGGGCCCGGCGAAGGAAATCGGCTGGTCGGTGCTCGAGCTGGCAAACACGGACGCGCCCAACCCGCTGGCCGAACTGCGCGATGTGCCGGTACTGCACTGGCACGGCGATACCTTCGACCTGCCGCAAGGCTGCACCCGCCTGGCGTCCACCGAGATCTGCCGCAACCAGGCGTTTTCCCGTGGTTCGAACCAGCTGGGCCTGCAATTCCACCCCGAAGTGCTAGGCGCACGCTTCGAGCATTGGCTGCTGGGGCACGCGTGCGAGCTGGCCACCTCGGGTATCGACCCGGTTGCCCTGCGTCATGATGCCGGGTTGTATGCGAAAGGGCTGGAGCAAGCGGGCAAGCGCATGCTGCGCAGTTGGTTGGCCGGGCTTTCGTTCTGAGTCCAGCGTTGTCTGGAAGTGGGGCCGCATAGCGGCCCCATTTCTTTACTCCAACAATGTCCCAAAACATTGCGTATATGACATTGCCGCCCCACCTGCCCTTGCTAGACTTCATCTCATTCTGAACACCGTGGTCGCGCTTCTTTTCGCACTAAGCCAATAACTATTAATTTCCCGACGTACAAGGACAACGTGCACCAATGCGCACTTTTCCTCTTGGGCGCGCGGTTGTGCGAACGCCATAAAAACCCCTCTGGCACGACACTTTGATCGCGCCGACTGCTTGCCTATTCAACGGTTGTATGTGTGCCACCTCGCGTGGCGCCTTGCGTATGCGGCTGCCTGAAAAACAGCGAGAGAGACCAATAACGCGAAGCCTGAAACCCTCTGGAGGTCGGCATGATCGAGTTCTACTTGAACGGCGAGAAAGTCCAATCGAACGCCGCTGACGATGTACCTGTGCTCTGGGTCATTCGCGACGAGTTCAAACTCAAAGGCACCAAGTTCGGTTGTGGCGTGGCCATGTGCGGTGCGTGCACCGTGCATATCGATGGCAATGCCATTCGTGCCTGCGTCTACCCGATGGCCATGGCCAAAGGTACGCGTATCACCACCATCGAAGGCTTGGGCGGCAACCACCCGCTGCAACACGCCTGGGTCGAAAAACAGGTACCGCAGTGCGGCTACTGCCAGTCCGGGCAGATCATGCAAGCGGCCACCCTGCTGACCCGCACGCCGAACCCGAGCGATGACGACATCGTCAACCACATGAGCTCCAACCTGTGCCGCTGCATGACCTACCAGCGCATCAAGGACACCATCAAGCACGCGGCGGCGATGACTCGCGCCGAAGCACAGGCCCTCGCCACGCCTGCCGTGGTGGAGGTCGCCCATGTCGAATAAGCAACTGCGCCTCACCGCCGACATGGCCAGCCTGTCACGGCGCAACTTCCTGGTCGGCAGCGTCGCAGGCACCTTGATGATGGCCTTTGCCCCGACCTTCCAGGCCTTCGCCGCCCCCGCCAAGGACCTGCTCAAGGACAAGCTGTTCTCGCCCACCATCTGGTTCCAGATCGACAGCAGCGGCGCGGTCACCGTGAACATCACCCGCGCGGAAATGGGCCAGCACGTGGGCACTGCGCTGGCGCGCATCGTTGCCGACGAACTCGGCGCCGACTGGAGCCAGGTAAAGATCATCCACGTGGACACCGACCCCAAGTGGGGCCTGATGATCACGGGTGGGTCCTGGTCGGTGAACACCTCGTTCAAGACCCTTTCCCAGGCCGGCGCCGCCGGCCGCACGGCGCTGATCGAAGCAGGGGCGAAACTCAAGGGCGTTTCCGCTGCCCAGTGCGATACCCAAAACGGCTATGTGCTGACGCCCGCCGGCAACCTCAGCTTTGCCGAGGTGGTGCAAAAAGGCGCCATCGACCGTACCTTCACCCCGGAACAACTGAACGCCTTCAACGCCAAGCCCAAGAGCAGGCACACACTCATCGGCACCCAGCACAAGGCCCTGGACATCCCGCCGAAAACCAACGGCTCGGCCGTGTACGGCATCGATGTGGAAGTCGAAGGCATGGTCTACGCCCGCCCCATCGTACCGCCAACGCGCTATGGCAGCCGCGTGATCGGGGTTGACGACCAACGCGCCAAAGCGCTGCCCGGCTACCTGGGCTTTGAAGTACTCAAGGACCCCAGCGGCCAGCTCGAAGGCTGGGTTTCGGTGCTCGCCAAGGACTACCCCACCGCGATCAAGGCCGGTGACCTGATCAAGGTGCAGTACCAGCCAGGCCCAACGGCACTGGTCAACGAAAGCGACATCCTGGCCGAAGGCCTGCGTCAGGTGAACGACCCATCGGAAGGCGTCCTGTTCATCGACGACGGAGATGTCGATACCGCCCTGGCCAAGCACCCAGACTCGATAGACGCGATCTACAACACCCACACCGTCCTGCACTTCGCCCTCGAACCGCTGAACGCCATCGCCTTGCAACAGGACGGCAAGTGGCATATCCACGGCGGCAACCAGTGGCAGACGCTGACCTTGGCGATTCTGGCCAAGGCGCTCGAAGTCGCAGAGACCGATATCGTCATCCACCAGTACTACCTCGGCGGTGGCTTCGGCCGCAGGCTCGGGGGCGACTACATGATCCCGGCCGCCCTGACCGCCAAGCAGTACGGCAAGCCGGTGAAGCTGATCTTCACCCGAGCCGACGACTCGCGCTTCGACCAGGTGCGTTCGGCCTCTGTGCAGCGCTTCCAGGCCAACTTCAGCGCCGACAAGCAACTGGTGGCGATGGACCACGCCTTTTCCGCCGCCTGGCCGACCCTGTCCATGTTCCCGGCCGGGATGACCGAAAGCGTGGACAAGAAAGGTAAGGTCGACCCGTTCTCCGCCAGCGGCGCCGACCACTGGTACAGCATCGCCAACCACCGTTCGCGGGCCATCAACAACGACCTTGCGCAGCGCACCTTCCTGCCCGGCTGGCTCAGGTCGGTCGGGCAGGGTTGGATTGTCTGGGGGCTGGAGGCGTTCATCGACGAAGCCGCGCACCGCGCCGGGGTCGACCCGCTGCAGTTCCGCTTGCAGATGCTCGATGGCAAAGGCAAGCACGCCGGCATCGCGCCGGAAACCGCCGGCGGCGCCAACCGCCTGCGCCATACCCTGGAAGTGCTCAAGGCGCGCATCGACTATGGCAGCCCCCTGCCCGCCAACGAGGGCATCGGCATCGCCTTGTCGGCAGGCCAGGAGCGTACCAACGCGACGTGGATTTCCACCGCCGTGCAGGTGGCGGTCGACCCGGCCAGCGGCAGCATTCGAGTGAAGAAGGTGGTGATGGTGGTGGACGCCGGCATCATCGTCCACCCCGATGGCGCCCGCGCCCAAGTGGAGGGCGGCGCAATGTGGGGGCTCAGCATGGCGCTCAACGAACACACCGAGTTCGCCAACGGGCAAGTGCGTGACGTGAACCTGAACACCTACATGCCCATTCGCATGAACGAGCTGCCGGAAATCGTCATCGAGTTCGTCGACAGCAGCGAATTCCCCACAGGCCTCGGCGAACCCGGCGTGATCGGCATCGCGCCGGCCATCAGCAATGCCATTTACCAGGCCGTAGGCGTCAGGCTTCGGGACCTTCCGATGCGCCCGGCACACATCCTTGCAGCCCTTGAAAAGAAGGTAGGTTGACCATGGCCACCGCTCGTCTGACGCTCTGCGTGCTGGCAATCACCGGCTTTACCGGCGTGGTGCAAGCCGACGCCTACGAGGACTATGTAAAAGCCCCCAACCCAGACTCCGCGTTCAAGTACATCCACCAGGTCACCACCCACCAGCGCTGCGTGAACTGCCACGGGGTCATCAAGGATGGCGTGCAGCGGCCAACGGTCGGCGAGGACGGCCGCCTGCACCCGATGAACATTTCCATCGTGCACAACCTGCGCCTGAAGGTGGAAGGCAAGATGTTCGTGGAAATCGCCAACTCCTCGCAGCCGGTCAACTGCCGCAGCTGCCACCAGGACAAGAACGGCGACGCACCGGGCATGCCGCCGGGCGCGGCCAACGACCTGATGCCGGGGTTCGTCTGGCACATGCCTCCGCCAACCATGCTGCTGACCCGCGACATGGGCGTGCAGGCGCTGTGCGAGCAGTTGCTGGACCCGGCCCGCAACAGCTTCCTGGCCGTGCGCGGCGGGCGCCACGACCTGAAGACCTTCAAGAAGGAGTTCGATCACCACGTCAACGACGACCCACTGGTGCGCTGGG
The DNA here is from genome assembly GCF_042709235.1 of Pseudomonas sp. LS_2. Classification (NCBI taxonomy): domain Bacteria; kingdom Pseudomonadati; phylum Pseudomonadota; class Gammaproteobacteria; order Pseudomonadales; family Pseudomonadaceae; genus Pseudomonas; species Pseudomonas sp. LS_2. The sequence goes on along the minus strand of NZ_JAVAYC010000008.1, from coordinate 18,030 downwards.
CCTGGGAACCGGGGCCTGGGCGTCTCCCGGCACCGGGCACGCACAAGCAACTGGTGGAGGCGATGCAGCTGTGGACCAGCGCAGGGGCGCCTTGCCCCGATGACGGCAAGAAAAGCCTGTAGTTGCGACCTTGCGCCTACCGGTACTGCGCCGCCTCCACGAAAACGAAGGCGCGGTCAGGGCGCGCCTTCGAAGGCATCGGCATAGAGCTTCACGCGGATCGCTTGCGGGGGCTTGCCGTAGGCACGCAGGAAGGCCTGGCGCATGCGCTCGCGGTCGCCGAAGCCGGTCTCGCGGGCGATCACCTCCACCGGGTGGCAGCTGGTTTCCATCAGGGTGCGCGCCGCCTCCACCCGCAGGCGCTCGATGGCCTTCGCCGGGGAGGTGCCGGTCTCCTCGCGGAACACCCGGCTGAACTGCCGCGGGCTGAGCCTTGCGACCTGGGCCAGCAGGGTCACCGACAGGTCGCTGCGCAGGTGCTCGCGGGCATAGGCCATGGCCAGCTGGATACGGTCGGACTTGGGGTCCATCTCCAGCAGTGCCGACAGCTGCGATTGCTCAGCCCCTCGGCGCTGCTGCATTACCAGCTTGCGCGCCACCCGGCGCGCCAGGTCGACACCCAGGTCCTTCTCGACCATGGCCATGGCCAGGTCCACGCCAGCGCTCATGCCCGCACCGGTCCACACCGGGCCATCGACCACGAACAAGCGGTCGTCATCCATGCGCAAGTGTGGGTAGCGCTGCTTGAACTCCGGCGCATGCAGCCAATGGGTGGTCACCCGCCGATTGGCCAGCAGGCCCGCTTCGGCCAACGCGAAGACGCCGGTGCACAGCGAGGCGATGCGCCGCGACTTGCCACTGACCACGCTCAGGTGACTCAGCAGCCGCGCGCTGGGCACGCCCAGTTCCAAGTAGCCGCTGATGATCAGGGTGTCGTAGCCGGAACACTTGAGCGCCTCAGTATTGACCGAATACCCCTGGGATGACATCACCGCCCCGCCCTCCTCGGACACCAGGGTGAACGCGTAGATCTGCTTGCCATGCAGCAGGTTGGCGCACTCGAACACCGAGCCAAGCGACAGGCTCATAGGCTGGAACTGCGGGTAGACCACCAGCGCTACCGTATGCATAGGGCACCTCGTGGATACGTGTGCAGCCGATTTTCAGGATGCCCCACAGCCCACGCAACAGCTCGACGCGCCGATGTCCGGAATCCTTGCGAGGATGACATTGTTCGCTGGCAGGCGACTTCCTACCATGGGCCCATCGCACTAGACGACTGGTCTACTGAGGAACCCGACCATGGCAACCGTCGCCAGCAACCCGACCCAACAACGCATCTTCGACGTCGCGGAATCGATCATTGCCCGCAAAGGTTTTTCCGCCGTGGGCATCAACGAAGTGCTGCAAGCGGCAGAGGTACCCAAGGGCTCCTTCTACCACTACTTCGCCTCCAAGGACGCGTTCGGCACGGCGCTGCTGGAACACTACTTCAAAGGCTACTTCAAGGAGATGGACCTGATCCTGCAAAGCCCCCGAGCCACTGCCTTCGATGCGCTGATGAGCTACTGGCAGCTGTGGATCCGCAACCAGACCAGCCAGACCGACTGCGGCAAATGCCTGGCGGTGAAGCTGGGCGCCGAAGTGGCCGACCTTTCCGAGCAGATGCGCCTGGCCCTGCACCGCGGCACCTCGCAGATCACCGACCGCCTGGAAGTCGCCATCGCCAGGGGCGTGGACGAAGGCTCGGTGAAGATCGCCGCCAGCCCCCGGCAAGTCGCGATGAGGCTCTACGCCCAATGGCTGGGCGCCAGCGTGATGGTCAAGATCACCCGTACCACCCAGCCCTTCGACGAAGCCTTGCTGCAAACCCGGCTTACGCTGAACAACCTGTGAACGCGCCTGCCCGTTCACGCCCTAGCCATGCCAACCCGAGGAAATCGAAATGAAAGTCCTGATTGTGCTGACCTCCCATGACCAACTGGGCGACACCGGCCTGAAGACCGGCTTCTGGCTCGAAGAGCTCGCCGCCCCCTACTACGCGTTCAAGGACGCCGGTGCCGCGCTGACCCTGGCCTCGCCCGCCGGCGGTCAACCGCCGCTGGACCCGAAAAGCGACTCGCCGGATTTCCAGACCGACGACACCCGCCGCTTCAGCGCTGATGCCGAGGCGCAGAAGGCCCTGGCCAATACCGTGAAGCTGAGCGATGTGAGCGCCAGCGACTTTGACGCTGTGTTCTACCCAGGCGGCCACGGTCCGCTGTGGGACCTGGCCGAGTCGAGCACGTCCATCGCCCTGATCGAGGCCTTCGAGCGCGCCGGCAAGCCCATCGGCTTCGTCTGCCATGCCCCTGGCGTACTGCGCCACGTCAAAGGCGCCGATGGCCAGCCATTGGTCAAAGGCCGCCGCGTGACCGGCTTCACCAACAGCGAAGAAGAAGCCGTCCAGCTGACCCAGGTCGTGCCCTTCCTGGTCGAGGACGAGCTGCAAGCGCTCGGTGCTCAGTTTGAGAAAGGCCCGGACTGGGGTTCGTTCGTCATCACCGATGGGCGCTTGGTCACCGGGCAGAACCCGGGTAGTTCCGAGGCTGCCGCCAAGGCCTTGCTGGCCCTGATCGCCTGATCCACAGGGGTCAACGACGGGCCACGGGGAATCGATAAGCCCAGGCCCGTCGCGCCGTAGTACCAACCTGCACGTCTGCACAGTCGCCCTTTTCAGGATGACGGGCTTCGTGTTGCCCGAAAAAAGCTTCATCAACCTTTTCGAACAGGCTTTTCCCATTTAACTCAAGGAGTTAGCAAAATGACCACTTCCAAAGGCTACACCTACTCAGCCAGCGTCTTCGCCGGCCCTTACTACCTGTCCATCGCCGGTGACCTGGTGTCCACCGCCGAGCACTTCGACGTGTTCAACCCGGCCACCGGCCAGGTGTTGGCCCAGGCGCCATCGGGTTCGCCCGAGCAACTGGAAACCGCCATCGCCAGCGCGAAAAGCGCCTTCAAGACCTGGTCCGCACTGAGCTACGACCAGCGCCAGGTCTACCTGAACGCCTACGCCGATGCCCTGCAAGCACACCGTGACGAGCTGTCGCAATTGCTGACCCTGGAGCAAGGCAAGCCGCTCAAGACCATGGCCGAGCCTGAAGTCGACCAGGCCATCTCGTGGATCCGCCAGATCGCCACCCGCCGCATCCCGGTGGAAATCGTCGAGGACAACGACAGCCATGTGGTCGAGCTGCACCACACCCCGCTGGGCGTGATCGGCGCGATCACCCCGTGGAACTTCCCGGTGCTGCTGGCGCTGTGGAAAGTGGCCCCGGCCCTGATCACCGGCAACACCATGGTCATCAAGCCTTCGCCGTTCACCCCGCTGACCACCCTGCGCTTCGGCCAGATCGCCCAGGCCGTGTTGCCGCCAGGCGTGCTGTCGGTCGTGTCCGGCGGCAACGAGCTGGGCCCACAGATGACCGCCCACGCCGACATCGCCAAGATCAGCTTCACCGGCTCCACCGAGACCGGCAAGCACGTGATTCGCTCGGCGGCCGGCACCATGAAGCGCCTGACCATGGAGATGGGCGGTAACGACGCGGCCATCGTGCTGCCGGACGCCGATTTCAAAGCCATCATCCCGCAGCTGTACTGGGGCGCGGTGGGCAACTCCGGCCAATGGTGCGTTGGCATCAAGCGCCTGTACGTGCACAGCAGCTACCGCGCCGAGTTCGTCGAGGCCTTCGTCGACTACGCCAAACAGCAGAAGATGGGCAACGGCCTGGACCCTGAAGTGACCGTGGGCCCGGTGCAGAACAAGATGCAGTTCGACAAGGTGCGCACCTTCCTCGATGACATCAAGGCCAATGGCTACAAGGTGGTGCTCGGTGGCGAAGTGGACGAAAGCCGTCCTGGCTACTTCATCCCGGTGACCGTGGTGGACAACCCGCCAGAGCAGTCGATGATCGTGCAGCAGGAGCAGTTCGGCCCGATCGTGCCGATCATCGCCTACGACGATGTCGACGACGTGGTCGCCCGCGCCAACGACAGCCCATTCGGCCTTGGTGGCTCGGTCTGGGGTCGCGATACCAAGGCTGCCGTGGCCGTGGCCAACCGCCTGGAGACCGGCATGGTCTGGGTCAACGAGATCCACACCCAGGGCATCGACGTGCCGTTCGGTGGCCACAAGCAGTCGGGCCTGGGCACCGAGCACGGCCACGAAGGCCGCCTGCTGTTCACCAACCCCAAGACCGTGCTGATCAAGAAGTAAGCCGGTGCGGCCTCTCCCCGCGGGAGGCCGCCCTTCCAGCACCCCTGATTTTTCGCACTGGAGCCCGTGGGCGTTCGCGCCTTCACGCACGCCTCCGTGCGCCTGAACGACAGGATTAGAGCCATGAACCACAGCGCATTGTTCACCCCCCTCGAGATGGGCCACATCACCCTGAAGAACCGCATCGTGCTGCCGCCATTGACCCGCCAGCGCGCGGCCCAGCCCGGCGATATCGCCACCGACCTGATGGCCACCTACTACCGCCAGCGCGCCAGTGCCGGCTTCATGGTCACCGAGGGCGCCCAGATCGAGCCACGCGGCCAAGGCTATGCCTGGACCCCGGGCATCTACACCCCCGAGCAGATCGAAGGCTGGCGCAAAGTCACCGACGCCGTGCATGCCGAAGGCGGGGTGATCTTCGCCCAGCTGTGGCACGTGGGCCGGGTTTCGCACAACGACCTGCAACCCGGCGGCGCCGCCCCGGTAGCGCCTTCGGCGATCCAGGCGCAGAAGGTCAAGGCCTTCATCCAGACCGGCCCAGGCACGGGCGAGCTGGTGCAGCCACCGGTGCCGCGGGCACTGGAAGTGGCCGAGATCGGCGAGCTGGTGCAGCAGTACGCACAGGCCGCACGCAATGCCATCGATGCCGGCTTCGACGGCGTGGAAATCCATTCGGCCAACGGCTACCTGGTCAACCAGTTCATCTCGGCCCACGCCAACCAGCGCACCGACCAGTACGGCGGCTCGCTGGAAAACCGCCTGCGCTTCCTGCGGGAAATCGTCGAGGCGGTGAGCGCGGTAGTGGGTGGCGAACGCCTGGGCGTGCGCTTCACCCCGCTGTTCACCAGCACCGACCAGGACCGCGTGTACATCGGCCTGGTCGAGGAAGACCCGCACACCACCTACGTCGAGGCGGTCAAGGTGCTGGAGGCCGCTGGCGTTGCCTACGTGTCGATCGCCGAAGCCGACTGGGACAACGCGCCCGACCTGCCCGAAGCCTTCCGCCGCGACGTACGCGCCGCGTTCAGCGGGCGCATTCTCTACGCCGGGCGCTACACCGCCGAGCGGGGGGCGCGCCTGATCGAGTCGGGGCTGGCGGACCTGGTGGCGTTCGGTCGCCCGTTCATCGCCAACCCTGACCTGCCGGCGCGTATCGCCAACGGCTGGCCGCTCAACCCGCTCGACCCGGCCACGGTGTACGGCGGTGCCGAAAAAGGCCTGACCGACTACCCCACGTACTCGGCCTGACCTCGACGCGGCTGAACGCCCCGTTCAGCCGCGCAGTCCATCATCAAACGACCGGAAGCCTTCGCCATGTCCGCCGACTCCTTACCTGCCAAGCCCCATGCACCGTCGACGCTGGTGCTGGTGGCTTGCATCGTGCTCATCGCCACTACGTTTCGTCCAGGCATCGTCTCGGTGGGGCCGTTGCTGCCTGCGATCATTCTCGAACTGGGCCTGAGCCATACCGAAGCCGCCCTGCTGACCGTCATCCCCACGTTGCTGATGGGCCTGCTGGCATTGCCCGCGCCCTGGCTGGCGCACCGTTACGGGCGCGACCGGGTGATCCTGGCGGCCTTGCTGGTGCTGGGCTGCGCCATTGCCCTGCGCACCTTCGCAAGCTCCGCTGGCCAATTGTTCGCCGCCACCGCTGGCGTGGGCGCAGGCATCGCCATCGCCGGTACCTTGTTCTCCAGCTACGTGAAGGCCCGCGCACCGGGACGACTGGCCTTGTTCATGGGCATCTACGCCACGGCCATCGGCATGGGCAGCACGGTCGCAGCCGCCAGCACCGGGCTGCTCGAGCAAGTGTTGCAGGGCTGGCGCTGGGCCAGCGGCGCCTGGGTGCTGCCGGTGCTGCTGGCAGCGCTGGCCTGGCTGCTGGTCGAGCGTCGTAGCCTGGGAAACCGCCCGGCCGCGGGCAACACGCCCATGCCGAGCATGCCTTGGAGCAATGCCACCGCCTGGTTGATCGCGCTGTTCTTCGCCTGCAACACCGTAGTGTTCTACGCGCTGATCGCCTGGCTGGCACCGCTGTACAGCGAGTTGGGCGAGAGCACTGCCTCGGCTGGCTTGATACTGGCCAGCTACACCCTGGGCTTCATGGTGGCAAACCCGGTCTTCGGCTTCCTCAGCCGCAGCGACGACCGCCGCCTGCCACTGGCTGCAAGCTCGTCCATCGCCCTGCTCGGCAGCCTGGCGATGGCCGTTTCGCCGAACAGCATGCCCTTGCTCATCGTGCCCATCGCCGCGTTCGGCACGGGCGGCGCGTTCACCCTGGCCATGACCCTGCCACTGGACAACGCCTCGACGCCAGAAGAAGCCAGCGCCTGGAATGCCTTCGTGATGCTTATCAGCTACGTGCTCGGCGCGGCCGGGCCATTGCTGGTGGGCTACCTGCGCGACAGCACGGGGAATTTCCAGTCGGCGCTGTGGATGCTGGTTGGCGTAGGCGCCGTGATGCTGCTGGTAACCCCTTTCATGCAGCCTTACCACCAGCGTGTACATCGGCAATGTAACCCTTAAAAATGCTATTGACGAGTTACATAGGGGCAAGTAACCTCTTTACACCACTTAACTAGTTACACAGGAGGTCCTGTCATGTCTTTCTCAAAACTGATGGCATCCGCCGGACTGGCGACCACGCTGCTGGCGGCCCATGCCCAAGCCGCTGAACCTTCCAAGCAGGATGTGCGCTACCGCTATGAGCAGGTCGGCGACGTGAAGGTCTTCTACCGCGAGGCAGGCGACCCGAAGGCGCCGACCGTGCTGCTGCTGCATGGCTTCGCCGCCTCGTCGTTCATGTACCGTGACGTGATCCCGGCCCTTGCAGACCGCTACCACGTGATCGCCCCGGACCTGCCAGCCTTCGGCTTCACCGAGTCGCCCGCGCGCGGCAAATACCCCTACACCTTCAGCCAGCTGGCCAAGACCATTGGCCAGTTCACCGAGCAGCTCAAGCTCGACAAGTACGCGCTGATGGTCCACGACTATGGCGCCCCGGTGGGCTGGCGCCTGGCGGTCGCGCACCCTACCCGGGTGACGGCGATCGTTTCGCAGAACGGCAACGCTTATGAGGAAGGCCTGGGGGCCGGCTGGGCGCCGATCCAGACCTACTGGCGCGAGCCCTCGCAGAAGAACCGCGAAGCACTGAGCGACTTCCCGACCCCGGCTTCGATCAAGTGGCAGTACCTTGAAGGAGTGGCGGACAAGAGCAAGGTGTCGCCCGACGGCTATACCCTGGAAGGGCTGCACATCACCCAGCCGGGCAATGCCGACATCCAGCTCGACTTGATCCTGGACTATGCGGACAACGTGGCGAAGTACCCTGAGTTCCAGGCGTTCTTCCGCAAGTACCAGCCGCCACTGCTGGCGGTGTGGGGCAAGAACGACCCGTTCTTCCTGCCGGCCGGCGCCGAGGCCTGGAAGCGTGACATTCCGAAGGCGGACATTCGCTTCTATGACACCGGGCACTTCGCCCTGGAAACCCACGCCAAGGAAATCATTCCGGTGATTCGTGAGTTTCTCGACAAGCACGTGAAGTAACTGAGCTGCGCGGTGGATGGCACCGGCTGCGCCGGTGTTCGCGAGTGAACTCGCTCCCACAGGTACGACGCTGCCCGTGAGAATGGCGCCCAACCTGTGGGAGCGGGTTTACCCGCGAATACCGGCAAAGCCGGTGCCATCCACCAGTGCCCTTGCGCAAACTTGCAAGCCTTAAAGTGCTCTCGCCCGCTCACGCAGCAGGTACTTCTGGATCTTTCCCGTCGAAGTCTTGGGCAACTCGCCGAACACCACGGTCTTCGGCAGCTTGAACCCCGCCAGATGCTCACGGCAGAAGCGCACGATTTCGGCCGCATCGGTCTCCACAAAGCCCTCCTTCAAAGTCACGAACGCACAGGGCGTCTCGCCCCATTTCTCATCTGGCCGCGCCACCACTGCCGCCTCCAGCACTGCCGGGTGACGGTAGAGCACGCCCTCCACCTCGATGGTGGAAATGTTTTCGCCGCCGGAAATGATGATGTCCTTGAGCCGGTCGCGAATCTCCACGTAGCCATCCGGGTGTCGCACCGCCAGGTCGCCGGTGTGGAACCAGCCACCGGCGAACGCCTCCTGGGTGGCTTGCGGGTTCTTCAGGTAGCCCTTCATCACCGTGTTCCCGCGCATGAAGATCTCGCCGATGCTTTCGCCGTCGGCAGCTACCGGCGCCAGGGTTTGCGGGTCGGCCACCATCAGCCCTTCCAGGGTCGGGTAGCGCACGCCCTGGCGCGCCTTGATCCGTGCACGCTCGTCCAACGGCCGTGCTTCCCACTCGGCGTGCCACGCGCACACGGTCACCGGGCCATAGACTTCGGTCAGACCATAGACATGGGTGACCTTGATACCCATCGCCTCCACCGCGCCGATCACCTTGGCCGGCGGCGCCGCGCCCGCGACCATCGCCGCCACCGGGTGGTCGATGGCCAGCTTGGCGGCCTCGGGCACGTTGACCAGGCCATTGAGCACGATGGGTGCGCCACACAGGTGGCTGACCCGGTGTTCGTTGATCAACCCAAGAATCCTCTGCGGCTCGACCCGGCGCAGGAACACATGGGTGCCCGCCAGGGCGGTGACGGTCCAGGGGTAGCACCAGCCGTTGCAGTGGAACATCGGCAGCGTCCACAGGTACACCGGGTGGTTGCCCATGGCCCAGGTCATCTGGTTGCCCAACGCGTTGAGGTAGGCCCCGCGGTGGTGGTAGACCACGCCTTTCGGGTTGCCGGTGGTGCCGGAGGTGTAGTTGAGCGAGATGGCCTGCCATTCGTCTTCCGGCCATTGCCAGGCGAATTCCGGATCGCCTTCGGCCAGTAGCGCCTCATAGTCCAGTTCGCTGACCGGCTGGCCCTCGCCGTATTCCGGGTCGTCGACATCGATGACCAGCGGCGGGTTGGCCAACAGGCTCAAGGCTTCACGGATCACCGCGTGGAACTCGCGGTCGGTGATCAACACCTTCGCTTCGCCATGCTCGAGCATGAAGGCAATTGCCGCTGCATCCAGGCGTACGTTCAACGTGTTGAGCACTGCGCCGAGCATTGGCACGCCGAAGTGCACTTCGAGCATGGCCGGGATGTTTGGCAGCATCACCGCGACCGTGTCGCCCTTGCCGATGCCACGGGCATGGAGGACGCTGGCCAGGCGGCGGCAGCGGGCATAGGTGTCTTGCCAGTTACGGCGGATAGCGCCGTGGATCACGGCAGGATAGTGCCCGTAGACGCTGGCGGTACGCTCGATGAAGCTCAGCGGCGAGAGCGGGATATGGTTGACAGGCAAGGGCGCCAGGCCCTGGTCGAAGATAGACATGGGAAGTTCCTGTACGCGGGTTGCAGCGAGCGAACCCGCGAGTGGCTGATTGTTAGCTCTGGTCAGGGTGTTACGCCGCTCTTGAGCACAGCGCTGAACCTGTAGGAGCGGGTTTACCCGCGAACCAGGGCGAAGCCCTGGCCATGCACCGCGGTGTTCTTTTCGCGGGTGAACCCGCTCCCACAGGTACTGCGGTGTTCTGAAGCACAGCGCTCCTACAGGGGATGCGTATGCCTACTTCTTGCGCTGGTACGCGCGCCAGGTCATCGCCCATTGCGCCGGGTCTTCCAGGTCACGGCCCTTGAGCCTATGAATGGCCTGGTTGTGCGGCGCGGTCTTGACGATCTCGGGGTTGCTGTAGGCCTCCTCGCAAATGTGCGCCAGCACCGCGATCCAGGTATCCAGCGCTTCCTTGCCATACATCTCGCCGGCTTCGGGGGTGAACGGCTCGGGGATCAGCCAGGGGTGGTGGCTGCTCCACATGGCGTCGATGCCGAAGTCGGTCATGCGGTTCTGCACATCGTGGGCATCGACACCCGTGTCGTCCTTGAGCTGTTGCAGGCTGTAGCGGGTCATCTCCAGACGCGGGCTGGTGGCGTCGGGGTGCGAGCGGGTGACGCCGCGAATCGCCAGCAGGCCCTTCTCCATGTAATTGTTGGCCAGCACCGAGATATCCGAGGCCTCGCCCATGCCTTCGGCGCCCATCGCCCGGGCCCAAGCGTAGGCCTTGAGGATCACCGGCACGTTGCCCCAGAACTCACGGATCTTGCCGCTGCTGTGCGGGCGGTCGTAGTCCAGGCTGTAGCGCTGGCCGTCGAAGGCCACCACCGGCGCGGGCAGGAACGGCGCCAGCTCGGCCGAGCAGCCATAAGCCCCCACCGCCGGCCCACCGACGCCGCTCTTGGGCGCGCCGAAGGTCTTGTGCAGCATGAACATGCAGGCATCGAAACCCAGCTCGCGGGCGCGGATCTTGGTCATCGCGCCGTTGAAGTTGGCGTGGTCGTAGAAGCACAGGCCGCCGGCCTCATGGACGATACGCACCCACTCGCGGATCTCGGGGTTGTACACGCCCATGTCGTCGGGGTTGTTCAGCATCAAGGCTGCCGTACGCTCGGACACCGCGGCCTTGAGCGACTCCAGCGACGGGTAGCCGTTTTCCTCGATCATCAGGGTGATGACCTTGAACCCCGCCGCTGCCGCAGTCGCCGCGCTGCTGGGATGGGTCTGGATGGTGGTGATGATTTCATCACGCTGGGCCAGCTCGCCCCTCGCGGCGTGGTAGCCACGGGTGACCACGCAGTGGGTGTACGCCGCATCGGCACCGCCACCGGGCTGGAAGATGAACTGGTCCATGCCCGACAGCTCGCGCAGGATGCTGTCCATGCCGTGCACCACCTCGAGCGTGCCTTGCAGGGTGTCTTCATCCTGGTAGGGGTGCACGTGGGTCATTTCCGGGCGCCAGGCCATGGCTTCGTTGATCTGCGCGTTGTACTTCATGGTGCAGGTGCCGAACAGGCTGATGTTCATCATGCCCAGGGTCTGCTGCGACAGGCGCAGGTAGTGGTACAGCACCTCCGGCTCCGACAGCTCCGGCAGCGCCGGCTTGCGGGTGCGGCGCATGCTCGCTGGCACCAGCTCGTCGAGACCGCCACTGGCGTTGTGCACCGCCTCTTCCACTTCTGGAAAGACGACGCCACGTCGACCGGGATAGCCCATTTCAAGAATCACCGGCTCGTTCCAGACCGGCGCGTGGTATTCCCGCAGTGGCGTACTCATTGTGCGATTACCTCGTTCAGTGCGGCGACCAGGCGCTCGATATCGGCCTGGGTATGGATTTCGGTGACGCAGTACAGAGCGCTTTGGCCGAGCTCGGGGAAGTCCGTGGAGAGGTCCTTGCCGCCGAAGATGCCTTTGGCCAGCAAGCGCTTGTTGAGGGTCGCGACGCTGTGCCCGGTGCCCTCGAAATTCACCACGAACTCCTTGAAGAAGCCGTTCGGGAAAGTCACCCGCACGCCAGGAATCTCACCCAGCCGCTTGGCTGCGAAGTGCGCGCGCTGCAGGATCACCTCGCCCACTTCCTCGAAGCCCTGGGGGCCCATCATGGCCATGTACACGGCATTGGCGATGGCCCACATGTACACCGAGTGGCCGGTGAAATCGTTGCCCTTGTCGCGCAGGCCATAGGACGACTGCTCGAACAGGCTCAGGCCGAAGCCGTATTCGCCAGGCTGGGTGGTTTCGCTGATGCTGATGAACAGGGTCGGGTACTGGTGGGCATAGCGTGCGTCGTCGTGCGAGGCGATGAAGCCGCTGACGCCGCCACCGCTGTTCATGTGCACGCCCAGTGGCTGGGTGGTGCCGACCACGATATCGGCGCCGTAGTCCACTGGAGCGGCGAGCACGCCGAGGGAAATCGGGTCGACCCCGACGATCACCTGGGCACCCACGGCATGGGCCAGGCGGGCGATCTCGGCGCCCTGCTGCTCGATCACGCCGAAGTAGGAGGGCGTCTCGAAGTACACCGCGGCGGTCTGCTCGCCGAGGGTGGCCTTGAGGTGCTCGAGGTCGAGCAGGCCGGTGCCGGGGTCGTAGTCGACCAGGCGCACGGCGATGTGGCTGGCCATTTCGGTCGGCTCGCAATAGTTGCGGATCACCGACAGGCGCTCCGGGTCGATGGCCCGCACCACCGCCACTTCGCGGCGCTCGGTGAGGCGCGCGGCCATGCGAATGGCGTGGCCGGCGGCACTGCCCCAGCTGCGCACGGGCATGCCGACCAGGTCCATGTTCAACAGCTCGCCGAGCTGGCTGCAGAACTCGAACCAGGCCTGGTTGCGGCCATGGTCGGAGCTGGGCTCGCCGAACACCGAGGTGAGCCATTCGTTGCGCCGTACGACTTCGTCGCAGGCAGCGGGCACATGGTGCTGCCAGCACCCGGCGCCGAGGAAGTTGAGGTTCTGTTCGCAGGTGACGTTCTTCGCCAGGGTGTCGACCAGGTGCCGGCGCAACTGGCTTTCGGTGAGGGCTGGCGGCAGGTTGATCGGGCGCTTCAGGCGGTGGTCCTGGGGGATCTGCTGGAACAGCTCCTCGATGCTGGTGGCACCGATCGACTCGAGCATTTCCTGCTTGAGCGCGGGCACGGAGTTCGCCATGTAGGGGTGGGCGACGTGACTTCTCATGGGAGGGTCCTGGGTGGGGTGGAAGGGATCAGGCGCGAACCTTGAAGAAGGTGGTGCGGTCCGGCCCGGTGTGCACTCGCAGGTAGCCGCTGAGCAATGCGTCGACCTCGGCATCGCCGGTGTCGACGCGCAGGCAGCCGCCGTCGAGGGAAACAAGCTTGTCCATGGCAGCGATCACGACGATGCCTTCGCGCCCGACACGGCGGATGACTTCGGCGCTGAACTGCTGGTTGCCGCGCCCGAACAGGCTGCCGTGGCCGCCGAGCACACCGACCACGATGCGCGTGGGGCGCCCGTCCATCAGGCGCAGCAGGGCTTGTTCGTCGAGGTCGGCGGCGATGCGCTGGCCATCCAGCACGGCGTCCACCCCCAACAGCGTCGAGGGCAGGCCAAGGGCATTCATCACCCGTCGGGTGGTGGTGCCGGGGCCGAGCAGGTAAAGGCAACCGGGCTGCATCTGCTGGGCGACTTGCGCGCTGGCAGCATCGAGTGCGGCGTCGGCGCCCAGCACCGAGCCGGACTTGGCGTTCTGCACCCGGTGGCGTTGGTAAAGGCTGCGGGCGTAGCCATACAGCTGGGTGGACACGCGGTCTTCGCGCATGGCGGCTTCGTCGATGTCCATCACCTCGGCTTCGCGCACGCTTACCGAGGGCGCACTGGCCAGGAAATCGCCCAGCAGTTGCCCGGCGTTGCGCGGGGTGGTGGCGAACACCGCGGAGTACATCTTCACGCCAGTGGGAATGCCCAGCAGCGGTATGCGGTCGGCAACGACGGCCAGCACGTCGCGCGCCGTGCCGTCGCCACCGGCGAACAGCACCAGGTCGACACCGGCGCGGGCCATGGCCAGTGCGGCGTTGCGCGTGGCACCCGGGCCGCTGAGATCAGCGCAGGGACGGTACACCACCAGAGGGTCGAGACCCGCAGCGCGGGCCACGTCCTCGCCCAGCTCGCCGGCAGCGGTCACCAGGTGCAAAGGCGCACAGGTAGCGGCCAGGTACTGGAGGGTTTGCAGGGCGCGCTCGTTGGAGAGCGGGCGAGCGCCTCGGCGTCTGGCTTCAGCCAGCACCTCGACGCCATCGGTGCCCTTGAGGCCCACGCGCCCGCCCATGCCAGCGATGGGGTTGACGATCAACCCCAGCGTCTTGATGCCGCTGCTGACCAAGGACTTGGCCTGTACAAGCGCATCAATGGCATTATCGTCGGCACCCAAGGGGGGCAGGCCGGTCCGCTCACACATGTGCACACTCCTAGGGGGACGGACGGCGCTGCAGGTAACAGGAACAACCAGGAAACTTGCATACGCCGCGTATGCCATTCAAAATACAACATACGCCACGTATGTCAATTCTCACATACGCTCCGTATGTCATATTCGGGAATCAGGGTAATGGCACAGAAACGTGCAGAGATGATTGTGGAAACCCGCGCCAAGCTGATCAAAGCGGCCCGGCAAGCCTTCGCCAACCAGGGCTACGCCGACAGCTCGATGGATGACCTGACCGCCGAGGCGGGGTTGACCCGTGGCGCGCTGTATCACCATTTCGGTGGCAAGAAAGGCCTGCTGGAAGCGGTGATCGCGCAGATCGACAGCGAAATGGTGCAGCGCCTGGCGGTGGTGATCGAGCAGGCATCGAGCACCTGGGAGGGCTTCATCGAGGAGTCCATCGCCTATATCCGCATGGCGTTGGAGCCGGAGATCCAGCGCATCGTGCTGCTCGACGGCCCCGCCGTGCTGGGCGACTCTTCGCGCTGGGCCAGCCAGAACGCGTGCATGCGCAGCACCGAGCGCAGCATCCAGAAGCTGATGGATGAAGGCACGGTGCGGGCGGTGGATGCCGAGGCCATGGCACGGATGGTGATGGGCGCGCTGCTCAATGCCTCGCTGTGGATCGCCCATGCCGACGACCCGCAGGATGCTTCGGTAAAGGCTACCGAGGGGTTCAAGGTGCTGGCTTCGGGGTTGCTGCTGGGTAAGTGAGCCCTAAGCGCGGAGGCTGCAACCCGCTCCCACAGGTTCGCCGCTACTGCAAATCAATGGGCAGCGAAGCGCGGCAGCACGAACTCGCCGATCTCCTGCACCATCTCATGTGCCGGGCGCCGGGCGTACTTCAGGTTCAGCCCTACATGGTTCACGCCAATGCTTTCGAGCATTTCCAGGTACTCGCGCAGGAACTTGTGCCCAGCGCGGAAGCCCAGTTGAATCGGGGTCGGCGGCGCGTTCGCATCCTCTGCCAGGTCCACGTACAGCGATTGCGCGAACGGCTTGAACGAGGGGGTCAGCGCGCGCCACTGGGCGATGGTATCGGCTTGCTGCGCCGCGCCCTGCGGGTAGTACAGCCAGCCATCGGCCTGCTCGGCGATCCATTCCAGCGATTGGCGCGAGTGCCCGGTGACCATCACCGGGATCGAGCCCAGCAAGGGCTTGGGCAGGGTATCCGCACCCGACAGCGCCACCCTTGGCGTGGCAATACTCGGGTAGTCCTCACCCCAAGCCTGGCGCATCACCGCCAAGGCTTCCCGGAACAGCTCCGGGCGCTGCTCGATCGGGGTGTTGAACGCCGCGAACTCGCTGGGCCGGTCACCGGTAGCCAGCCCCAGCACCAGCCGCTGTCCGGACAGGCGATCGACCGACGCAGCGGCCTTGGCCACATGCAGCGGGTGACGCAGGGTGGTGACGATGCTGCCGGTGGCCAGGGCGATACGCGAGGTCTGCGCGGCAACGAAGCCCATGAACACCCAGGGGTCGTGGATATGGCCGACATCACCGAACGACGGCACGTTGAGAAACACATCGCGGAAATACAACGCAGCAAAGCCCTGGTCTTCGGCCAGGCGCGCGGTTTTCAGCTGTTGAGTGATGTCCATCTGCGGCACGGCGCCGCTGTACGACTCGATGGCGAAGAACAACCCTAGCGTCAGCCGCCCTTCCTGGAACATGGCCGAATAGCCGGGGTGTTTGCTGAAGTCAGTCATGATTCACCCTGGCTTACAGACGCGGGGTCTGCTGCGGCTCGCCGCCGCCCCAGTACAGCCACGACCAGCTGTCGCCGGTGCGCTGGAACACGCCGGTGGTCACGTAGGGCACGACGATCGGGGCGTCGTCTTCGAGCTTGTGGCCGTCGATACGAATCTGCGCCCAGGCAATGTCGCCACGCATCCACGACACGACGAGGCGCGGCTGCCAGCGGATACCCAGGGTGGCGACCCAGGTCAGGCCGTCGTGTACGGCATCGCGGCCCATGAAGTACTCGTCCAGACCTGAACCTGCGATGGCCACGTCTGCGTCGGCGAAGTAGTCGGTGACGTTCGAGCCAGGGGTGGACAGCGCTTCGAGCGCGTCGGCGATGAAGCTGTTCAGCGATTTCCGGGTGGCCGGGTCAGCGATCATCGAAGGGGATTGGTAGCCTGCGAGCGAGTCGATCATGGGTGCTCCTGTAGCACTGCCAGGGGATGGGGACAGGAGCAACATATTGGCATACGAAGCGTATGTCAAACTCTACATACGCTTCGTATGTGTGTACCCTATGCCAGAGGCTTCAGGTATTCAAGCCACCGTCGACGTTGATGATCGCCCCGGTTACCTGCCGCGCCGCCGGGCTTGCCAGGAACGCCACCACTGCCGCGACGTCCTTCGGCTCGTTGTAGCGACCCAGGGGCATCAGGCCGCGCTGGAACTCGGCGGATTCGCCATCGCTGGGGTTCATGTCGGTGTTGGTCGAGCCTGGCTGCACCAGGTTCACGGTGATGTCCCGCGCGCCCAGTTCACGCGCCAGGCCGCGGGTGAAGGAGTGCAGCGCCGACTTGGTCATGTAGTACACCGTGCCGGTGTCGCCGACGATGCGCTCGGCGCCCGCCGAACCGATGTTGATCACCCGGCTGCCGGCGCTCAGGTAAGGAATCGCTGCCTGTGCGGTAAGCAAAGGGGAACGCACGTTGATGTCGAGCAGCGTGTCGATGTCGTCGACGCTGATGTTGGCAATCGCTTCGAACAGCGCGACGCCGGCGTTGTTGACCAGGATATCCAGCCCGCCCAGCGCATCGGCCGCCGCATCGACCGCACGCTTGACCGCTGCCGGGTTGCCGCCGTCGAGCTGGATCGCGACCGCCTTGCGGCCCAGGCCCTCGACCCGCGCGACCACCTCGGCCGCCTTCTCGGCCGAGCGCTCGTAGGTAATGGCCACATCCGCGCCCTTCTCCGCCAGGGCGACCGCGATTGCGGCCCCGATACCCCGCGAAGCACCTGTTACCAAGGCGCGTTTGCCGATCAGATCACTCATGACTCACCTGTTTATGTGTTGAACGATACATAAATAGTCGGAGAGCGCATGCCGCCTTGTCAATAAATATTGTGCCGATCAATACATAAATATCGCGCTGCGCGTTGTCCAAGCCCGGCGATGGCCCTACAATCGCGGCATGCGCACTTCAGACGATCTCCCCTGCAGCACCCGGCCACGCCCTCGCGGGCGCCCACGCGCCTTCGACCGCGACGCGGCATTGGCCAAGGCGGCGCTGGTCTTCTGGCTCAAGGGCTATGAAGCCACCTCGATGAGCGACCTCACCGAGGCGATGGGCATTGGCTCGCCGAGCCTGTACGCCGCGTTCGGCTCCAAGGAGGCGCTGTACGCCGAGGCCTTGCAGCATTATTGCGACAGCTACAAAGCCCTGGGCTGGAGCGATTTCTCCCAGGCCGCCACAGCGCGCGCGGCTGTACAGTCGTGGCTGATGACCTCGGCGGCGTTCCTCACCGGGTCGCTGTCGGACACGCCCACAGGTTGCATGGTCACCCTCTCTGCAGTGGGCAGCGAAGGCTACCCGGCGTTGGGTGAGTTGGTGCGCAACTTCCGCAATTCGCCATTCATGCGGGTGAAGGCGCGGATCGAACAGGGCATCGCAGAGGGAGAGTTGCCCGAGAGCCTCGATGCCCACAGCCTTGCCCGTTTCGTGCAAACGGTGCAAAGCGGCATGTCGATCCTGGCCCGCGATGAGGTGGGGCGCGAGGAGCTGGAGGCCGTGGCGCATGCGGCCATGTTGGGTTGGGATGCGCGGGTGGCGGCCAGCGGCGCCTGACGCGGCGGGTTTGCACGCGCGATGAGAGCGCTGCGGTGAATGGCCAGGGCTGCCCCTTGGTTCGCAGCGGATTTTGCATCCCTGCAGGAGCGGGCTGGCCCGCGAACACCGGCAACGCCGGTGCCATCCCCCAATCCCCCGATGCACCACCTCAATCGTACCGATAGCGGAATTATATTTTGCGCG
>NZ_JAVAYC010000073.1:0-836 GCF_042709235.1 Pseudomonas sp. LS_2 | reverse complement strand
GGTCTTGCCTTCGACCGTGGCGCTGGTGACGCCGACGGTGAGCGAACCTGCGTCCTTGAACACATCGTCGCCTTGAGCCGGTGCCTTGTACTCGACCTGGGTTTGTCCGGCAGCGAGGGTGACTTGGTCTCCGTTGCTAAGGGTGACGGTCAATGGGCGATCCAGTGCCTGGTTCACTTTCACGGTGAACGAAGGCTGCTGGGCTTCGGTGACATCGCCGTTGCTGATGATGGTCACCAATACCTTATCGCCCTCGTTGCCTGCACCCGGCGTACCCGAGCCGGTCTCATCGGTGACGGTGGTCGTGAGGGTGTTGCTGCCGAGGGTGAGTTTCTCGAAGTTATCCCCGCCGCTGACGCTTTCCAGCTTGTTGACGATGCTGGGCTGACCGCCGATATAGGCGTCGTCCTTCGCCGTGACGATGGCCGTGCCCGTTGCGCTGCCCGCAGGCACGTTGACTTTCGTGCCATCGGAAAGGGTAAACACCAAGCCGCTGTGGCCCGTGACCGCTAAGCCCTGGGCGTTGCTCAGGGTGACGGTATAGGTGACTTGGCCGCCTTCGGCGACGGTGGTTTTGTCCGCCGTCAGCGTGGCGACCACCTCACTGGGCGTATCGCTGATTTGTACGGTTGCCGGGCTGCCCAGCTCCAGGTTTTCGAAAGTCTTGCCTTCGACCGTGGCGCTACTGACGCCGACGGTGAGCGAGCCTGCGTCTTTGAAGACATCGTCGCCTTGAGCGGGTGCCTTGTACTCGACCTGGGTCTGGCCCGCCGCGAGGGTGACTTGGTCTCCGTTGCTAAGGGTGACGGTCAATGGGCGGTCCAGCGCCTGGTTCA
>NZ_JAVAYC010000072.1:0-962 GCF_042709235.1 Pseudomonas sp. LS_2 | reverse complement strand
GCCCAGCGGGCGCGCGAGCATGCCGAGCGCGTCGCCGTGACCTTCGATGGCCAGCACCTGAGCTATGCCCAGCTCAATCGCCGTGCCAATGCCTTGGCCCATGAACTGATCGACCGTGGCGTCGGCCCGGAGGTGCTGGTGGGCCTGGCAGTGGAGCGCAGCCTGGAGATGGTCGTGGGCCTGCTGGCGATCCTCAAGGCCGGCGGCGCCTACGTGCCGCTGGACCCGGCCTACCCGCAGGATCGCCTGGCCTACATGATCGAAGACAGCGGCATCGCGTTGCTGCTGGCCCAGCCGCAAGTGCTGGAGCGCCTGCCGGTGCCTGCTCAATTGCCCTGGGTGCTGCTGGGTGATGTCAGCGAACGCGACGATGACCCCGTGACGTCGGTAGGCCCGGACAACCTGGCCTACGTGATCTACACCTCCGGCTCCACCGGAAAACCCAAGGGCACCTTGCTGGCGCACCGCAACGTGCTGCGCCTGTTCTCGGCCACCGACCGCGGGTTCGGCTTCGGCCCGCAAGATGTATGGACGCTGTTCCACTCCTACGGTTTCGACTTCTCGGTCTGGGAAATCTTCGGCGCGCTGCTCTACGGCGGCCGCCTGTTGGTCGTGCCGCAAGACACCACCCGCTCCCCGCGCGAGTTCTACCAGCTGCTGTGCGAGCAGGGCGTCACCGTGCTCAACCAGACCCCTTCAGCCTTCAAGGCATTGATGCAAGTGGCCTGTGCCGAACCGGGCGAGCACCAGCTGCGCCACGTGATCTTCGGCGGCGAGGCCCTCGACGTGAAAAGCCTGCGCCCGTGGTTCGAGCGCTTCGGCGACCAGGCACCGCAATTGGTGAACATGTACGGCATCACCGAAACCACCGTGCACGTGACCTACCGCCCGCTGACCCTGGCCGACCTGGAGCTGGACGCCAGCAGCCCCCTCGGCGAGCCCATCGAAGACCTGTCTTGGTA
>NZ_JAVAYC010000071.1:0-1023 GCF_042709235.1 Pseudomonas sp. LS_2 | reverse complement strand
CTCGACACGCGCTTCACCCCGTCCCGGCGCCTGCCGCACGCCATCGTCCAGCCCGGCATCGACCAGGGCAGTTGGCGCCTGGTCTATGAGCAGATACGCGGCGTGGTATGCCTGAGCGAAGTCAGCACCCCAGTCGGCGGCGTCGAGCGCATCGACTACGACGACGCAGGCCACCGCTTCCCCGGCGATGCCTACGCCGCCTTGCCCAGGGTCACCCGGCACACCGTTGTCCCGGGGCGCAACCAGCCCGACATGGTCACCACCTACGACTACACCAGCAACAACTTCCTCGGCTTCGGCAGCGGCATCTCCTGGCGCGACGATGGTGAGGACAACCTCTACAAGAGCACCGACAGCCGCTTCAGCTATGGCTCCACCGCCTTTTACCTGTCCGGTGGCCAGCCGCTGCGCAGCATCACCCGCACCTTCAACCGCTTCCACCTGCTGACCCTGCAACGCACCGAGCAGGCCCACGACGTGTTCGACGAAGGCAGCGACCAGCCACGCCGCGAAACCTGCATCCAAGAAACCAAGACCACCTACCACGAGCTGCCCAATCTCAACTTCGCGCAGCAGCCGGCCTACTTCCAGCTGCCGCGAGTGCAGAGCCAGAGCTGGAGCATCCGCGAGGACCTCGCTCGCCGGCGCGAACAGGTGGTCATCACCCTCTACGACGAGCACGGCAACCTGACCCTGGAGTCCCAGGCCGCGCCCCCGGTGTACCAGGGCGAGACGCTCGACGAAGCGCGCACCCTGGCCGGCGCGATGCGCACCCAATACAGCTACTACCCACGCGAAGGCGAAGGCGATGATTGCCCGCCCGACCCGGAAGCCTTCGTGCGTCACCGCAAGAGCGCCACCCAGCTGCCGGCCGAGACCAGCGAAGGCCAGGCCGCCCCCTTGCGCACCCGCTACCGCTATCGGCACCTGCCAGCACTGAGCACAGCGCCGCAGTCCAACGGCCTGCTGATCGCCCACGAGGAGGACGTGCTGCAGGTGCAGGGCGAGCATGAGCAACTGCTG
>NZ_JAVAYC010000070.1:0-1120 GCF_042709235.1 Pseudomonas sp. LS_2 | reverse complement strand
CCGAAGCGGGCAACTACGGCGTCGATCACGTGGCCGTGGTCGAGGGCCTGGGTTGCAAGGCGCTGCGCGTATTCGAGCCTTTTGAAATCGCGCCAGCATTGCGCGAAGCCCAAAGGATGGCCGAAACCTTCAGGGTGCCCGTCGTGGTGGAGGTGATTCTCGAGCGGGTCACCAATATTTCCATGGGCACCGAAATCAATGCCGTCAACGAGTTCGAGCCGCTGGCCAGCTCGGCTGACGACGCCCCGACTTCGATCGTGCCGATGCAGGCACTCTAAGGAGAAACCTATGCCGCGTTTTGCTGCCAACCTGTCGATGCTGTTCACCGAGCAGGATTTTCTGTCGCGCTTCAAGGCTGCCGCCGAGGCGGGTTTCAGTGGAGTCGAGTACCTGTTTCCCTACGACTATGAGCCTGCAGCGATTCGTCATAAGCTCGATGAGCACCAGCTGACCCAGGTGCTGTTCAACCTTCCCGCTGGCGACTGGGCCAAGGGCGAGCGCGGCATCACCTGCCACCCCGACCGCGTCGAGGAGTTCCGCGCCGGCGTCGACAAGGCCATCGCATACGCCAAGGTGCTGGGCAACACCCAGGTCAACGCCCTGGCCGGCATCCGCCCACAAGGCCCGGACTGCGCCACGGTGCGCAAGACCTTCGTGGAAAACCTGCGCTACGCCGCCGACAAGCTCGAGGCCGCCGGTATTCGCCTGGTCATGGAAATGATCAACACCCGCGACATTCCGGGCTTCTACCTCAACACCACCCAGCAGGCCCTGGACATCCAGGCCGAAGTCGGCAGCGACAACCTGTTCCTGCAATACGACATCTACCACATGCAGATCATGGAAGGTGACCTGGCCCGCACCGTTGAGGCCAACCTTTCGAAGATCAACCACATCCAGCTGGCCGACAACCCCGGCCGCCACGAACCGGGCACCGGCGAGATCAACTACCGCTTCCTGTTCGCGCACCTGGACCGCATCGGCTACCAGGGCTGGGTGGGCGCCGAGTACAAGCCGCTGACCACCACCGAAGCGGGCCTGGGCTGGCTCAAGACCCATAACGCGATCTAGAAGACTGGAATGCAAAACCTGTGGGAGCGGGTTTACCCGCGAATGCTGT
>NZ_JAVAYC010000007.1:0-229115 GCF_042709235.1 Pseudomonas sp. LS_2 | reverse complement strand
TTCCTCTAAGCCTGTCAAGTGTTTATTTTGAAGTTTTCTGCGAGAAACTCGTTCAACTTCAACCACTTGACTCGCTGCGATCGCTCGTAGCGGGAGGCGAATCATACAGCGTTACAACCTGCTGTCAACTGCCTTTTCACCGCTTCCGACTCCAGGATCGAAGCCCTTCCGATACCACCTGAAGCATTCAACTCATTGATATTCAAGAAGTTTTGCGCTTCGACTACGTCGGAAGTGGGGCGCATTATAAGGGCCTCAGAAACCCCGTCAAGCCTTTATTCCAAATAAAACAGCCGGTTGTAGCCAAACCGTGTGATTGCGCACTATAGTGCGCAACTCTCTCCCATTGCCTTTACAGGATCGCCGCGCCGAAATGAACACCCAGCCCCGCAGCCTGGCCGCCACGCTCTTTCCTATCGGCCTGCTGCTGATTGCCATGGCCTCGATCCAGTCGGGTGCCTCGCTAGCCAAGAGCATGTTCCCCCTCATCGGCGCCCAAGGCACTACTACCCTGCGCCTGGTGTTCGCCAGCGTCATCATGCTGTTGCTGCTACGCCCATGGCGCGCACGCCTGAACAGCAGCACCCTACGCAGCGTGATCATCTACGGCATGGCCCTGGGGGGCATGAACTTCCTCTTCTATATGTCGCTGCGCACGGTTCCGCTGGGCATCGCCGTCGCCCTTGAGTTCACAGGGCCCCTGGCAGTGGCGATATTCGCCTCGCGCCGGGCAATCGACTTTCTGTGGATCGCGCTGGCCATCGTCGGCTTGCTGCTGCTCATCCCCGTCGGCCAGACCGGCCAGTCGCTGGATCTGGTGGGCGCAGGCTATGCATTGGGTGCGGGCGTCTGCTGGGCTCTCTATATTCTCTATGGCCAACGGGCAGGTGCGGAAAACGGCATCCAGACCGCCGCCCTCGGAGTAGTGATCGCCGCCTTGTTCGTCGCCCCCATCGGTATCGTCCATGCCGGCAGTGCGCTGCTCAACCCGGCACTGATCCCGCTGGCCTTGGGCGTTGCCATCCTCTCCACCGCCCTGCCCTATAGCCTCGAAATGGTGGCCCTGACCCGCATGCCTGCGCGCACGTTCGGCACCCTGATGAGCATCGAGCCGGTCTTTGGCGCACTGTCAGGCCTCCTGTTCCTGGGCGAAGTGCTGAGCCTGACGCAATGGCTGGCGATCCTGGCCATCATCACTGCCTCGATCGGCGCCACGCTGTCCATGAGAAAGGAAGCCAACCCTCCCGTTGCTGCCGACTGATATGGGAAATACTTTCATTTACAGGAAAAGCAACCTTGTACCTGCCAGCCTGGCACCTTAAGCTGTCACAAAACCATAATCTTCAAGCTGTCTACTGACCCGACATGGACGCCGGAGAGATCAAGGAAGCACGAAGTGACTAGACCGGGGGTGAGCCCGTATTGCCCCTTCATTTAAGGACAGGAATGAAACGTATTTTTCTCATCCTGGCCATCTTGGCCATAGCTGGATGTGCCGCGACGGCCAAGACCGAGGTCAAGCGCGGCAAGAAGGGCCTGCATATCAACTGTTCGGGCCTCTCCTCCTCCTGGGACAAGTGCTACAACATGGCCGCCGCCTCTTGCGGCAGCAAAGGCTACAAGGTGATCGCGCGCTCCGGGGACAGCGAGGAAGAACCTGGCGATTACGTCTTCGGAATCAATCCGGCGGGCTACACGAGCCGCAGCATGATCGTCATCTGCAAGTGAATGAAAAAGGGCAGCGCGAAGCTGCCCTTTTTCATTGTCCATGGATCAAAGCGCCACGGTACGCTGCTCCAGCCAGGCCAGCGCATCCCCTTTGAGCAAAGGCGACAGGCGTTCGCGCACGGTCCGGTGGTAGTCATTCAGCCACGCGGTTTCCTCTGCATTGAGCCGCTCCGGCAACAAGCAACGGGTATCGATCGGGCACAGCGTCAAGGTTTCGAAATTCAGGAAGTCGCCGAAAGCGCTTTGGCCCAGCTCACGGTTGACCACCAGGTTCTCGATGCGCACCCCCCATTGCCCTGGACGATAGGTGCCGGGCTCGATGGAACTGATCATGCCCGCCTGCATCGCAGTCTGCGGGGTGGTCGCCGCCTGGTAGGCGATGACCTGCGGCCCCTCGTGCACGTTCATGAAATAGCCTACACCATGGCCCGTGCCATGCCCGTAGTCGACCTGCTCAGCCCAGATCGGCGCCCGGGCGATGGCATCGAGCAACGGCGAAAGGATGCCGCGTGGGAAGGCTGCCCGTGACAGCGCAATCATGCCCTTGAGTACCCGAGTGCAATCCTGTTTCTGCTCAAGCGTCGGCGTGCCGATCGGCACCATCCGAGTGATGTCGGTGGTCCCGCCCAGGTACTGGCCGCCGGAGTCGATCAGCAGCAAGCCGTCACCTTCGATCAGCGCATGGGATTGTTCGGTAGCGCGGTAATGCGGCATGGCGCCGTTGGCATTGAACGCCGCAATGGTCGAGAAACTCAGCGAGACGAAATCCGGGCGTCGGGCACGCGCGGCGCTCAACTGCTCATCGATGGTCAGCTCGCTGATAGGCTCCTGGCCCAGGCGGGCCTCCAGCCAGGCGAAGAACTCGCACAGCGCGGCGCCGTCCTGCTCCATCACCTGGCGGATGTGTACCAGGTCGTCTGCACCCTTGCGCGACTTGCTCAAGGTGGTCGGATTGAGGCCCTCGACCTTCTGCACCCGGCCATCGAGGTGATCCAGCAAACCACAGGTGACACGTGCCGGGTCGATCAGCAAGCGTGCGCCGGCAGCGATGCCCGCCAGCGCAGCGCCGACATCGGCGTAGTCGCGCACCTCGATACCGTCGATAGCCAGTACCTCGCGCAGGTGCGCATCTATCTTGTCGCGTCCGACGAACAGCAAGGCCTCATCCTGGCTGACCAGCGCGAAGGAAACGAACACCGGGTTGTAGGAAACATCGCTGCCACGCAGGTTGAACAGCCAGGCGATGTCATCCAAGGTCGCGATGAAGTGCCAGTCGGCGCCCTTCTCGCGCATAGTCCGACGCAACTCGGCGAGTTTTTCTGCACGGTTGACCGTGGCATAGGGTGGAAGGTGCTGGTAGACCGGGTTGCTTGGCAACGCGGGGCGGTCTTGCCAAACCTGGCCAAGCAGGTCGATATCGGTGCGCAAACTCACCCCACGCGGTTGCAGGCGCTCCCCCAGCTGGCGTGCCGAAGCGCTTGCCATCACAGCACCATCAACCGCGACTACGCCGCCCGCGCGAACGTGCTCGCCCAGCCACTCCAGCGCACCAGGCTGGCCCGGGATCAGCTTCATCAGCTCGACGCCACTGCCGGCCAACTCTTTATCGGCTTGTTCCCAATACCGGCTGTCGGCCCACAGGCCAGCGAAGTCCGCCGCCACCACCAAGGTACCGACCGATCCCTGGAACCCCGACAACCATTGGCGCCCCTGCCAGAACCCCGGCAGGTACTCCGACAGGTGCGGGTCCGCCGAGGGCACCAGCAAGGCATCCACGCCTTCCCTGGCCATGGCCTCGCGCACGCGCGCCAGTCGCGCCGGCACGGTTTCCAGAATGGGGGACTGACTGTTCATTCGCACTCCTGCGTTGAAATCTTCGGCTGTTCCAAAGCGCGGATAATGGAACAGCCCGCAGGCGCCAGCAATCCCCCGGGGTGATTACCCTTCCAGGGGTCCAGCGCGCGAACGTCGTGCCTGGTACAGCGCATAGCCGCCCACGCCGACCACCCAGCCATTGCCCAGCCCCCAACCGACGGCGTAGTCCAGGTGCAGTTCCCCGGACAGAACGTCTCGGAGGCGGCACGCCCGCTGGGCACGACTCGCCCAGCGCGGGCCTGCCGCCTGAAGAAACTGCCGGACGAGGCATGAGGTTCACGCTGTAGCCTTTGGCAACCCAATGCGGTACCAGATGGCATACAACGCCGGCAGGAACATCAAGGTCAGCAAGGTGCCGCCCAGGGTGCCGCCGATCAGCGTGTAGGCCAAGGTGCCCCAGAACGCCGACTGGGTCAGCGGGATGAACGCCAGCACCGCTGCCAGTGCGGTGAGCAGCACCGGCCGGGCACGCTGGAGGGTAGCCTCGACCACCGCGTCGAAGGGTGTCAGCCCGCTTGCCTGGTTGGTATGGATCTGCCCGATCAGGATCAGGGTGTTGCGCATCAGGATCCCTGCCAGGCCGATCAACCCGACCAGGGCGTTGAAGCCGAACGGCTGCTGGAACAGCAGCAAGGTCGGCACCACCCCGACCAAACCCAGCGGCGCGGTCGCCAGCACCATCGCCAGGGCCGACAGCGAACGCACCTGGAAGATGATCACGATCATCGTCAGGATCGCCATGATCGGGAACAACGGTGCCAGCGCCGCATCGGCCTTGCCCGACTCCTCGATGGCCCCGGCCAGCTGGATGCGATAGCCGCTGGGCAGTTGCCCGATCAACGGTTGCAGGTCCTTCCACACCTGCAGCGAGACATCAGGTGGTTGCAGGCCCTCGGCGATATCGCCGCGTACCGTGATGGTCGGTTCGCGGTCGCGCCGGCGCAGCAACGGGTCTTCGGCACGCACCTGGAGGTCGGCGACCTGCTCCAATGGCACGCGTCGACCATCGCTGGCCACCAGGCTGAAATCGCCAATACGCGCGGGGTCCAGCCGGGTATCGCCGCCGCTGCGGGCGATCACGTCGACCTTGCGAATGTCTTCGCGTACCTGGGTCACGGCACTGCCCTTGAGCAGGAACTGCAACTGCTCGGCCACCTGCGCCGAGCTAAGGCCGAACGCTTGAAGACGATCCTGGTCAAGGCTCAGATGCAGGCTCGGCACGCGCTCCATCCAGTCGGTGTTGACCGTACGCATGTGCGCGTTGGCCTGCATCTGCACGCGTACCTGCTCGGCGATCACCCGCACCTTGTCGGCATCCGGCCCGACCACACGAAATGCCACCGGGAACGGCGAGTACGGGCCGAACACCAGTTGCGTCACACGCACTCGCGCTTCGGGCGCCAGGCCCTGGGCCACCGCCTCGCGCAGGTTCAGCTTGAGCGTGTCGCGGTCCTGCTCACTCGCGGTAAGTACCACCACCTTGGCAAATGAAGGATCTGGCAGCTCCGGCGCCATGGCCAGGTAGAAGCGCGGGGCGCCCTGGCCGATATAGGAGGTGATGATCTGGCTTTGCGGCTGTTTCGCCAGCCATTTCTCCACGGTTTCGGTGGCCGCGCGGGTCTGCTCGATGGCGGTGCCGTAGGGCATCTGGATTTCCACCAACACCTCGGGGCGGTCCGAGGACGGGAAGAACTGCTTGCGCACCACACCCATGCCCAACACCGCCACCACGAAACTGATGACCACCAACGCCGCCACCCACCACTTGCGCTGGATCACCACGCCAAGCAGGCGCCGGAACCGCTTGTAGTTCGGCGTGGCGTAGATAGCGGCGTGGCCGCCTTCGACCGGCACGATGCGCGGCAACAGCTTGACCCCCAAATACGGCGTGAACACTACCGCCACCAGCCACGAGGCCAGCAACGCGAAGGCGACGATCCAGAAGATGTTGCCGGCGTATTCGCCCGCGGTGCTCATGGCAAAGCCCACCGGCAGGAAACCGATGATGGTCACCAGCGTGCCCGACAGCATCGGTGCCGCTGTGTGGCTCCAGGCGTAGGCCGAGGCGCGCAGGCGGTCGTAGCCCTCTTCCATCTTCACCACCATGGTCTCGATGGCGATGATCGCATCGTCCACCAGCAAGCCAAGTGCGAGAATCAGCGACCCCAGCGTGATGCGGTCGAAGTCCCGCCCGGTGGCCAGCATGATCACGAACACCGCCGACAGGGTCAGCGGCACGGCAGCGGTCACCACCAGACCGACCCGCCAGCCGAGGCTGAGCAAGCACACTGCCATCACCACGCCCAGGGCGACGAAGAACTTGAGCATGAATTCGCCCACCGCCTCCTGGATGTTCACCGACTGGTCAGTAACCTTGCTCAGCGACATGCCCAGCGGCAGTTCGGCGGTGATTCCCACTCGCGCCTGCTCCAGCGCCTTGCCCAGTTCCAGCCCGTTCCAGCCCTCACGCATCACCACGCCCAGCAGCAAGGCCTCTTCGCCGCCGTTGCGCACCAGGAAGCTGGCCGGGTCTTCGTAGCCGCGGTGCACCTGGGCGACATCCCTCAACTTGATGACCCTGCCATTGACCTCGATGGGCGTCTGGCGAATCTGCTCCAGGCTGTTCAGCGCGCCATCCAGGCGCACCTGCACCTGCGGGCCGTGGCTTTCGATGGAGCCAGCCGGGGTGACGGCGTTCTGCCGGTGCAAGGCGGCGAAGATATCGTTGGGCGACAGGCCAAGGGTGGCCAGGCGGTCATGGGAGATATCGACGAAGATGCGCTCGGGCTGCTCGCCGATGATATTGACCTTCTTCACCCCCGGCACGTGCAGCAGGCGCTGGCGCAGCGTCTCTGCCTGGCGGGCCAGCACCCGCTGCGGTTCGCCCGGTGCCTTGAGGGCATAGAGAGCAAAGGTGACATCGGAATACTCGTCGTTGATCTGCGTACGCAATACTCCGGCAGGCAGGTTCTGCTGTTCGTCGCGCACTTTCTTGCGCGCCTGGTAGAACTCCTGCTGCACCTCCTTGGGTGGCGTGCTGTCGCGCAGTATCAGGGTGGTGAAGGCCAGCCCCGGACGGGTGAAGGTTTCCGTACGGTCGTACCAGCGCAACTCTTGCAGGCGCTTTTCCAGCGGCTCGGCTACCAGGTCCTGCATTTCCTGGGCGGTTGCGCCGG
Organism: Pseudomonas sp. LS_2; assembly: GCF_042709235.1. NCBI lineage: Bacteria > Pseudomonadati > Pseudomonadota > Gammaproteobacteria > Pseudomonadales > Pseudomonadaceae > Pseudomonas > Pseudomonas sp. LS_2. The sequence goes on along the minus strand of NZ_JAVAYC010000007.1, from coordinate 222,336 downwards.
GCCAGGCGGTGACCAGGGTCATCTGCTTGACGGTAAATGCCGGGTCTTCGGCGCGCCCCAGCTTGAGGAACGCCAGGGTGCCGGCCGCAAAAATAGCGAGCAACAGAAACAAGGTGACCGCGCGCTCGCGCACGGCCAGCGCAGAAAGGTTCAAGCCGGTCATGGTTGCTGCCCGTCCTGTACCCGCACTTGCTGGCCCTCATGCAACTGGTGCACGCCCAAGGCGACCAGCCGCTCGCCGACCGCCACGCCGTCGCCGACCAGCGCCTGTTCGTCCTCGATGCGCAGCAGCTTCACCGCCCGGTAATGCACGGTGTTGTCTTCCGACACCACCCACACCCCCGGTCCGTTACCACGGTCATGCAACCCGGCCAGCGGTACCTCGCGCACCTCGGAGGCACCCGCGATGGGAATGTCGATGACCACCGTGGCGCCCAGCGGCAACTGGCGAGTATCGCCTTCGAGCACATAGCGAGCGCGGTAGGTGCGGCTTTTCGGCTCGGCCGCGCCGGACAGCTCGCGCAAGCGTGCATCGAACTCGACACCCGCCTGGCCGAACAGCCGGGCACTGGCAAGCGAGCCCAAGGCCGGCCGCAGGTTTTCCGGCAGGTCCAGCACCGCCTCGCGGGGCCCCTCCTGAGCCAGCACCACTACCGGCTGCCCGGCGCCGACTACCTGGCCAGTGTCGGCCAGGCGCTCGACCACGATGCCATCACTGTCGGCACGCAGGTCGCCATAGCCCAGGCTGTTGCGGGCCAGTGCCAGCTGGCTGCTGGCGGCCTCCCAAGCGGCGCGCGCAGCATTGCGCGCGGCCTGGAACTGGTCGAAGTCCTTGGCGGAAATCGCCCCCAGCTCGACCAGCCCCTGCATGCGGGTGAAGTCCGCCTCGGCCCGCACCTTCGCCGCGAGGGCTTGGTCCAGCTGGGCCTGGCGGTTGCGCACGTCGAGGTCGAAATCACTGACGTCCAGGCGCATCAGCGACTGGCCTCGCTTGACCCGCTGGCCGACATCGACCAGGCGCTGGGCGACCTTGCCGCCGACCCGAAATCCCACCGGGCTCTCGACCTTCGCAGCGATCACACCGGTGAAACGGCGCTGCTGGGCACTGGTCTCGGCACTGACCCTGATGGTACTGACCAAAGGGGGGTGATCGACCCGAGGGTCGGGTAATGCCGCGTCGCCGCAGCCGCCAAGCAGCAGGCCGGCAGCAACGGGCGCCAGGATGACACGCAGATGAGCATAGGTTGACATGAACGCCTCCTCGTTTGGAGGCATTCTGTTTACAGGTTACGAATGTGTCAACATGAAAACAAAACTAAGGGGCCAGACTCCGCAACACCAAACCGGTGACAGCTTCCATTCCCGCCTCGAGTTGCGCGAGGCTGCGCTGCTCCATGCTTAAGGGGTGGGTGTAGGGAATCAGCGCTTCGTGGATACCCAGTACCACTTCGTCCAGGGGCGTCTTGCGCTCGAATTCGCCGCTGGCCCGACCCTCTTCGATGATCGCCTTGATCATGTCGTCCAGCGCCTCCCAGTGCCCGGTAGCGGTGCACCAGTGCTCCTCGGCGGCCACCGCCACCAGCTCGAACAGCTTGTTCTGGTTGATGAACAGGGCATGGCTCAGCAGCAGCGCCTGGCGGGTGAAAGCCCTGAATTTACGGGTGGCCGAGGGCTGTTCGGCGATCTGTCGGCGCAGCTCGTTATCCAGCTCGCCCAGTACCATGGCCACGATCGCCTCGCCAATCGACTGCTTGGACTCGAAGAAACGGTAGATGTAGGCAGTGGTGATGCCAATTGCCTTGGACAGGTCGGCCACGGAGGTCTTGCGATAGCCGAACTGACGGAAATGCTGGTCGGCCACCTGTAGGATCTGCAAGCGGCGGTCGTGGTCGACAGGGCCGCGCTGGCCGGAGGACGGCAGTTCGATCTCGAGCGGGTCGGTAGACGGGTTCATAGGCGGGCAGGTCCATTGACAGGCAAGTAACGATTTAAGAATACTGTAAACAAATTCGCTTTCCTGAGGATACGGCAATGACTCGACTGCGGTTCAGGCGCACGCACAGTGTACTCGTGCTTGCAGCGCTCGCGGGCATGGGCGGCTGCATGGTCGGCCCCGACTACCAACGACCCGAGGTGCAGCACAGCGAACGCTTCGTCGGCTCTCGCGCCCTTGAGGCACGCCACAGCCTGCCGTCGAACGCCCCGTTCGAGCGCTGGTGGCAAGGTTTTGGCGACCCGGTGCTCGATCGCCTGGTGGACACCGCGCTGCGCCAGAACCTCAGCCTGGAACAGGCCCTGGCTCGCCGCACCCAGGCCCAGGCATTCGCCCAGGGCGCCCGCGCCCAGTTGTTACCCGAGGGGCATGCCGACGCCGGCGCCAGCCGCGCGCGGCGGTCGCTGCAAGACCCGCAGGTGGCCACCGAACGTAGCGTGCTGCCTGGCTTCGAGCGCAGCGGCACGCTGTATGACGCGGGCATCTCGAGCCTTTGGGAGCTGGACCTGGCCGGCGGCCTGCGCCGTGGTGCCGAGGCCGCGCTGGCCGAGTACCAGGCGGCACAGGCCGACCAAGCAGCGGCACGCATCCAGGTAGCCGCTGGCGTCATCGATGGCTACCTGTTGGTCAGGCTGCTGCAAGCGCGCCTGGGTGTCGCCGAGGAACAGGTGGCCACCCAAGGCGCTATCTTGCGTTTGGTAGAGGTGCTGAAGAACCGTGGCCTGGCGCCCGACCGCGAGCTGCAGCAATCGCGCGCCGAACTGGCCCTGGCCCAGGCATCGGTCCCGGCGCTACGGACGCGCCTGAGCGCAGCGCGAAACAATCTGGACGTGTTGCTCGCACGCCTGCCCGGCACCCCGGACGCAGGGCTGGATGCCCCCGCGCCCCTGCCCACGGCACCGCGCATCGAAGCGGCCGGCGGCACTGCGGCCCTGCTGCGCGGGCGCCCGGACCTGATCGTCGCCGAGCGGCGCCTGGCAGCGGCCAATGAGCGCATCGGCCAGGCGCTGGCCGAGTACTACCCCAAGGTGTCGCTGTCGGCGCTGATCGGCAGCACCACCCCCCACGCCGGCGACCTGTTCAGCGGCGACAGCAAGCAGGCCGCCGCCACCCTCGGACTGCGCTGGCGCCTGTTCGACTTCGGGCGTGTGGATGCCGAGGTGCAAGGCGCCAAGGGTGCCTACGCAGGCCTTCTGGCCAGCTACCGGGAACAGGTTCTGGAAGCCAGCGCCGAGGTGGAAAACTCGATCAGCGCCTTGCTCGAAGGTGAGCGCCGCGCCCATCTGCTGGGCAACAGCGAACGCGCCAGGGCGCAGGCCCGAGACGCGGTGCTGGCCGGCTACCGCCAAGGCAATGCCAGTCATATAGAACTGCTGGAAACCCAGGCGCGCCTGCAACAGGCGCAGGCCGACCGACTGGACGCCGCCTATGACGCCGCTGCGTCGGCGGTCACCCTGTACAAGGCACTGGGTGGCGGCTGGAATGGCAGCATCGAGGCCGACACCACTACCTCGGGCAGCCACCACCGATCCATTGCACTGAACTAACCTCGGGCAGGCGGCTTCACAGTCCCATATACGCCACCAAGCGGACGGGATCACCATGGCCTCAGCCCCAACGCCGAAAGCCGCCCTTGTCCTGCTCGACAACCGGGAGCAGGTACCAGACCACGAGCGCGTCGCCCAGCGCAAGCTTGCCGAGCACCTGGCGCGCCTGCTCGGGCTGCCGCTCGCCGAGCTCGCGCCGGGCCATACGCCCACTGTCGACGACCACTACTATTACCTGCCCACGGAAACCCTGATCGACCCGTTGCGCTATGCATCGATGGGCATTAATGACGAGCACGACCTGTTCGGTGGCGTAGTCAGCGTGCCCTACATGGCTACCAAGGCGATCTCCCACCCGTTGCCCGCCGATGCCCGCTTTCCACCGGGCTGGACCGACGCATTCGCCCTGCAAGCCAGCGATGCCTTGCTGCGGGGCTACACGGTGTTCGCCAAGGACGACGCTCGACGGGCCGCCGAGCTGCTGCTACGCGGGGGCGCGGTCCGGCTCAAGCCGGTCCAGGGCCGAGCCGGACGCGGGCAAGAGGTGATCGAGCGCCTGGATCAACTGGAGCCGATGTTGGCCGCCATGGACGACCAGACACTGTCGTTGTGGGGGTTGGTGCTCGAGGAAGACCTGCACCAGGTCGAGACCTTCAGCGTGGGCCAGGTCCGCGTCGCCGGGCTTACATGCAGCTACTACGGCACCCAACAGCTGACCCAGGACCACCAAGGCAACGAGGTTTATGGCGGCTCCGACCTGGTAGTGGTACGCGGCGACTACCAGGCCCTGCTGCAATTGCCACTGCAAGACCCTCTGCGCCTGGCGGTCAACCAGGCCATGCTCTACGAGCGGGCCGCCGAACGGACCTTGCCCGGTTTCATCGCCTCGCGCCGCAACTACGACATCGCCCGCGGCCTTGACGTCCGCGGCCACCTGCGCAGCGGCGTGCTCGAGCAATCCTGGCGCCTGGGCGGTGCCAGCAGCGCAGAGATTCTCGCCCTGCAGGCGTTCGCCGACGACCCCGCGCTGCAGCGCGTGCGCGCCTCTACCCACGAAGTATTCGGCGCACCCGAGCTGCCGGACGATGCCACGCTCTTCTATCAAGGGGATGACAGTGAACTCGGACAATTCAGTAAATTCGCGCGGATACGCGAGCATGGCCATTCAGAGTGAAACCGTGGAATTGCAGGTGGCTGGCGAAAGCATCGCCGGCACCCTGGTCAGCCCAGGCAGCCGGATGCCGGGGATATTGTTCGTCCACGGCTGGGGCGGCAGCCAGCAGCGCGACCTGGCCAGGGCCAGGCAAATCACCGGGTTGGGTTGCGTGTGCATGACCTTCGATCTGCGCGGCCATGAAAAGACCGAAAGCCAGCGCCTGACCGTGACCCGCGAGCACAACCTTGCCGATTTGCTCACCGCCTACGACCGCCTGGTCGAGCACCCTTCGGTGGACCCTGAGGCCGTCGCCGTGATCGGCAGTAGCTACGGCGGCTACCTGGCAACCCTGCTCACCACCCTGCGCCCGGTGAAGTGGCTGGCCCTGCGGGTACCGGCACTGTACTGGGACGACGAGTGGGACAGCCCCAAGCAGGCCCTCGACCGCCAGCGCTTGAACGCTTATCGCCTGAGCCCCCTGGGGCCCAGCGACAACCGGGCGCTGGGCGCCTGCGCCGAATTCAGCGGCGACGTCCTGTTGGTGGAGTCCGAGCAGGACGACTATGTACCGCACAGTACGCTGATGAGCTATCGCTCTGCGTTCGTCGGTGCCCACTCGCTCACCCACCGTATCGTCGACGGCGCCGACCATGCATTGTCCAGCGAAGAAAGCCAGAAAGCCTACAGCTCGATACTCACCGCCTGGGTCAGCGAAATGGTCATCGGCGCGCGCCTGGACCGCTACCCGCATTATGCACCCTGGTATGCCTGAGCCCCGCCGACCTGGCAGTGCAAACCACCATCACGACCTCGCACCAGACTGCGCAAGGCCTGGTAGGCGGTGAAGTTGACACTCCGCGCCTGGTGCCGCTGCAGCAGCTCGAAAAACGGCTCCTCGGCGAAGCGTGGCGCCGCTGCAGCCCATTCGTGACGCGACCGCCATTGCAAACATTGCAGTACGCGGCTGCCATCCTCGCTGGCTTGGACGCTCACGCCCAGCAGCCCCTCGCAACGCGTGGCAATCTGCTCGGCGCGCAGCACCAGCGCATCTGCCAGCGCCTGCTGCCGGGTCGTCGGCACTTCGTACTCGATCATCTGGGTGAACCACAGGGATTGGGGGTTGGCTGGCATCGATAATCTCCTGAACGGCAGTTGCTTGCAGCGGGATGGCGAGCAGGGTAAAACCTCGAGTTAACTCAAGGTCAAGGAGTTTTTCCCATGCCTTCCAACGTACCGACAGCCAGCGATCGTCTGCTCAGTGTCGGCCAGCTGGCAGCGCGCAGCGGCGTGGCCGTCACGGCTCTGCACTTCTACGAAACCAAGGGGTTGATCTACAGCACCCGCAACGCCGGCAACCAGCGCCGCTACGATCGCGCGATGCTGCGCCGGGTGGCCGTGGTCAAGATGGCCCAGCGTCTGGGTGTGCCCTTGGCGCAGGTCGCCGAAGCGCTCAATACCCTGCCCAAACGGCACACCCCCACCGCCGAGGACTGGCAACGCTTCTCAGCGCAGTGGCGCGACGACCTGAGCCGACGTATCGATGAACTGTTGATGCTGCGCGACCAGTTGGACGGCTGCATCGGTTGCGGCTGCATGTCGCTCAAGGAATGCCCCCTGCGCAACCGCCAGGACCACCTGGCAGAGGAAGGGCCAGGGCCTCACCCACCCGACCAGCCGGCGCCTTGAGCAGGCCAGTCAGCCGCTGACGGCGAAGCGCTTGCGGTAGTCGCTGGGGGTTACCCCGGTCAAGCGCTGGAACACCTTGCGAAACGCCCCTGGGTCCTGGTAACCGACGCCCCATGCGATCTGGTCGACACTGCGCCGGGTGAACTCCAGCAGGCGGCACGCCCGCCCTACCCGCACCTGCTGGCAGTATTCGGTGGGGCGAAGCCCGGTCGCGGCACGAAAGCGCCGCAGGAAGGTGCGCTCCTCCAGGCCAGCGCATTCGGCCATGCTCGCCAGGCTCGCCTCGCGAGCGCCGCTGCCTTGCAGCCAATGCTGCACCTTCAGCACCGCTTCGTCGCCGTGGTCCAGGCAAGGGTTGAACAGTGCCCCCGGCAGCGCAGTCGCCACTGGCGCCACCGCCAGGTAGCGTGCGGTCTCGCGCGCGACGGTCGCACCCAGGTAGCGTTCCAGCAAACGCAGGCCCAGGTCGGTCCAGGCCATCAGCCCGGCCGAGGTCACCAGGTCGCCGTCGTCCAGCACCGGCTGGCTGGCCTCCACACGCACCCTGGGAAAACGCTCTGCCAGTGCCTGCGCGTAGTTCCAGTGGGTGGTGGCCGGGCGCCCGTCGAGCAGCCCGCTGGCTGCGATGAAGAACACCCCGATGCACACCGAGGCAAGCACTGTGCCTCGGCCGTGCCATTTGCGCAGCGGGGCGCGGTACAGCTCGAGCAGTTGCGCGTCCGGCGCCTGCCCAAGGCTTGGCGGCACCACCAGCACCCGCACGTCGTTGGGCGAATGCGGCTGGGTGTCGTGAATCACCTGCAACTGCCCCTGCACGTCGGCCTGCCAGTGACTGACACGTATCGTTGGCAACTCGTCCGCCCCGAGCTCGTTGGCCACCTGGTTGGCTATCGCGAACAGGTCGCTCAACCCGTGCACAGCCGCACTCTGCGCGCCAGGGTAGACCAGCACGCCAATCTCAAGGCATGTAGGGGTGTCAGTTTTTGCCGTCATTGTGTCGGTCGCGCCAATCCTCAAGCGGGTCGCCCAAGCCTATAACTATCTCCACACCACGACCACTGCCCGAGGAGGCACGCAATGAGCAAACAGGCCCTGATCATCATCGACATCCAGAACGACTATTTCCCAGGCGGGAAGTGGACCTTGGACAACGCCGACAACGCCGCCGACAACGCTGTCCGCCTGCTCGCCGCGGCACGCCTGCGCGGCGACCTGGTGGTGCATGTGCGTCATGAGTTCGCAAGCGAAACCGCACCCTTCTTCACCCCTGGTTCCGAAGGCGCGCGCATCCATCCCAAGGTCGCCCCGGCTGCCGATGAACAGGTGATACTCAAGCACCAGGTCAATTCGTTCCGCGAAACCGAGCTCAAGGCGCTGCTCGACCAGCACGGCGTGCAGGCGCTGACCATCGTCGGCAGCATGAGCCACATGTGCATCGACGCCGCAACCCGCGCCGCTGCCGATTACGGCTACCAGGTCACGGTGGCCCATGATGCCTGCGCCACCCGGGATCTGGAATTCAATGGCAAGACGGTACCTGCGGCACAGGTGCATACGGCCTTCATGGCCGCACTGGCCTTCGCCTACGCACGAGTGGAGAGTACCCAGGTACTGCTCGCCGAGTACGCGCGCTGAGCCTAGATCACTACATTGCGCACGAAGCGTGTCGGCACGTCGCCATCATTGCGATAGGCGTAACGACAATTGCTGGGGAAGATGTGGAACTCGCCGGCGTCCAGGCGCAGTTCACCCCCTTCGATGACCAGCGTCAGGCACCCTTCGGTGACATAGATCTGCTCGCTCCAGCCCTCGGCATCGGCTTCGCTGCGATAATGCTCGCCCGGGGCCAGAGTCCACGCCCACAACTCCACCTCACGCCGCGCCGGGCTGCTGCCAAGCAGCACGGCCTGGCTGTCAGGGTGCTCGCCGGCCCAGGCCAGTTCGTTGATGCGGCCTGGGTCGCGTTGGTCCGGCGCCTGGATCAAGGTGCTGAACGCCACGCCCAGGGCTTCGGCGATCAGGTCGAGGGTGGTGAGGCTGACGTTCTTTTCTCCCGCCTCGATCGCCACCAGCATGCGCCGGCTGACACCGGAGCGCTCGGACAACGCGCTCTGGCTCAGGCCTCCTGCCGTGCGCAGGCTGCGGATATTCTGGCTGACGTGCTGCAGCACCGAGGCACGGTGCGAGGAATCTTTGTGCACTATATTGCTCACTGGGTGGGGTTGCGCAGTATACTGCCCACATTTTGCGGCGATTGTGCGCCGCCCCTTCCGAGTGCGCAAGACCATGAACCAGTCCCCCCATCACCCTCGGCCTTCCGTTTCCTTTCGCCTGAGCAAGGCTGAACTGGTGCTGGTGTTCATCACCATGCTGTGGGGCGGCACCTTCCTGCTGGTACACAACGTCATGACGGTCAGCGGGCCGATGTTCTTCGTCGGCCTGCGCTTCGCAGCTGCCGCACTGTTCGTCGGCATCGTCTCGGCGCGCGCGCTGCCGGGGCTGACCTTCACGGAATTGAAGGCCGGGGTGGTGATCGGGGTGTCGATCATGCTCGGCTACGGCTTGCAGACCATGGGCCTGCAAACCATCAGCAGCAGCCAGTCGGCGTTCATCACCGCGCTCTACGTGCCGTTCGTGCCCCTGCTGCAATGGCTGGTACTCGGGCGCCGCCCAGGGTTGATGCCGAGTCTGGGTATCTGCCTGGCGTTCATCGGCCTGGTGCTGCTGGCCGGGCCTGAAGGCGGCGCGCTGCACTTCAGCGAAGGCGAGCTGGTGACCCTGGTGAGCGCGGTGGCGATTGCGGTTGAGATCATCCTGATCAGCCGCTACGCAGGCAAAGTCGATGTGCGTCGGGTAACCGTGGTGCAATTGGCGACGGCCTCGGCACTGTCGTTCCTGATGATCGTGCCAACCGGCGAGGCCCTGCCGGGCTTCTCCTGGTTGCTGCTGACCAGCGCCATCGGCCTGGGTGCGATGAGCGCGATCATCCAGGTGGCGATGAACTGGGCGCAGAAATCCGTCTCGCCAACCCGCGCCACCCTGATCTACGCCGGTGAACCGGTATGGGCCGGCATCGTCGGGCGCATCGCCGGCGAACGCCTGCCGGGGGTGGCGCTGCTGGGCGCACTGCTGATCGTGGTCGCCGTCGTGGTCAGCGAACTGAAGTTTCGACGCAACAGGGAACCCCTGCCAGGACTGGCAACCATGGACGCGGGCGAAGGCGAGCCGGGACGCTGAATACGTCGCCAGTGACTATGCTTTGAAAGAAGATGTTATAAAAAAGCCGCGTGTCACATCGTATTTGTAGGATTCTGCGACAGCTTGCGGGTTGGTGATCCACCCTGCGGCACGTATGATCCTTGGCAAACTCCCGCAGATTAGAACGCTATGTCATTGATAGTGCTATTGCTTCTGCCCTTCGTGGGCAGTTGCCTGGCAGCCGTCCTGCCGCACAACGCACGCAACACCGAGTCCATCCTTGCCGGGCTCGTCGCCCTGGTCGGCACGGTTCAGGTCGCGTTGCTGTACCCGCAGGTCGCCCAGGGCGGCGTCATCCGCGAGGAGTTCCTCTGGCTGCCAAGCCTGGGGTTGAACCTGGTGCTGCGCATGGACGGCTTCGCCTGGCTGTTCTCACTGCTGGTGCTGGGCATCGGCACCCTGGTGTCGCTGTACGCGCGCTACTACATGTCGCCACAAGACCCGGTACCACGCTTCTTCGCCTTTTTCCTGGCCTTCATGGGCGCCATGCTCGGCCTGGTGATCTCCGGCAACCTCATCCAGATGGTGTTCTTCTGGGAGCTCACCAGCCTGTTCTCCTTCCTGCTGATCGGCTACTGGCACCACCGTCATGACGCCCGTCGCGGCGCCTACATGGCGCTGATGGTGACCGGTGCGGGCGGGCTGTGCCTGCTGGTCGGCGCGCTGCTGCTCGGTCACGTGGTCGGCAGTTACGACCTGGACAAGGTCCTCGCCGCAGGCGACACCATCCGCCAGCACGCCCTGTACCCGGTGCTGCTGCCGTTGATCCTGATCGGCGCGCTGACCAAGAGCGCGCAGTTCCCGTTCCAGTTCTGGCTGCCCCATGCCATGGCGGCGCCCACCCCCGTTTCCGCCTATCTGCACTCGGCGACCATGGTCAAAGCCGGGGTTTTCCTGCTGGCACGCCTTTGGCCGGTGCTGTCTGGCAGCGAGGAATGGTTCTGGATAGTCGGCGGGGCCGGGGCCTGTACCTTGTTGCTGGGCGCCTTCGCGGCAATGTTCCAGAACGACCTCAAAGGGCTGCTGGCCTACTCGACCATCAGCCACCTGGGCCTGATTACCCTGCTGCTGGGCTTGAACAGCCCGCTGGCGGCAGTGGCGGCGGTGTTCCACATTCTCAACCACGCCACTTTCAAGGCCTCGCTGTTCATGGCCGCCGGCATCATCGACCACGAAAGCGGCACCCGCGACATCCGCCGCCTCAGCGGCCTGGTGCGCATGGTGCCCTACACCGCCACGCTGGCCATGGTGGCCAGTGCCTCGATGGCCGGGGTGCCGCTGATGAACGGCTTCCTGTCCAAGGAAATGTTCTTCGCCGAGACGGTGTTCATCAGCGCCACCGCCTGGGTCGAAACCGCGCTGCCGGTGATCGCCACCCTGGCCGGTACCTTCAGCGTGGCCTACGCTCTGCGTTTCACCGTCGACGTATTCTTCGGCCCCACCGCACAAGACCTGCCACACACGCCCCACGAGCCGCCGCGCTGGATGCGCGCGCCGGTCGAACTGCTGGTACTCACCTGCCTGGTCGTGGGTATCTTCCCCGCCCAGTCGGTCGGCCCGCTGCTGGCCGCCGCGGCCTTGCCGGTGGTAGGAGGCACGCTGCCCGAATACAGCCTGGCTATCTGGCATGGCTGGAATGCACCGCTGATCATGAGCCTCGTGGCCATGAGCGGCGGCATCCTGCTTTACCTGCTGCTGCGCAAGCAACTGCGCCTGGGACGCTTCCCGTACCCACCGCTGATCGAACGCTTCAACGGCAAGCGCTTGTTCGAACACGGCCTGGTGCGCCTGATGCTGCTGGCCAAGCGCATCGAGTCACTACTGACCAGCCGCCGCCTGCAAACGCAGCTGTTCATGGTGGTGCTGGCTGCTTTCCTCGCGGGCCTCACGCCGCTGCTGTACAGCGGCATCAGCTGGGGCGACCGCCCGAAGATCCCGGGTTCCGGGGTATTCGTCGCGCTCTGGCTGATCGCCATCGCCTGCGCCATCGGCGCCGCCTACCAAGCCAAGTATCACCGCCTTGCCGCGTTGATCATGGTGAGTGTTTGCGGCCTGATGACCTGCATCACCTTCGTCTGGTTCTCCGCCCCCGACCTTGCCCTCACCCAGCTGGTGGTCGAAGTTGTCACCACCGTGCTGATACTCCTGGGCCTGCGCTGGTTGCCGCGGCGTATCGAAGGCGTCTCGCCAGTGCCGGGCAGCCAGGACCGCGCCCGCTTGCGGCGCCTGCGCGACCTGCTGCTGGCGGTGCTGGTCGGTGGCGGCATGGCACTGATGTCCTATGCCATGCTCACCCGGCCAACCCCCAACGACATTTCATCGTTCTACTTGAGCCGCGCCCTGCCCGAAGGCGGCGGTACCAACGTGGTCAACGTGATGCTGGTGGACTTCCGCGGCTTCGATACCCTGGGCGAGATCACCGTGCTGGTGGCCGTGGCCCTGACCGTTTTCGCCCTGCTGCGCCGCTTCCGCCCGCCGAAGGAAAGCATGCAGTTGCCGTCTCAGCAGCGCCAGTTGGCCCCGGACGTGGTCACCGACCTGATCAACCCGCGCCATGCCACCGATACCGCACTGGGCTTCATGATGGTGCCGGCCGCACTCGTACGCCTGCTGCTGCCAATCGCCCTGCTGGTGTCGATGTACCTGTTCATGCGCGGCCACAACCAGCCCGGCGGTGGCTTCGTCGCCGGCCTGGTGATGTCGGTGGCGTTCATCCTCCAGTACATGGTCGCCGGCACCCAGTGGGTCGAAGCGCAGATGAGCCTGCGCCCGCTGCGCTGGATGGGCACCGGCCTTTTGTGCGCCACCCTGACCGGCATCGGCGCCATGACGCTGGGCTACCCATTCCTGACCACCCACACCGCGCACCTGGACCTGCCGCTGCTGGGTGACGTGCACGTGGCCAGCGCATTGTTCTTCGATATCGGCGTGTACACCGTTGTGGTCGGCTCGACCCTGCTGATCCTCACCGCCCTGGCGCACCAGTCGGTACGTGCCTATCGCCCGGGTCACCCGAAATCCAGCCAAGCAGGAGCCGCCTGATGGAAGAAGTCATTGCAGTCGCCATCGGTGTCCTTGCCGCCTCCGGCGTGTGGCTGATCCTGCGCCCACGGACCTACCAGGTGATCATGGGGCTGTGCCTGCTGTCGTATGGCGTCAACCTGTTCATCTTCAGCATGGGCAGCCTGTTCATCGGCAAGGAGCCGATCATCAAGGACGGCGTCCCGCAAGACCTGCTGCACTACACCGACCCGCTGCCCCAGGCCCTGGTACTTACCGCGATCGTCATCAGCTTCGCCATGACCGCCCTGTTCCTGGTCGTGCTGCTGGCCTCGCGCGGCCTGACCGGCACCGACCACGTCGATGGCCGGGAGCGTGAGGAATGAGCTGGATGAACCAACTGATCGTCGCGCCGATCCTGCTGCCACTGATCACCGCAGCGTTGCTGTTGCTGGCGGGCGAGAAACACCGGCATCTCAAGGGGCGCATCAACCTGCTGTCGACCTTGGCGGGCCTGGTCATCGCCATCACCTTGCTGATGTGGGTGCGCACCCAGGGCCAGGCAGAGTCGATCGGCGTTTACCTGCCAGGCAACTGGCCGGCACCTTTCGGCATCGTGCTGGTGCTCGACCACCTCTCGGCACTGCTGCTGACGCTCACCGGCATCATCGGCGTCTGCGCGCTGATCTTCGCGCGCGCCCGCTGGGACGGCGCCGGGGCCAGCTTCCATGCGCTGCTCCAGATCCAACTGATGGGCCTGTACGGCGCCTTCCTCACCGCCGACCTGTTCAACCTGTTCGTCTTCTTCGAAGTGCTGCTGGCCGCCTCCTACGGCCTGATGCTGCATGGTTCGGGACGTGCGCGGGTCAAGGCCGGGTTGCACTACATTGCGGTCAACCTGTTCGCCTCGTCGCTGTTCCTGGTGGGTGCCGCCATGCTCTACGGCGTGACCGGCACGCTGAACATGGCCGACCTGGCCTTGAAGATCCCCCTGGTCACGGAGGCCGACCGCGGCCTGCTGCATGCCGGCGCGGCGATCCTGGCCACGGCCTTCCTGGTCAAGGCAGGTATCTGGCCGCTGAATTTCTGGCTGGTACCGGCCTATTCCTCCGCCAGCGCCCCGGTCGCGGCTCTATTCGCCATCATGACCAAGGTTGGCGTGTATGCCGTGCTGCGCCTGTGGAGCCTGCTGTTCTCCGGGCAAGCCGGGGCTTCGGCGCACTTTGGTGGGGAGTGGCTGGTGTACGGCGGCCTGGTCACCCTGGCGGTGGCGGCCGTGTCGATCCTCGCTGCCCAGCGCCTGGAGCGCCTGGCGGCACTGAGCATCCTGGTGTCGGCGGGCACGCTGCTGGCCGCCATCGGCTTTGGCCAGCCCGTGCTGACCGGCGCTGCCCTGTTCTACCTGGCCAGCTCCACCCTGGCGCTGTGTGCGCTGTTCCTGCTGGCCGAACTGGTGGAACGTTCACGCTCGGCCAACGAAGCACCGCTGGACGATGAAGACGATGCGATTCCTTCGCCACTGGAGACGCTGCACCCACCCAAGGGCATCAACCTCGACGACGAACAGAAGGCGGTGATCGGCCAGATCATCCCTTGGACCATGGCGTTCCTGGGTCTGAGCTTCATCGCTTGTGCCCTGCTCATCATCGGCATGCCGCCGCTGTCGGGCTTCATCGGCAAGCTCAATCTCATCAGTGCGCTGTTCAACCCGCTGGGGCTGGGCGTAGCCGCCGAGCAGCCGCTGTCGGCGGCTGGCTGGGGGCTGGTGACGTTGCTGGTGTTGTCGGGGATGGCCTCGCTGATCGCCTTTGGCCGCGTCGGTATCCAGCGCTTCTGGAAACCCGAGGAGCGCCCCTCGCCGCTGCTGCGTCGCTACGAGTACGTGCCGGTAGCGGTACTGCTCGGGCTGTGCATTTTCCTCAGCCTGCGTGCCGAACCATTGCTGCGCTACACCCAGGATACCGCCGCCGGGCTGCAATCACCGGACACCTACATCGAGGCAGTCATGTCGACCCGTGCCCTGCCCGGCCCTACCACGCGGGTGGAGGTGCAGCCATGAAGCGGTTCTTCCCTGCCCCGCTGCTGTCGGTGTCGCTGTTCTTCCTGTGGCTGCTGCTGAACCTCTCGATCAGCCCCGGCAACCTGCTGCTCGGCGCCCTGCTCGGCGTGCTGGCGCCAATACTGATGGCACCTCTGCGACCGCAACACGCCCACGTGCGCCGCCCACTGGCCATCGCCAGGCTGATCGGCCGTGTCGGCATCGACGTGATCGCCTCCAACCTGCAGGTTGCTCGCACCGTGCTGTTCATGGGCAGCCACCCGCCGCGCTCGGCCTTCGTGCACATCCCGCTGGACTTGCGCGACGCCCACGGCCTGGCCGCGCTGTCGATGATCACCACGGTGGTACCCGGCACGGTCTGGTCGGAATTGGCCCTGGACCGCAGCGTCCTGCTGCTGCATGTATTCGATCTAGAGGACGAGGCGGCTTTCATCGAGCACTTCAAGCACACCTATGAACGTCCGCTGAGGGAGATCTTCGAATGACTGGGGTACTTGCCTACGCCATTCTCGCCAGCCTGTTCATCCTGGTCATCGCCATGACGCTGTCGCTGGTGCGCCTGTTCCGCGGCCCGTCCGCCCAGGACCGGGTGCTGGCACTGGACTACCTGTACATCCTGGCCATGCTGACGATGCTGATACTGGGCATACGCTATGGCAGTGATACCTACTTCGAAGGCGCCTTGCTGATCGCCCTGTTCGGCTTCGTCGGCTCGTTCGCCCTGGCCAAGTTCCTGTTGCGAGGGGAGGTGATCGAATGAGCGATACCATCGAACTGCCATTCTGGCTGGAGCTGGCCACCGCCATCCTGCTGCTCGTCGGCAGCCTGTTCGCCCTGATCGGCGCCGTAGGCATGCTGCGCTTGAAGGACTATTTCCAGCGCATGCACCCACCCGCCCTGGCCTCGACCATCGGCGCCTGGTGCGTGAGCCTGGCGTCGATCCTGTACTTCTCCTGGCTAAAGCAGGAAGCGGTGTTGCACGCCTGGCTGATCCCCATCCTGCTGTCGATCACCGTTCCGGTGACGACCTTGCTGTTGGCCAGGGCAGCGCTGTTTCGCAAACGCATGGCCGGGGAAAATGTACCTGAAGAGGTCAGCAGCGGTTGTGACAAAGGCTGAGGGGTAGCGCCAGCCTCAGTTGCCCGTCTGCGCAAGCCGTTGCAACTCACGCCGTACCATGGCCGCGAACGGCGCCGGCTTGAGCTGGTAAAGCTCGCCGGCCACCCAGCTGAGCCAAGCACCCTGCAATTGTTCACGCCGCGCCAGCAAGCGCTCTGCCTGGGCAAGCGCCTCGGCATGGTGCTGGCGATGAAAGGCCTCGCGGCCACGTTCGCCAATCACTCGCTGGCCTTGAAGGTGGTCAACTCGCCTTTACGCCATTTGGCGACCTTGCCAGTCACCGCCTTGAGCAACTTGCCCAGCCCCTGCGCCACCTGCTCGCGCGCGGCAAATACCAACATGACGCCGTGACCATCACGAAACACGATGCCGTCGCCTTCGGGTACCGAGACAAAGGCATAGTCACCAACGCCATAGACATTCAACTTGATCTCGCGAAAGCGCAGCTCCAGCTTGCCGCCTTCACGGCTCGGCAGTACCGCTGCCCGGAAGTGGTCGCCCACCTTCAGCTCCAGGCGCTGCTTGTCATCGACCACCAGCGCGCTGTCGGTGTCGATTTCGGCCATGTACAAGCCTTCAGGGTTCTGCTCGGTGACATAGATGAAACGGCCGTGGAACAACTTGACCAACCTGGCCCGCAAATCGCCCAGGGCGAACAGGGCATGGGTATCCAACGTACTGACTGCCAATGAAAGATCCTCAAACCGGTTAAACCCCCCGTCGCCAGGCGCCGACAGACGCAGGCCAACGGTTCGCTCAATGCGAAACCCAGAAAGGTTAATGAAACGCTGTACGAAGCGTCTGCGGAGGTTGGCGATGCAACAAACAGGAAAAGTGATTCCGGCTTGCCAGCCAGACCTCTCGACAGTTTCAGGCTCGGACCCCAATGGGGAAGCGCAGGCACCCTGAACCGTCGGAAAACATCCGGCAGATAACGTCAGGCCCAAGGGACAGGCAGGGCCCCGTTATTCAACCGCAGATTGCAAGAGGACGAATATGCCCGAAAACAACGAAAGCCGTCGAGAGGCGATACGTATTTCTTGCACATAAGACGTTACAAACATTCCGCCGCACCACCGTGGAAAACGCGAAAGGCCCCAGGAATCACTTCCTGGGGCCTTCTGCCGAGTTCGCGTGTCAGATCTGCCGCTGGTGGCGATCGAGCTGCTCGTGGCGCTCCTGGGCTTCGATGCAGTACTTGGTGGTCGGGCTGATCAACAGGCGCTTCAGGCCGATCGGCTCGCCGCTGTCGTCGCACCAGCCGAAGCTTTCGTCGCCAATGCGGTCCAGGGCCATCTCCAGTTGCGGCAGCAGGCGCTGGTCACGCTCGATGGCATTGACCAACCAGGTGCGCTCTTCCTCGACCGACGCCACATCAGCGGGGTCCGATGGGCTGTCCAGGCTCTCGATGGAGTTGCGGCTGAGTTCGATGCGCTCGTGCGTTTGGACTTTCATCTCTTGCAGCAGCTTGGTGAAGAACGCGAGCTGTTCTGCGTTCATGTAGTCATCGGCCGACATGGCCAGCAACTGTTCCTTGGTCATCGATTTCTCTATGAAAAATGTGCATTTGGGCGATTCGGGAGCCGTCAGCGAACAGGCGCCGCCGGCGGAATTCTTCAAGCGCCAACCGGCACTCTTTTACAGGGGGCGGAAGTCTAAGTCGCCACGCGGCATGGGGCAACCTAAATGACGGAGGAATTGACCGAAACCACCAGGAATCCGCCCGTCGGCGCCATTGCGCCTCTCCCAGTACAGGCAGCGGCGCAGTGCCCTAATATGCCGCAACTGCCGCCACCTCGCCAGTCTGCACGGATGTGCCGGTTGCCAGAAGGTGGCAGGCCGCTACCACCCATGCCCACGCGCCGAGGTGCCTGATGCGTTTTTGCACATCGGAGGCCAGGACATGGACCTGCATCAGAACATCGCCGCATTCACCCGTCTGGACTGCGTAGTCGCCCGGCGTTTCAAGGGCCGCCCCCTACTGTCCCAAAGCGCCAGCGACCTGCTCATCGAGCAATGGCACGCGCGCCACTTCGACAACGCGCTTGACCCAACCACCCTCTGGCTGGTCAGCCAAGGCCCTCAGGGCGCCCCGGCCTGGCTGCGAAGGTTGCCCGCCGCGCTGATCGAGCGCTACTGCCTGCGCGCAACGCTCAACCTCACGCCTGGGGAAGACTTCATCAGCCAGCGCGACGACGGCGACCCGGCCGGCGCAGTGGTCATCGACTTGCAGGCGATCGAATTGCTGATAAACGAATGCGGGCCCCTATTGCTGGAACGCTACCTGCAAGACCTGGCGGCCTACTGGAGCAGTTCCGACCTCAGTGGCCAAACGCCCTGGCAATGGTATGCCCAGTTCCTGCAGCGCCAATTCGCCACGGCGCTCGACATCCGTAGCAAGGACCACGGGCTCACGCCCCTGCAGATGGAAACGGCAGGCCACCTGAGAAACAGCGCCACCGCAGCCCCGCCAGGCACGCAGATGCCCTCGATCGCCCTGCTCAGCACCGATTTGTCGGCCAGTGCCAATATCGACATCGACCTGGCCAGCGCGCTGTTGATCGAGCGGGCAGCCCACTCCGATGGGCCTTCCGTGACATTGCTATACACCCTGCAGGGCAAGCTTCTGGCCTTCCCGTCGCGCCTGACCCTGCTCGGCATATTGGGACGGCTTTGGCCTCGGACACAGGTTCCCGTCGACCGCGAGGTGCACCTGGTCCCGCTCAACGACGGGTGGTTCCAGGCGCAGGCGCTGCAAATGCTGCACCAGCAAATACAGGTCGCCCGGGTCATCGCCGATGGCTACCAGCAACAGGACCAGGCAGCACTGCTTAGCCAGGACCTGGACCGCCTGACGTCGATGGTCGAACTGTGCGACCGTGAAGAGCGTACCCAGCGCCAACGCTTGAGCGAGCACCTTCCCGACTGGTTGCGCAACGCCGCGGCCAGCGACCAGCAGCTGTACGCAGGGATGCTGATCGACACCGCCCAGGGCTACCAGTCGTCGTCGGGCAGCGCCTGGCTGGACGGTGTCGAGACGGCGCAGGGCTTCGCCAACCGCCTGCTGACGCAACGCATGAGCGCCGACCATCCCGGCACCGTGCTGCTGCCCGAAGATGTGCGGGTACTTAACTTCCAGGTCACCGGCGCCGCCTCGGGACAGGACTCTCTGGTGATCAGCGGGGAGGAGCATCTGGTCGAGTACAGCCTGGCCGACATTGCCATCGGCAATATCGGCCTGCTCAGGCCAGGCAGGGTCGAGCTGCGCTCGCGCACAGACGCGCCCCTGCCGTCATGGATGAGCGAAACCTACCTTCGCACCCTGGCCAGCGAGCTGGACGTCGCCAGCGCCTACCCACGGATGCTGGAGGATAAACTGTTGAACGATCCCGACCAGAAACAGCGGCGACAGGAACTGCTCGGCACACAGCTGCGTTACCAGCTACCGGCCCTGGCCATGGAGCTGCATCTGCGGGGCGAAGGCCTGGACGAGCAGAGTGTGAAGCACCTCCAGCAAATACTGACCTGGCCTCAGCCACGCGATGAAAGCCGCTGGGTTATGCGTCCTCTCGGCCTGCTGCGGCGGCCCGACGCAAGCCCCGACCGGCCACTCAACACTTGGTTGTTCGAGGCGCTCCGGCCCGGCGCCGGCGCCTGCCTGCTGTACCGCCCACTGCATGCCCAGTCGCTGTTGCAGTTCGACGACCGTGTCGCGTTGCTCACCGCCCTCGCTACCCCAGGCGAGCTGCAGGACGATATCCTGCAACGCTTGCCCGAGGCGGATCGCAAGGTCTATGCCCACGGCGGCTTTCTCGAGCCCCACGTGTTCCATCCCCTGGACGACCCGTTCGCCGTACCGTTCGGCATTCCGCGCCCGGTGACCTTGAGCGTCGAGCCGGCCGAAGATGACATCGAAGAGGCGATCTACCTGGCCAGCATCCAGGAGTCCATCCAGCGCTTCCAGGCGCATGCCCACACCACCGCGCAAGCGCGCTGGGAAAGCTGGAAGGAACTGGGTTGGCTGTTGTTCAACACGCTGCTGCCACTGGGTGGCAGTACGCTGGGCAAGGTGGCCTGGTTGGTGCAGATGGAAGTCGCCCTGGCCGAATTCGTCGAGACCGACAGCATCCGTGACCCCGACGACCATCGCACCGCGCTGGTCAACCTGCTGGTGGACATCGCCCTGTTGCTGCTGTCCAACTTCACCTTGGAAAAGCCGCTGGAGGAAGGTGCCGAGCCTGCCTTGGCGCAGCAGGTCGTGATAGGACCCAAGCCACTCGAGTCTCCCCCCCTCCCGGTGACGGCCCTGCCATTGACAAGCCGGTTGGCACTCGACTGGGCCACCCCCACCCATACCTTGTCCGCCGCCCAGCAGGCTGCACTGGAGGCGCTGAGCGTCGATCGACTGCCGGGTGAGTTGGGTCCACCGATTCCCCACGGCCCGCTGGCGGGCTTGTACATGGCCGAGGATCAATGCTGGATCTACCTGCGAGGGAGGGTCTACAAAGTGCTGCTGGATGGGCTGAACGACCAGCCACGCATCATCGCCGACACCCCGCAAGGGACGCCTGGCCCCTGGCTGGTACGTGACGAGGCCGGCCGTTGGCAACTCGACCTGCACCTGCGCTTGCGTGGTGGCATGCCGAGCGGTTCACGCATCGCCAAGCTGCGCGAGGAGAGACGTCAGCGCATACAAGCGCTCGATGAGCAGATCCGCCAGGATTATGCCCAAGGCTTGGCGGCACTGGAGCGCATCAAGGTGCAAGTCGAACAGTTCGATGCCAACGTGTCAGACCGAGAACTGAGCACTCAGCGTGAAAGCGCCCAGGCTGCCGCTGCCCACTGGAAAAACCACTTGCAGCGCCTCAAGGAACGCAATGCCCTGGAACCGCTGGAAAAGTTCAAGCTCAGGCGGGCCAGCGCCCTTTGCCAGCATGCCTACAGCGAACAACTGGTCCATCTGGTGACACAACGTCGCTATGAACCCCGACGTGCACAACTCGAGCAGTTCCTGGCGCAATTCAAAGGCGAGAGCGGACGCCTCAAGGGGGACGTGAGCCAATATGAAGGCCAGATCTCGCCAGAGGACCTGAACGTGTACAAGACGCGCCTGGCCGCGCTGGCCTCGCTGCTGGACGACCAACTGCTCAACACCAAGGCCATGCTCCAGATCCGTCAGGAACTGGCGATGCTGTCCATCCGCGAACCGGCCAGTCTCAAGCATTCGATCGAGAAACTCCTCGGCGTCTTGCCCGAGGCAAATGCCCAGGAGCAACTGCACTACCGACGCCTGGACGTAAGCTTCAACCGCTTGTTCGCCCTGTACAGCACCGACGACGAGCCCGGCTCGCACTTCTTCTGGCTCAACCTGGCGAACAAGACCTACTACCGCGTCTACAGCCAGCGCAAACAACTGGCCGAGCTGGCCAACCCCAGCCAAGAGATAAGCGTACGCCTGCTCAGGGGTATCGATGACTGGCTGCGCGAGGCGAACCGCCAACTGCAGAATTTCGCCGCGCTGCTCGACGAAGCGCCGGCGCAAGAAATACTCGCCACGCTCAACGAAGACCTGGGCTTCATCCAGACCAGCGTGCGCAGCGAGTTGGCGCAATACCCGGACATTGCACCAACAGCCTCCTTCAAGCAACTGCGCCAGGAGGCCCCTGGGCTGATCGAGGTGGAGAACGAAGGCCTGCTGCTGGGCGTACCCAGCGCCGACGACGCGACCCTGGTGGTGATCCCCGACCACGACCCGAACCGGCCACCGAGGACCTTTCGTCAGCAAGACGCCGCCTGGGTTGAGCTGCCAATACCCCACACCGCCCCGCGGCACGCCAAGACCAAGCTCAAGCACTTGCTCAAGGACAGCGAGCAGCTCATGGCCCGGGCGCGACAGGCACTCGAACGCCTGGCACGTCAGCCCAACGACAGCTACCTGCCGGTGGAGATCCAGGAGCTACTGGCGTTCCAGCAACGCGACTTGCTCGAACGCTCACAAGCCATAGAGCGCCACCTGATTGCCGACAATGAAGTCGACGAAAACGCTGGCAGTCGTGATGCAGTGCTGACCAACCACAGGCTGGTCGAGCTGGCCGAACAGCTCGGGAGAGCCGGCATCGACCTGCGCATGGAGGCTGCACTGCGCCAGCCCCCCCGAATGGGCGAAGTGCAGTACCTGCTGGACAACCAACGGGTCACGGTGCATGCCCGCCCGCCTCGCACCAAGCTGGCGAAGATCAAGGGCCGCGCCGACGACTACCTGGACGAGTACGTCATCCGCCATCAAGGCCAGGACCTGTGGTACGCGCACTTCCACTACCCCGGTCCCGAGACGCCCAAGGACCAGTTCAGCGCGGGCCACCTGAAGACCCGCGCCCAGCGTCATGCCGCAGGAAGAACCCTGTTCGACCTCGCCACGGGCAAGGAGGTGGAGGTCTACCGAGCCCCCATCACCGTGGCTTCGGCCGTACGCTATTTTTTCACCGCCTGAACGAACGAGGGGCGCCGATATGGCGCCCCTCGTCGTCGTCCACGACTACCGTCAACGGTCCTTGAACTGCGCCTCGCGCTTGGCGACGAACGCCGCCATGCCTTCCTTCTGGTCCTCGGTGGCGAAGGCAGCGTGGAACACCCGGCGCTCGAAGCGCACCCCTTCGCTCAAGGTGACCTCGAAGGCGCGGTTGACGCTCTCCTTGACCATCATGCTTACCGGAATCGACTTGGCGGCAATGGTCGCGGCCACCTTCAGCGCTTCGTCCACCAGTTCGGCCTGCGGCACCACGCGCGCCACCAGGCCTGCGCGCTCGGCTTCCTCGGCGCCCATCAGGCGGCCGGTCAGGCACAGCTCCATGGCCTTGGCCTTACCCACCGCCCGGGTCAGGCGCTGGGTGCCGCCCATGCCCGGCAGCACGCCCAGGTTGATTTCCGGCTGGCCGAACTTGGCATTGTCGGCAGCGAGGATGAAATCACACATCATCGCCAGCTCGCAGCCTCCGCCCAGGGCGAAACCAGACACCGCCGCGATGATCGGCTTGCGCCGAGTGGCGATACGGTCGGCATCGCTGAACAGATCTTCTACATAGATCTGCGGGTATTGCAGCTCGGCCATTTCCTTAATGTCGGCGCCGGCGGCGAAGGCCTTGGCCGAACCGGTGAGCACTACGCAGCCGATGTTCGGATCGCGCTCGAGCTGGTCCAGCGCCTGGTTGATCTCGCCGACGATCTGCGCGTTCAGCGCATTGAGCGCCTGCGGACGATTGAGGGTGATCAGGCCGACCTTGCCGTGGATATCCAGCAGGATTGTTTCGAATGCCATGCAAGCTGCTCCTTCAAAGGTTGCGCGCAATGACCATGCGCTGAATGTCGCTGGTGCCTTCGTAGATCTGGCAGACCCTGACGTCGCGGTAGATCCGCTCCAGCGGGAAGTCCTTCAGATAGCCATAACCGCCAAGCGTCTGCAAGGCGTCCGAACAGACCTTTTCGGCCATTTCCGAGGCGAACAGCTTGGCCATCGAGGCCTCCGTCAGTGCCGGGCGCCCGGCATCGCGCAAGGCAGCGGCGTGCAACACCATCTGCCGGGCCACGGCGATGCGCGTGGCCATGTCGGCCAGGCGAAACGCCACGGCCTGGTGTTCGATCAGGGGCTTGCCGAAGCTCTGGCGTTCGTTGGCATAGTCGCGGGCGACTTCGAAGGCTGCGCGGGCCATGCCCACCGCCTGCGAGGCGATGCCGATGCGCCCGCCCTCAAGGTTGGCCAGGGCGATCTTGTAGCCCTGCCCCTCCTCGCCCAGGCGGTTGGCCAGCGGCACGCGCACATTTTCGAAAACGATCTGGCAGGTGTCGGAGGCGTGCTGGCCGAGCTTGTCCTCGACCCGTGCCACTTGGTAGCCGGGCGAATCGGTGGGCACGATGAAAGCACTGATGCCACGCTTGCCGGCGTCCGGGTCGGTGACGGCGAAGACGATCACCACCCCGGCGTTCTGCCCGGAGGTAATGAACTGCTTGCTGCCATTGAGCACGTAGTGGTCGCCCTCCAGCCGCGCGCGGGTCTTCAGGCTGCTGGCATCGGAGCCGGCCTGGGGCTCGGTGAGGGCAAAGGCACCCAGCATCGCACCACTGGCCAGCGGCGCGAGGAACTGCGCCTTCTGCTGCTCGCTGCCGAACTTCAGGATCGGCACGCAGCCCACCGAGTTGTGCACGCTCATGATGGTCGAACAGGCGCCGTCACCGGCCGCAATCTCCTCCAGGGCCATGGCGTAGGCCACATAGCCGGTGTCGCTGCCGCCGTACTGCTCCGGCACCAGCATGCCAAACAGACCAAGCCCGGCCATTTCCTCGATGGCCTCGCGGGGGAAGCGGTGCTCCTGGTCCCATTGCTCGGCGAAAGGCTTCAGGCGCTCCTGGGCGAAGTCGCGCACCGCATCGGCGATCTGTTGTTGCTCGTCAGATACCAGCATGGTTCACCTCAGTACAGGCACTCGACCGCCATCGCCGTGGCCTCGCCACCGCCGATGCAGATGGCCGCCACGCCGCGGCGCAGGTTGTTCTGGCGCAGGGCCGATAGCAGGGTCACCAGGATGCGCGCGCCGGAAGCGCCGATCGGATGGCCCAGGGCGCAGGCACCGCCGTGGATATTGACTTTGTCGTGGGGCAGATCCAGTTGCTTCATGGCCGCCAGGGTGACCACGGCAAAGGCTTCGTTGATCTCGAACAGGTCGACCTCGGCCAGGCTCCAGCCGGTACGCTGCATCAACTTGTCGATGGCGCCGATGGGCGCTGTGGGGAACAGTGCCGGGGCGTCGGCGAAGGCCGCGTGGCCGTGGATCAGCGCCAGGGGTTTGAGGCCACGCTTGCGGGCTTCGGAACGGCGCATCAATACCAGCGCGGCGGCGCCGTCGGAGATGGAGCTGGAGTTGGCCGCAGTGACGCTACCGCCTTCGCGGAAGGCCGGCTTGAGCTGCGCAATCTTGTCCAGGCGCGCCTTGGGCGGCTGCTCGTCATCCTTGACGATGCGCGTCTGCTTGCCCTCGGTGACTTCCACGGGGACGATCTCCGCGGCGAAGCGGCCGTTGACGATCGCCTCCTGCGCACGGGTCAACGAGGCGATGGCGAAGGCGTCCTGCGCCTCGCGGCTGAAGGCGCCGGCCTGGGCGCAGTCTTCGGCGAAGGTGCCCATCAGGCGGCCCTTGTCGTAGGCGTCTTCCAGGCCATCCATGAACATGTGGTCGACGAGCTTGCCGTGGCCCATGCGGTAGCCGCCACGGGCCTTGTCCAGCAGGTACGGGGCGTTGGTCATGCTTTCCATGCCACCGGCGACAATGACCTCGGCACTGCCGGCCAGCAGTTGGTCATGGGCCATGATCGCCGCCTGCATGCCCGAGCCGCACATCTTGTTGAGGGTGGTGCAGGTGGTCGTCTTGTCCAGCCCGGCGCCCAGGGCAGCCTGCCGCGCCGGGGCCTGGCCGAGGCCGGCGGGCAGTACGCAACCGAACAGCACCTGTTCGACGCTAGCGGCCTCGATGCCGGCACGCTCGACCGCGGCGCGAATGGCCGCTGCGCCCAACTGCGGCGCGGTGAGGCTTTTGAGGTCGCCCTGCAACCCGCCCATGGGCGTGCGTACGGCACTGACGATAACGATTGGATCGTTGGCAAGGGTCATGTTCGCTTCTCCTTACTTGGCAGCCATGCGCAGCGCACCGTCGAGGCGGATCACCTCGCCGTTGAGCATGCTGTTCTCGATGATATGGCGGGCAAGCGCGGCATACTCCTGCGGGCGCCCCAGACGGGGCGGAAACGGCACCCCGGCGCCCAGCGAGTCGCGCACTTCCTGGGGCAGGCCGGCCATCATCGGTGTTTCGAAAATGCCGGGGGCGATGGTCATCACACGAATGCCGAAGCGCGCCAGCTCACGGGCCGCCGGCAGGGTCAGGCTGGCGATCGCGCCCTTGGAAGCGGCGTAGGCGGCCTGGCCGATCTGCCCGTCGTAGGCGGCGATGGACGCGGTATTGATGATGATCCCGCGCTCGCCGCCCTCATCGGCGGAGCCCTCGGCCATGGCCGCAGCGGCCAGGCGCAGCAGGTTGAAGCTACCGATCAGGTTGACGTTGATGACCTTGGCAAAGCTGCCCAGGGCGTGCGGACCCTGCTTGCCCAGCACCTTCTCGGCACCGACGATGCCTGCGCAGTTGACCAGCCCGTGCAGGCTGCCGAACGCCGCCATGGCCGCGTCGACGGCGGCCTGCGCGGCGCTTTCGTCACTGATGTCGGCGACTGCGAAACGGGCCTTGGCGCCCAGCTCGCGGGCCTTGGCCTCGACGGCCTGGGCATTGAGATCGACCAGCATCACGCAGGCGCCGGCCTCGATGAGCATCTGTGCGGTGGCGGCGCCAAGCCCGGAGGCGGCGCCGCTGACGATGAAGTGTTTGTCATGGATGTGCATGGGTGGTTTTCCTTCAGGCACAGGCAGCCGGGTCGGCCAGTTGGCTGACACGTTCGGCTGGGTGGGAATAGACCGGGGTCGTGCGGCGCGGGCGCACAGGATCGCTGCTTGCAGGGATGAAGAAATGGGCAGCCTCGATATCGGCGCGCATCGTCAGACTCCTGGCTTCTTGTTGTTGGAGTTCCATGGGTCTGACGATGTTCGCGCCGGACGGCTCATCCGGCAATGGCCAAAGCTGTCAATCGGTCTGAGCGGATTCGCCGCTCACCAGCGTCTCTCCAGCCTTGGTCCTGCCCAGTGCCTGGCGGGTCAGTTGCAGGAACAGGTCGTGCTCGCGCTGCTCGCGTCGACTTTTCAGGAGATCCCACTGGCGCAGGTACGCGTCACTGGTGAGGGTCGCCTGGCTTGCCTCGAGCGCGTCCTGCTCAGGCTCCAGGTCCGTGAGCACGGCTGCGAAAAGGCCCGCGTGGCGCTTCTCCAGGTAGGTGCGCCAGAAATCACGCCCCGCGATGCTATCGGCCAACGCATCGCTGGCCTCACTTGCCGTGACCGCCAGCAGCGCCGCATCCCGGCGTGCGTCGGTGATGCCTGCAAGACTGGTGAAGCGCATGGTCTTCGGCTGGCAGGGAAGATCCAGCGCCGGGGCCAAGGCAATGCGGTAGCCAATCACCACCTCCAGCACGTCGACAGGCGCTGCCTCGCGCCTGCCCACCGCATCCGCCAAGGCCAGCTGTTCCAACTGCTCCAGGCGAAACAGCTGGCGTGCCAACTGCAACAGCGCATCGCCTTGCTGGCCTTTGGCAGCGTGCAGGTTGGCCTGGTGTACTAGCCGCTGCACCAGCAAGCGGCTGAAACGGTCGGCGACGCGGTCGACACAGTCGTCAGCCTCGCTCGAGTCGGCGAAGACCAGCTCGCGCAAGGCAGCGTCTTCATCGAGCGCGCGCAGCAGCTCCCACAACTGCCCAGCCAGGTAGTCGCTGGCCGCAGTGAAATCGCTGGTCTTGGTCAACTCCGCCAACAGCTTGAACAACTCGCCTCCCCCCTGCTTGGCCGCCAGGCGTGTCCACAGGGCGCGGTTGCTCTCGTGCTCGGCCTCGGGAGTGAGTGCGACCCAGCGCGCCTGGACGCCTTGTACCTCGCTGCTCGCCACTGCCGGGTGACGGTGCGGGCCGAGCCGGTAGAGGTCACGGCGTAACTGGGCCGGCAGCGCGTTGTGCTCCAGGCGCAAGCGGTAGCGAAACTCCACCGGCATCGCCAGCACCTCCTCCGGTACGCTCGAGATCTGGTTGCTGCTGAAATCGGCGAGGGACAACAAGCCGCAGTGATGCAGCCCGACAGGGGTGCTCTGCAACCGACAGCGGCTCATGTACAGACGTTGCAATTGCGGTATCTGGTCGAACCGCAGGCGCATCGTGCGAATTGGGTTGCGGCTCAGGTCCAACGTCGTCACTTGCCACAATCTCGCCAAGCGCCCTTCATCCGTATCGTCCATCTCGATGCGGTTTCCCGCCAGGCGCAGTTCGTCCAGGTGTTCGAGCTCGACCAGGCCCGGCGGTATCTCGACCAGTTGGTTGCCATTGAGGTTCAAGACCCGCACGTTGTCGAAGCTCGCCAGGAAACTCGCAGGTAGGTTGCGCAGGCCCATGCGGCACATCACCAAGCGGGTGATGTGCCCGAAGTCGACCCCGCCGGGCAACACCGGCAGCACCTCGACAGCACAATTGCTGACATCCAGGCCGCGGCCCGAGGTCTGGCCGTGGACATCGAAAAACTCCTCGCAGTGATAACGCCAGGCATTGCACAGGCGATGGGCGAACTCGCGTCGCGCCATGCGCAACGGCCCTGCAGCCGTTGCCTCCACCCAGGACATGACCGTACGCTCGAGCCGTACCAGCTCGTTTTCCTCGTGCAGTAGCGCCTGGAACGGCGATCGACCGTCCGGATCATGCTGCAGCTCCTGCACCTTGGCTTCGATCTGTGTATCGGTCAACGTCGGGTACAGCGCACGTACCCGCTGCCTGAGCACCCCGGTGGCGTCGCTTGCTCTGCCGCGGGAGGCGCCACCGCCCAGCCGGTAGCCGACGCGACCGTCTGGCAGGCGCTGGCCTGGGTTGAACCAGGGCGTGCGTGACGATCGCCAGCCCAAGCGCTTCAACAGCTCGCTGCGCTGACCCGGCAGTCGCGCCACCAGGGCCTGGCGCAATGACCGCGCCGAATCGCCCGGGTCCAGGGCCATGGCGGCCCGGCTGGCATCGTCGAGCAACGCAACCACGGCCTCGAATATCCCCTGTGGCGTCAGCACCTCCTCCTCGCGCTCATGCCCTTGCGTGTCGTACAGCCGGAACTGCCCATCACGCCGTACCAGCACCACCTGCGCATCGGGTGCGCCCTGCGGGTCGATGATCGCCAGGCGTCGACCAAACTCGCTGCCTTGGCGCAATTCGAGGTTGAGGCGGCTCGGCCAGTGCTGCAGCCGTCCGAGCTGCGCAAGCACCAACTCGCCCGTGGTGTCGGAATAGGCGCTTTGCAGGTACAGCCCCTCCAGGCCACGGTTGAGCCGTGCCAACTCCAGCAACGAACGGGCACGGGTAGCGATCGAGTAAGGCACCCGAGACTCGAGCCTGGCCATTGCCAGCAGTTCTGGCTCGGCACCGCGCACCACTTCTTCGACATAGGCGTCCGGCAAGCCGGGGAAGTCGCGCTTGACCAGCACGAACAAGGGGTTGTCAGGCGGCGTGATGCGCGCCAGGTGCTCCAGCAGCTCGCCTTGCAACTGGCCTCGACGCTCCTGCAACCAGAGCGCGGCGGCGCGGGCATCCTGGTTCGGTACGCCAGAGCGCGTCTGGCACCACCGCAGCACTTCGGTATCGGTCAAGGTCGCATCCGCTGCCTGGAGTTGCTCGAACAGCGTGGCGATTCGTGCGTCGGCTTCGAAGCGGCGCAGGGTATCGCGCAGGTTCACCGGCGCCGGGCGGTTCTCCACGAGGATGCCGCGCAGTTCATCCTGGTCGAGCCCCGCCACCGTCAGTATCTGTTCGGCACGCTCGGCATCCAGGGCGGGCTGGTGGGGCCACAACCGATCGAGCATGGCACACGTATCGTCCCACTCCACCGGGCGCTCCAGGCACACGCGCCAGAAGCGCTCGCCATTGTGCTCGAGACGCGGGCCGAACGCCTGTTCATCGCCCGGGTGACGCAGTCGCCACGCCTTGCCCGGTGCCTCTTGGGCGGCCTCGTAGTAACGCCTGTCGATACGCAGGTAGTAGCGCCCGCCGGCCTTGAACAAACCATTGTCCTGGCGCAGCGGCTGCTCGGGCATTACCTCGTAGGCTTGCAGGTCGGCGCTCCACAGGCGCTGCTTGTCGTCCTCCAGCGTGACCGGTTCAAGCGCATCGACGAACGTGCTCCCGGTGAAGGCACGTGCGACCAACGTGCCCACGGCCACCGTACCGGCAGCGGCGGCTACAGTCCTGGCCACCTCGAGCATGTGCCCCAGCGCTTCGTGCTGATGGCCTTCGTGCCAGTCCACCACCCCCGCATAGACCTCACCCAGGGTGTCGACCAGCATCTCGGCGAACAGCACTACGCCGATCGTCGGCACGGCCAGGCCCGCCAGGCCTAGCACCGTCAGGCCCACACCCTCCCAGAGCCTCAGGCGCTCCTCGGCGGCCTGGCGGTCGGCATCGGCCGAAGGCACCAACAACGCGCGACCGTCTTCCTTGAACCGCGCCACCTGGGCTCGCGCCAGGGCATCGAACACGTTCGCGCCGACCGACGTGCTGTCAGGCTTCAGGTCAGGGTGGTCGTCGAGCAGGCGCTTGCTCAGGGTAGTGCGGAACGTTGGCCGGTCATGCAGGCGAACGGCGTCGTACCAGCTTTGCAGGAAGGGTCGGTCGAGCAATGCCACCGACAGGTGGCTGGTCATCCGGCCAAGGGTTTCGAAACAGCGTATCGGTTGCCCATGGTCCAGAGGCAGGTACAGCACCACACCGGCGTCATCCCCGCTGGCGTTGCGCAAGCGGATCAACAGCGCATTGGCGATGGTGCACCCCAGCAAGGTCAACTGCCCGGCCTCGGCACGCAGGGTTGGGGGCGAGTCATCAGCCCGACGGCCACTCAAGGCCATCAGCGCGGCATGTTCGTCCGCCCCCAGATGCGCCTGCATCAAGGCCCGCTGGCAGGCCACCGCGAAGCCTGTGCGATGGTGGTCGGCCAGCAGCGCCAGCGTGGCGTCCGGGAACTGGCGATCAAGCAGCTCCTGGTACTGCTGGCCCGCATCCAGCGCCCGACAGCGCTCGGCGAATGCGCCTGGGGCGCCGGACAACACCCGGGTGCTACCAGGCAGCACCACGCCGGTGCCTTCGAAGAACGAACTGCTCGCAGCGAAGCCCTGCATCAAGCGCAATACCGCAGGAAAGCGCAGTTCATGGCGGACCGGCTCGGGAATGGACACGCTGGGCGGTGCGCCGTAGCGAATTTCCAGCCATTGCAAGGTGTCGGGGGCATGTGCGCCGAGGTCCAGCGTGTCCAGTATCGGCTGGAAAACCTGGCTGGCGAACTGCTGCGGCGACAGTAGCCCGCGGGTGGCTTCGGCCACGCGCTTGCCACTGACCTGATGGGCCTTCAGGCAAGCGCTGAAGGTGTCGATCTGCGGCACGCTGGCATGCCTGAGCCAGCCTGGCAATTGGGCAGCGATGAAGGCGTCGGTGACGGATTTGGCATCAGGCACCGCCACAGGCGGCTTGATTGTGGCTTTCTCGGTCATGGTACGGGCGTCCTGCGCTGGGAAGGGCGCTCGACACTAGTCAGTCGTCCGGCCGACTTTCAGAGGGAAGTGACACTGCCTGCGCCAAGACCGCCTCTTGCAGGATCAGGCTGCGGTAATGCCCAGGGTTGCAACCGAACCACTTCCTGAAGGCCTTGTAGAACGAGCTGCCATCGGCGAACCCAAGGCGCTCGGCGATCTGCGCGAGGCTGGCGTCCGCCTGGGCCAGCCAGGCAATCGCCAGCTCCCGGCGTACGCTGTCCTTCAACCCTTGGTAGCTCTGGGCTTCTTCGGCCAGGCGCCGGCGCAGGGTCGAGGCGGACATATGCAGGCCGCGCGCCAGGCCTTCGGCATCCGGCCAACGAGCGGGGTCGATGGCGCCAAGCTGGCGACGAATGCGCCGGGCAAGGCTTGCGGGGTCGCGGTATTTCACCAGGATATTGGCTGGCGCACCGGCCAGAAAACGCTGCAACTCCTCAGGGGTGCGGCGCAGCGGTACATCGAGGCAATCGGCGGCAAAGATCATGCGGGTACGTGGGCGGTCGAACTGCAGGTTCTCGGAAAACATCACCCGGTAGTCGTCGCAGAACGGTGGCTCGGTGCAGCGCAGCTCGATGGCCAGGATGGGAATGCGTCGCCCGGCCAGCCAGCAGGCCAGGCCGTGCACCAGCATCCAGAAGGTGAAATAGGTGAATGCGCGGCGCGGTTGTTCCCGAGGCTCGCCGATGACGATCTCGGCCAAGCTCTGCTGACGCACCAGGCTCGGTTGCAGGTCTTCGAGCATCAGCGCCAGGAAGCCGAGCGCGGTTTCCAGGCCCTGGCCCAAGGTGGGTTGCGCCATGCTCGCCCGGCACATGAACGCCAGGCTACCGTTACGCAGGCCGCGCGGGTCCATGGCGAAGAACTCATCGTTGCAACGACGCGCCAGCAAACGCCAGAGACGTGCATAGGCCTCGGCGCTTACACGGGCCTCGGGCAGGTCGACCTCGGCGCTGTCGATACCGGCACTCGCCAGCAGGTCGGTATCGACCTCACCGCCCGGGCAGGTTTGCAACAAGGCTTCGCGCACCAGTTGCATGGAGATGGTGTCTTTTTCGCTCATTGGCCACTCAAATTGCGTTGTGGCGGCCATCTTAGGGAGGCGGGGAAAAAATGCCAGCCTTGCAGGCGTGATCATCGGCCGGACCGCGCCCACACCCGCGCAGGCAAGACAGCGCCGTCAGACAGCCCGGTTGAGCTTCACCCAACTTGCGAAGCGATCGATGAAGCCTTGCAGGAACGGGCGGGTCTTGTCGCTGAGCTTGCCACTGTCGTCGAACAGTGCTGCTACCCCGCCAATATAGGCTTCGGGCATCTGCATGCATGGCATGTCGAGGAACACCAGCGACTGGCGCAGGGCATGGTTGGCGCCGAAACCACCGACAGCCCCCTGCGAAACGCTCGCCACCGCGGTCGGCTTGCCCCCCCAGGCGCTCTGCCCGTAGGGCCGCGAGCCGACATCGATGGCGTTCTTCAGGCACCCCGGTACCGAGCGGTTGTATTCCGGGGTCACGAACAACACCGCATCGCTACGGCGGATCTCGTCGCGAAAGCGCCTCCACGCCTCGGGAACCGCCTCGGCCTCGACATCCTCGTTGTACAACGGCAGGTCGCCGATCTCGACGATCTTCAAGGCGAGGCTGGACGGCGCCAGCTCGCTCAGGGCGCGGGCGACTTTGCGGTTGTAGGAATCCTTGCGCAAGCTGCCGACGACGACGGCTACGGAATAGACCTGGCTCATGGCGTGTGCAACCTCTAAGGGAAAAGGGAGAGTTGTAGTTATAGATGACCGATCCGCGATGCCGAGGTTTTTTTCCACCGGTAGGAAAACTTACTTCGGGCTTCGCTGGTCTATGACCTCAGAACAGTTCCCAAATATTTCAGAGGTTTCAACCCAAGATGGCAGCAGTAATGGTCGGCCAATTCCACGCCCGCGACGCCGAAGGCCGTGTCTACCCGGTGCATGAGTTCCAGGAATCCACCTTGCAGGCCGATGGCAGCATCAAGGGTTCGCCTGTCACCACCTATCGCCTGGCCATTGGCGACCGCGTCAACCACCTGGGCGAGGACCGCTTCGAGCTGGTCCAGAGTGGCGTGGAGATCATCCGCATCCCCTGAAGCAGCTCAGCCTGCCGATGGCTCGGTGAGCGTCTGCCACATCGCCGGAGCCCCCGCCGACTTGGCAATCGCCGCCAGGCGTTCGGCATGGGCCTCCAGTTCCTCGGCCGAAGCCAGCAGCACCGGCCCAGGTTGGCGTCCGACGATACGCCGGATCTCGCTGCCGCCACTGCCCTGCCCCGCGTCATCCTCGCCCCCATGCCCAGCCAGCGACAGGCTGGTCTGACCGCCGGTCATCGCCAGGTAAACGTCGGCCAGCAGTTCGGAGTCGAGCAAAGCGCCGTGCAGGTCACGGCCGGAGTTGTCGATGCCATAGCGTTTGCACAAGGCATCGAGGCTGTTGCGCTGGCCCGGGTGGCGGGCCCTGGCCATCATCAGGGTGTCGAGAATGGTGCAGTGCTGCGAGATGTCGGCGCGGTCGTGCTGGCCCAGCAGGGCGAACTCGTTGTTGATGAAGCCAACGTCGAACGCCGCGTTGTGGATGACCAGCTGCGCGCCCCGGATGTATTCGAAGAATTCCTCGGCTACATCGGCGAAACGCGGCTTGCCGACCAGGAACGCATCGGTGATGCCGTGCACGCCGATCGCCCCTTCGTCGCTTTCGCGGTCAGGTTGCAGGTAGACGTGGAAATTGCGCCCGGTCAGGCGCCGGCCAATGACCTCGACGCAACCGATTTCGATGATCCGGTGGCCTTCGCTGACCGGCATACCTGTGGTTTCGGTATCGAGGACGATCAGGCGTTTATCTTGCTGCTGCTCCACGCGGGCGGCTCCAACTGGCATCTGTGAAAAGGTCCGCAGTATACCTCAGCGCTTGCCACGCTGCTCATCGACACCACGGTTGGCCAACTGGTCGGCACGTTCGTTGCCCGCGTGGCCGATATGCCCGCGCACCCACTTCCAGGTGACCTTGTGGCGGTTGACCTGCTCGTCGAGCTGCTGCCACAGGTCGGCGTTCTTCACCGGCTCCTTGGCGGCGGTCTTCCAGCCGCGCTTCTTCCAGTTGGCCATCCACTCGGTGATGCCTTTCATCACGTACTGCGAGTCGGTGGTCAACACCACCTCGCATTCACGCTTGAGCGCCATCAGGCCCTGGATCGCGGCCATCAGTTCCATGCGGTTGTTGGTGGTTTCGCGCTCGCCACCCCACAACTCCTTCTCGACACCTTTGTAAACGATCAACGCACCCCAGCCGCCCAGGCCAGGGTTGCCCTTGCAGGCACCATCGGTGTAGATCTCGACGCTTTCGCTCATGTACCGCCTTCGTTCGCTTGCAGGTTGTTCGAGGTGTATGGCGGGGGTCAGAGCTCACTGCGCCGACGATTGACCTTGGCCAGCGGCAGCGGCAGCAGCTTGCCCATCGGCTCGCGCCGCTCCTGGCGCAGGGGCCGCAGACCGACCACCATCTTGCGCGCCACCAGCAGGTAGACACCGCCACCGGAGGTCTGCCAGCCCCCGGCCATCCGCTCCCAGCCAGCCAGGCGCTGTTGCCAGACCGGCGAGGCAAGCGGCGGACGATAGCACCCGAAGCGGCGTTTCTCCAGCGCGAAGCCCAGCAGGTTGAGCCAGTCGCCCACCCGCGACGGCGAGATGCAACGCGCCTTGCGCAACACGCCGCGGCCGAAGAAGTGGCGCATGCCCCAGCTGCTCCAGGGGTTGATGCCGACGATCAGCAAATGCCCACCAGGGCGCACGGCACTGGCCGCTTCGCGCAGCAGGCCATGGGGCGACAGGCTGAAATCCAGGCCATGTTGCAGTACCACCACGTCGGCGGCGTGCTCCGACAGCGGCCAGGCCTGCTCCTCGCAGACGATCTCCACGCCCGGCAACGGCGCGCCGAGGCGCACGTTGCGCTGCACTTGCGGCGCGTTGGGCGGTGGCTCGGCGCAGGGGCCATAGTGCACCAGAAAGCCGCCGAAGAAACGCGCCAGCTCCTCGTCCAGCAGCCGTTCCTCTTCCTTGAGCATGAGTTGCCCGATCGGCCCGTTGAACCAGTCACGGGCCAGGCTTGTCAGCTCGATCCACTCCGGGTCGGCCTGGGCGAAAGCTTGGTCAGTCATTGCGCTCTCCGTGTGAAGGTTTATCCGGTCGCGCCATCACGGCTAAGATGCATTCATGTGCCACGCTTGGCGACTCGGATCCGCATCATGATACAGATCGTTGCCCTTCCCGCTTTTTCCGACAATTACATCTGGTTGTTACAGGATACTGCCAAGCACCGCTGCGCGGTGGTCGACCCCGGGGACGCAGGGCCGGCGCTGAAGTGGCTCGACCAACACCGCGGCTGGGTATTGGAGGACATCCTGAT
Source organism: Pseudomonas sp. LS_2 (assembly GCF_042709235.1). Classification (NCBI taxonomy): domain Bacteria; kingdom Pseudomonadati; phylum Pseudomonadota; class Gammaproteobacteria; order Pseudomonadales; family Pseudomonadaceae; genus Pseudomonas; species Pseudomonas sp. LS_2. The sequence continues at coordinate 186,850 of NZ_JAVAYC010000007.1, read as the reverse complement.
CACCCACCACCACAACGACCATGTCGGCGGCGTGCTGGCCCTCAAGCAAGCGACAGGCGCGCGGGTCTGCGGTCCGGCCGGAGAAAGCATCCCCTGCCGCGACGTGGCGCTGGATGACGGCGACGCGATCACGGTGCTGGGCCTGGAGTACCAGGTGTTCGCGGTGCCCGGTCATACCTTGGGCCACATCGCCTATTACACTGCGCAATCAGCCACGCCGCTACTGTTTAGTGGCGATACGCTGTTTGCCGCCGGCTGCGGCCGCCTGTTCGAAGGCACGCCCGAGCAGATGCACGCCTCCTTGCAACGCCTGGCAGCCCTGCCCGAGCAAACCCAGGTGTACTGCGCCCATGAATACACCTTGAGCAACCTGCGCTTCGCCAAGGCAGCAGACCCTGAAAACCCGCATGTTCTCCAGCGCTTCGACGACGTTACCCAGGCCAGGCGCGAAGATCGCATCACCTTGCCGTCGAGCATCGGCCTCGAGCGTCTCACCAACCCCTTTTTACGCACCGCTGAAATATCCGTTAAACAAAAAGCAGACGAATGGAAGGGACATTCCAACGACACCCAAGCCGCTGTTTTTGCTGCCTTGAGGTCTTGGAAGGACCGCTTCTGATAACCCCAAGATATATCGCACGCCTAGCTCAATGGTTGACCCGGCCGGGACCGGTTTCTAGAATCGCCCAACTTTTTTGCCCGGAAACGCTTCCCAGCCGATGTCTTCCCTCAGCCGCAGAACCTCTCATTCCGTCGCCCTGAGGCGCCTGGCGCACGCCAGTGCGCTGGCCCTGGCCGCCACCTTGGTGGGCTGCCAGAGCACCCCTCGGGTCGACGACTCCGAACAGGTTCGCGCGCAGAATTACCAGGCTCGGTTCAAGTACAAGCCCGCACCGCTGGCAGCCAAGCAAGCGGAGCAGGCGCCGCAGGATGTGTGGGAACGCATGCGCGGCGGTTTCACCCTGCAGGGCAGCATCGACGTCAACCCGCGCATCGAACAGCAGCGCCTGTGGTTCGCCAGCAACCCGTCGTTTCTCGAGACCGCTGGCGAACGCGGCAGCCTCTACCTGCACTACATCGTCGAGCGCCTCGAAGAACGCGACATGCCGCTGGAGCTGGCACTGCTGCCCGCCATCGAAAGCGCCTACAACCCGATGGCCTACTCCCACGCCCACGCGGTTGGCCTGTGGCAGTTCATTCCCTCCACCGGGCGTCACTTCAACCTGCGCCAGACCAACTTCTACGACGGTCGTCGCGACATCACCGCGTCGACCAACGCCGCGCTGGACTACCTGACCCGCCTGCACGACATGTTCAACGGCGACTGGCTGCTGGCCCTGGCGGCGTACAACGCTGGCGAAGGCACGGTCAGCCGGGCTATCGAGCGCAACGAGCGCCTGGGCCTGCCGACCGACTACTGGAACCTGCCGCTGCCCCAGGAAACCCGCGACTACGTGCCCAAGCTGCTGGCCCTGTCGCAAGTGGTCATGACCCCGCAGGCCTATGGCGTAAACCTCAGCCCGATCGCCAACGAACCCTACTTCGAGGCCGTTGCCATCAGCGACCGCCTCGACCTGTCGCGAGTCGCCGCCTTCGCCAATATCGACGAAGACGAACTGATCCAGCTCAACCCGGCTTTCAAGAAGCGCATGACCGTGGACGGCCCCCAGCAGTTGCTGGTGCCGACCGCCAAGGCGCAGCTGCTGTCCAGCAGCCTGTCCAACCTCAAGCCCGAGGAACTGGTCAGCCTGCAGCCGCAAAAGGCCGTGTTCGAAGCTGCCCTGGCCGAGGCCAAGGCGCCGGCTGCCGGCACTCGCAGCTACAAGGTCAAGCGTGGCGACAACCTGGGCAGCATCGCCAAGGCCAACCGGGTGTCGGTCAAGGACTTGCAGCGCTGGAACCGCATTCCCGGCAACCGCCTGCAAGTAGGCCAGGTGCTTGCCCTGCGCGGCGGCAACGCCCCCAGCGCCGCCGCCAACCGCGTTGCCGCGGCCAAGCAGCGCGCTACCCAGTACAAGGTGCGCAAGGGCGACTCCTACTACCTGGTCGCCAAGCGCTTCAATGTCGAGATGCAACACCTCAAGCGCTGGAACCCACGCAGCGGCAAGGCGCTCAAGCCAGGGCAAACCCTGACTGTCTACCTGGCGCACTGAGCCTAAAGCCTCTGCGCCACCCCTATAGGCGCGGGCTTGCCCGCGAATACCGGCCACGACGGTGCCATACACTGCGGTGAGGGGTTGCGGGCAAGCCCGCGCCTATAGGGGTTGCGTTGTTCCCGAAGCCTTCGCTCCCCCTTTTGAACGGTCCCTTTTTCCATCCCAGACAAGCTGTTACTGTACCCGGAACCTAGCCCAACGCCCGGACCGGATCGCCAACTTTGATACGCCCCCTGCTCCTGTCTCTGACCCTGGCCTTGAGCTTTCCCGCAGTCGCGATGGTGAGCGAAAGCCACGGCTACGCGCAGTTCGGTACGCTCAGGTACCCGGCCAGCTTCACCCACTTCGACTGGGTCAACCCGCAAGCCCCCAAGGGCGGAACCCTGCGGGCCATGGCGTTCGGTACCTTCGATACCCTCAACCCCTACACCTTCAAGGGCACCAGCCCCGTCAGCACGCCGAACTTCCAGCAATACGGCGTGAACGAGCTGAACGAAACGCTGATGGTCGGCACCGGCCAATACGACCCCTCCGGCGACGAGCCCACCTCCAGTTATGGGCTGATCGCCCGCTCGGTGGAGTACAGCGAGGACCGCAGCTGGGTGGTGTTCAACCTGCGCCCGCAAGCGCGCTTTCACGACGGGCACCCGATCACCTCGGCCGACGTTGCGTTCTCCTACCGCACCCTGCTCAAGGAAGGCCACCCGATCTACCGCACCAACCTGCAGGAAGTGCAGCGGGTGGACATTCTCGGCCCCTTGCGCATCCGCTTCGTCTTCAAGCGCGCCGGCAACCCGCTGTTGATCCTGCGTCTGGGCGAAATGCCGGTGCTGCCCAAGCACTATTGGCAAGGCCGCGACTTCAAGGCCACCACTTTCGAGCCACCGCTGGGCAGCGGCCCGTACCGCATCACCCAGGTACAACCGGGGCGGCGCCTGGTGTTCGAGCGGGTCAAGGACTACTGGGGCAAAGACCTGCCGGTGAACCGCGGCAAGTACAACTTCAACCGCGTCGAATACGAGTTCTACCGCGATGCCGTGGTGGCGTTCGAAGCATTCAAGGCCGGCGAATTCGATATCTACATCGAGCACCAGGCCAAGAACTGGGCCAACGGTTACAACTTCCCGGCCATCCGCCGGGGCGAGGTGATCAAGGCGCAGATCCCGCACCGCATTCCTACCCAGACCCAAGGCCTGTTCATGAACACCCGCCGGTCCACCTTCGGCGACCCGCGGGTACGCCAGGCACTGGGGCTGATGTTCGACTTCGAGTGGACCAACCGCACCCTGTTCAGCGGCGCCTACCGCCGCTCCACCAGCTACTACCCCAACAGCGAATTCACTGCCAGCGACCTGCCTATCGGCAAGGAGTGGTTGCTGCTGGCACCGCTGCGCGAACAACTCCCGGCGAAGCTGTTCACCGAGCCCTTCAAGGTCAGCCAGACCGATGGCAACGGCATCGGCCGCAACACTTTGCGCCAGGCCCTGGCGCTGTTCGCCGAGGCCGGGTGGAAGCTCGACGGCCAGCGCCTGGTCGACGCCAAGGGCCAGCAACTGCGCCTCGAGCTGCTTCTGGTGAACCCGAACCTTGAGCGCATTCTCCAGCCCTACATGGAGAACCTCGCCAGCATCGGCATCGACGCCCGCCTGCGCACGGTCGACCGCGCCCAGTACAAGCAGCGCCTGGACCACTTCGATTTCGACATGATCCTGATGACCCTGGGCCAGACCCTCAGTCCGGGGCTGGAGCAATGGCTGTACTTCCATTCCAGCCAAGCCTCGATCAACGGCAGCAAGAACTACGCAGGGGTCAAGGACCCAGTGGTCGACCACTTGCTCGACACCCTGCTCGCCGCGCAAAGCCGCGACGACCAGGTCGCCGCCACCCGCGCGCTGGACCGGGTGCTTTCGTGGCACTACTACATGATTCCCAACTGGTATCTCGACAATCACCGCCTGGCCTACCGCAACCGGTTCGCCTTCGTCACCACGCCGCCCTATACCCTGGGCCTGAACAGCTGGTGGCTAAAGTCTTCGGAGAAAGCCAAATGATGCCACTGCACCGCCTGGCCGCGGGCCTGCTGTTCGCCTGCCTGAGCCTGCCCGCGCTGGCCGCGCCGCAACATGCCCTGACGCTCTACGATGAGCCGCCCAAGTACCCGGCGAATTTCAAGCACTTCGACTACGCCAACCCCGACGCGCCCAAGGGCGGCACCTTCCGCCAGTCGCTGTACGGCAGCTTCGACAGCCTCAACCCCTACATCAGCAAGGGCGTGCCGCCCGACGACATCGGGCTGATCTACGACACCCTGACGCGCCACAGCCTGGACGAACCCTTCACCGAATACGGTCTGGTGGCCGGGAAGATCGAAAAAGCTCCCGACAACAGTTGGGTACGCTTCTACCTGCGCCCCGAAGCGCGCTTCCACGATGGCCACCCGATGCGCGCGGAGGACGTGGTGTTCACCTTCAACACCCTCCTCGAAAAAGGCGCCCCGCTGTACCGCGGCTACTATGGCGATGTCGCCGAGGTGGTGGCGCAGAACCCTCTTACCGTCTTGTTCAAGTTCAAGCACAAGAACAACCGCGAGTTGCCGCTGATCCTCGGCCAGCTACCGGTGCTGCCCAAGCATTTCTGGGAAGGCCGCGACTTCACCCGTGGCAGCCTGGAAGTGCCGCTGGGCAGCGGCCCGTACCGCATCAGTGAGGTCAAGGCGGGCCGCTCGATTCGCTTCGAGCGGGTCAAGGACTACTGGGGCAAGGACCTGGCGGTCAACCGCGGCATGTACAACTTCGACGTGATGAGCTACGACGCCTTTCGCGACAACACCGTCGCCCTCGAAGCGCTCAAGGCCGGGCAATTCGACTTCTGGCAGGAAATGGCCGCAAAGAACTGGGCCAACGCCTACAACGTACCGGCGGTACGCGAAGGTCGGCTGATCAAGGAAGAAATCCAGAACGGCAACCCTACCGGCATGCAGGGCTTCATCTTCAACCTGCGCCGCCCGGTGTTCCAGGACGTGCGCGTGCGCCAGGCGCTGAGCCTGCTGCTGGACTATGAATGGACCAACAAGCAGCTGTTCAGCGGCGCCTACACCCGTACCGACAGCTACTTCGAAAACTCCGAGATGGGCGCCACCGGCCTGCCGACCCCCGATGAGCTGAAGATCCTCGAGCCGCTGCGCGGCCAGATCCCCGAGCAGGTGTTCACCGAGGTGTTCGCCAACCCGGTCAGCGACGCCAGCGGCATGATTCGCGACCAGCAACGCAAGGCCTATCGCCTGTTGCAGGAGGCGGGCTGGAAAATCGTCGACGACAGGATGGTCGACGCCCAGGGCAAGCCCGTGGCCATCGAATTCCTGCTGGCCCAGCCCGAGTTCGAGCGGGTGCTGCTGCCGTTCAAGCGCAACCTCGCCGACCTCGGCATCGAACTGACCCTACGCCGGGTAGACGTGTCGCAGTACATCACCCGCCTGCGCTCGCGCGACTTCGACATGATCGTCGGCAACTTCCCGCAGTCCAACTCGCCCGGCAACGAGCAGCGCGAGTTCTGGACCACCACCGCCGCCGACAAATCCGGTAGCCGCAACTACATGGGCCTGCGCGACCCCGCCGTCGACCAACTGGTGGAACAGTTGATCAACGCCGACTCGCGCCAGAGCCTGGTCGCACATACCCGTGCCCTGGACCGCGTACTGCTGTGGGGCTACTACGTGATTCCCAACTGGCACATCAAGACCTGGCGCGTCGCCTACTGGAACCACATCGGTCACCCGAAGGTCTCCCCGAAGTACGACATCGGCATCAACACCTGGTGGATCAAGCCCGACGTCACCCCCGCGGTGAGCGAGCCAGCCACGCCGGCCCAGGACGAGGCGAACTGACATGCTGGCTTACATCCTGCGACGCCTGCTGCTGATCATCCCGACGTTGTTCGGCATCCTCATCATCAACTTCATCATCGTGCAGGCTGCGCCCGGCGGGCCGGTCGAGCAGATGATCGCCAAACTCGAAGGCTTCGAGGGCGCCACCAGCCGCATTGCCGGTGGCGGCGCCGAGGTGTCGGTGGCCGGCTCCAACTACCGCGGCGCCCAGGGCCTTGACCCGGCCCTGATCGCCGAGATCGAGCGCATGTACGGCTTCGACAAGTCGGCCCCCGAGCGCCTGTGGATCATGGTCAAGAACTACGCCCAGCTGGACTTCGGCGACAGCTTCTTCCGCGACGCCAAGGTCATCGACCTGATCGCCGAGAAGCTGCCGGTGTCGATCTCGCTGGGGCTATGGAGCACGCTGATCATGTACCTGGTGTCGATTCCCCTTGGCATCGCCAAGGCGGTACGCCATGGCAGCCACTTCGACGTCTGGACCAGTTCGGCGATCATCGTCGGCTACGCCATCCCCGCCTTCCTGTTCGCCATCCTGCTGATCGTGCTGTTCGCTGGCGGCAGCTACTTCGACTGGTTCCCGCTACGGGGCCTTACATCGAACAACTTCGAGGAACTGTCGGCCACCGGCAAGGTGCTCGACTACTTCTGGCACCTGGTACTGCCCATCACCGCCCTGGTGATCGGCAACTTCGCCACCATGACCCTGCTGACCAAGAACAGCTTCCTCGACGAGATCAACAAGCAGTACGTGGTCACCGCCAAGGCCAAGGGCCTGAGCCGCCCACGGGTGCTGTACGGCCACGTGTTCCGCAACGCCATGCTGCTGGTGATCGCAGGCTTCCCCTCGGCGTTCATCGGCATCTTCTTCACCGGTTCGCTGCTGATCGAGGTGATCTTCTCCCTCGACGGCCTGGGCCTGATGAGCTTCGAAGCGGCGATCAACCGCGACTACCCAGTGGTATTCGGCACCCTGTTCATCTTCACCCTGCTGGGGCTGGTGGTGAAACTGATCGGCGACCTCACCTACACCCTGGTCGACCCGCGTATCGACTTCGCCAGCAGGGAGCACTGACATGGCCCTCTCTCCCCTGAACCGTCGGCGTTTCGAGCGCTTCAAGGCCAACCGCCGTGGCTGGTGGTCGTTGTGGTTGTTCCTGGTGCTGTTCGGCCTGAGCCTGGGCGCCGAGCTGATCGCCAACGACAAGCCCATCGCCGTGCACTATGAAGGCGAGTGGTACTTCCCCGCCTTCAAGCGCTACCCCGAGACCACCTTCGGCGGCGAATTCCCGCTGGAAGCCAACTACAAGAGTCCGTATATCCGCGAGCTGCTGGCGCAAAAAGACAGCACGGTGATCTGGGCGCCGATCCCCTACAGCTACCAGAGCATCAACTACGACCTCAAGGTGCCCGCCCCTGCGCCGCCCTCGGCGGACAACCTGCTGGGCACCGACGACCAGGGCCGCGATGTACTGGCCCGGGTGATCTATGGCTTCCGCGTGTCGGTGCTGTTCGCCCTGACGTTGACCGTGCTCAGTTCCATCGTCGGCGTCATCGCCGGGGCCTTGCAGGGCTTCTATGGCGGCTGGGTCGACCTGGCCGGGCAGCGCTTTTTGGAAATCTGGTCGGGCCTGCCGGTGCTGTACCTGCTGATCATCCTCGCCAGTTTCGTACAGCCGAACTTCTGGTGGCTGCTGGGCATGATGCTGCTGTTCTCCTGGATGAGCCTGGTGGATGTGGTACGCGCCGAGTTCCTGCGTGGGCGCAACCTCGAATATGTGCGCGCCGCACGCGCCCTGGGCATGAGCAACGGCCCGATCATGTTCCGGCACATCCTGCCCAACGCGATGATCTCCACCATGACCTTCATGCCGTTCATCCTGACCGGCGCCATCGGCACCCTCACCGCCCTGGACTTCCTCGGCTTCGGCCTGCCCGCCGGCTCTGCCTCGCTGGGCGAGCTGGTCGCCCAGGGCAAGTCCAACCTGCAGGCGCCGTGGCTGGGCATGAGCGCCTTCGCCGTGCTGGCGTTGATGCTTAGCCTGCTGGTGTTCATCGGCGAATCCGCCCGCGATGCCTTCGACCCGAGGAAATGACATGAGCCAAGACACCCTGATCGAAGTGCGCGACCTGGCGGTCGAGTTCGTCACCGGCGACCAAGTCAACCGCGTGGTCGACGGCATCAGCTTCGACATCCGCAAAGGCGAGACCCTGGCGCTGGTCGGCGAAAGCGGCTCGGGCAAGTCGGTCACCGCCCACTCGATCCTGCGCCTGCTGCCCTACCCGCTGGCCCGCCACCCTTCCGGTTGCATTCAGTACGCCGGGCAGGACCTGCTGCACCTGGGCGAGAAACCGATGCAGCGCATTCGCGGCAACCGCATCGCGATGATCTTCCAGGAGCCGATGACCTCGCTGAACCCGCTGCACAGCATCGAAAAGCAGATCAACGAAATCCTCCTGCTGCACAAGGGCCTGACCGGCAAGGCCGCCACCGCGCGCACCCTGGAGCTGCTGGCGCTGGTGGGTATCCCTGAGCCGAAGAAGCGCCTCAAGGCCCTGCCCCACGAGCTGTCCGGCGGCCAGCGCCAGCGGGTGATGATCGCCATGGCCCTGGCCAACGAGCCGGAGCTGCTGATTGCCGACGAACCGACCACGGCGCTGGACGTGACCGTCCAATTGAAGATCCTCGACCTGCTCAAGTCGCTGCAAGCGCGCCTGGGTATGGCCCTGCTGCTGATCAGCCACGACCTCAACCTGGTGCGCCGCATCGCCAACCGTGTGTGCGTGATGCAGTGCGGCAAGATCGTCGAGCAGGCCGACTGCACCACGTTGTTCAAGCAGCCCAAGCACCCCTATACGCAAATGCTGATCAACGCCGAGCCCAGCGGCGAGCCTGCCGCCACCGACATCGGCAAGCCGCTGCTGAAGGTGAACGACCTGCGCGTGTGGTTCCCGATCAAGAAAGGCCTGCTGCGCCGCACCGTGGACCATGTGAAAGCAGTGGACGGCGTGAATTTCAGCCTGCCCCAGGGGCAGACCCTGGGCATCGTCGGCGAGAGCGGTTCGGGCAAGTCGACCCTGGGCCTGGCGATTTTGCGGCTGATTTCCAGCCGGGGCGGCATTCATTTCCATGGGCACGACCTGGAAAGCCTGAACCAGAAACAGGTGCGCCCGCTACGCCGGGAAATGCAGGTGGTGTTCCAGGACCCCTTCGGCAGCCTGAGCCCGCGCATGTGCGTGAGCGAGATCGTTGGCGAAGGCTTGCGGATTCACAAGATCGGCACGCCGGAAGAGCAGGAAAAAGCGATTATCGCGGCGCTGGAGGAAGTTGGGCTGGACCCGCGCACCCGCCATCGCTACCCCCATGAGTTCTCCGGTGGCCAGCGCCAGCGCATCGCCATTGCCCGGGCGTTGGTGTTGAAGCCTGCGTTGATCCTGCTGGATGAACCGACCTCGGCACTCGACCGCACCGTGCAGCGCCAGGTGGTGGAGCTGCTGCGCTCGTTGCAGCACAAGTACAACCTCACCTACCTGTTCATCAGCCATGACCTGGCGGTGGTGAAGGCGTTGAGTCACCAGCTGATGGTGATCAAGCATGGGCATGTGGTGGAACAGGGGGAGGCGTCGGGGATCTTCCATGCGCCGCAGCATCCGTATACCAAGCAGTTGCTGGAGGCGGCGTTCCTGGAAGTGGAGCCTGCCGTGTAGCGGGTTACTCCGCCTCGAATGCGGGGCGGAAAATCGGATTTGTCCGCTTCCTTGTAGTACGTTTCCCAAACATTCTTCTACCGCCTTTTTTCCGTTGCAGCCGCTCTGGCACCGCTCTAGTCTCGGCGGGTCGCTGCTCATCAGCGATACAGCTTTGACAGGCTGTGACGGTAAATAGTGATGGCTAGCCTTTATGGCGGCTGTACGTGCGGGCACGCTTGCGTGCGCCGGGATTTAGCTATTTACCTCCGGTCTGTCAACCCACGTACAGCTGCCACCCTTCTGTTTGACAGCAGGTGGGCGGCCGCACTTGAAGGTAAATAGCTATGTTGAAGATTGTCCCCGATCCACCTCACGACCACCATTCCCTCGAAGACACCCTCATCCAAGCCACCGATTACGCCTTGTGCGCGCAAACCGTGGCTCATCAGGCGATGTTGCTTTTACCTAAATCCCCTGGCGCAATTTTGGTGATGGCCTCGATCCATGAGATCGAGTCGCTGCGGGTGTTGCTTGAGTCGGCGTTGATTCAAGTGCAGATGCCGACGCAGGCAAAGCACTAGGCCTCAAGTTTTGTAGTGGCTGAACTGGCCCTTTCGCGGGTAAACCCGCTCCCACAGGTTCACCACTGCTCTTGAGTACAGCACTGTACCTGTGGGAGCGGGTTTACCCGCGAAAGGGCCGGAACAGGCACCACACTTTTCAGGGAAAGATCATCATGCCAATAGACGACACCCCCACCAAAACCACCGTCGGCAAAACCAAGTTCTACCAAGGCGAAGGCCAAACCCACCCGCTGTTCTGCATCGAACCCGGCATCCCCTGCCAGCACGCCCGCGAGCAGGCCTCGGAACTGATGGGCTACGTCCGCGACATGACCCTCTCCGGCCTGATGGACGAGAACCCCCAGCTGATTTGGGCCTCGCACTACCTCAGCGCCCTGGCCAAGGCGCTGATGGACGATGCGGAACTCGGCATGTGCCATTAAGGGCCGGGCCAAAAAACAACGGGGGTGGCCTGTGAGACACATGCCACCCCCGTGTTGCCACCACCTCGACAAGAATCAGAAGTCGATGGTGCCGGAGAACTTCACCAGGCGCGGATCGCCCTGGGTCATGTAGCCGCCGTTGGCCGAGGCCCAGTAGTTCTTGTCGGTGATGTTCTCGACGTTCACTCGCAGGGTCAGGTCCTTTTCGGCCAACTTCAACTTGTAGCGTGCACCGGCATCGAAGCGGTTCCAGGTGGGCAGGCTGAGGTTGTTCGCCGCATCGACGTACTGGCCACCGGTTCGCAACATGCGCGCGCTGAGCGCCAGGCCATTCACGCCCGGTACGTCCCAGTCGACACTGGCATTGAGCTGGAAGGTCGGCACGCCGATAGCGTCGTTGCCATCATTCAGGCCATTGAGGGTCTTCTTCTGCTCCGAGCTCATGCGCGTGCCGCCAGCCATCAGGCGCAGGCCGCTGATCGGCTCGCCGTACACGCTCAGCTCGATGCCCTTGTTCACCTGCTCGCCATCGCGGATGAAGCGCGTCCCCTGGGTGTAGCCATCCGACGGTTTCTCGATACGGAACACGGCCAGGTTGGCACCGTAGGTCTGCTTGTCGAGCTTGATACCCACCTCAAGCTGCTTGGTACGACCCGGCGGGAACATCTCACCCGCGTTCACCACATTCGCTGGTGCAGTGGGGCCTTGGGCGAGACCTTCGATGCGGTTGGCATACAGCGAAACACTGTCGGTGGCCTTGAACACGATGCCGTACACCGGGGTGGTGATGCTCTCGCTATATGCCGGGCCGTTGCGGCTGCCATCCCGGAATGGGCTGGTGGGGGTGACCGGGAAGGTACCGTCGTAGAAGTAGTTTTCTATCCGCAACTGCTGACGGCGCACGCCGTAGGTCAGCAGCAGGCGGTCGTCGAATACGCCGATGGTGTCGGAAATGGCGACGCTACGGTTGCGGGTCTTGCCAGTCACGCCGGGGTCGCCCATGTCGCCGCCGGTCAGGGTGATGTCGGTAGGGCGTGGCAACGGCAGCGGGTTGTAGATGTTGCTGTTGCCTGGTGTGGAGCGATAGAAGATGTAGGCGTTTTCCGCCTGGGTCCACATGGTGTTCGCGCCAACGGCGATCTGGTGGCTGAGCGGGCCGGTTTGCAAGCGGCCATTGAGGCCTGCGCTGAAGCTGGTGTTGTCTTCGCCGTGGACGATGTCCGAGCCGCCCAGGGTCGCCGCGCCGCTGTTACCTACCAGCACCGGGGTGCCGTAGGTGCCGTGCTCGCGGGTATGGCGGGCGCCGCCGGCCAGGTAGGCAGTCCAGCTTTCGCTCAAGTCCCACTCACCACGGATCATGCCGAAGGTGTCTTCCGACTCGCTGTAGGACCAGTTCTGGCCGTAGTTGCGGCTGGCGTCCGGCGCGGTAGGCACCTTGGTAGTGAGGCCGGCGCCAGTACCTGGACGCACCGAGTTACGCAGATGGTTGATGCGCTGCTTCTGGTAGCCGAAGTCGGTTGAAACGCGGAAGTTGTCGCCGCGGTAGTCCAGCCCGGCAACGAACAGCTTGGTGCGCTGGTCCTGGTCGTCGACGGCGGTTTCGCCCTCGCGCTGGCTCAGGTTCAGGCGAACGCCGAAACGGTTGTCTTCACCGAAGCGCTGGCCGATATCCAGGTGCTCGCCGATCCGGCCATCGGTGCTGATGTCCTGGGTGTAGCGCCGCGTGGGGGTGTCCTGGGCGCGCTTGGGCTGCAGGTTGACGTTGCCACCAAGGCCCGTGCCGGTCGGGCTCACGCCATTGAGAAAGGCGTTGGGCCCCTTGAAGACTTCTACCCGCTCCACACCGTCGGTGGACATGATCTGGCGCGGCAGGATGCCGTACAGGCCATTGAAGGAAATATCGTCGCCGTTCAGCGGCAGGCCACGGATCACGAAGACCTTCGACTGGTTGCCGAAGCCGAACGACTCCCGTACCGATGGGTCGTTGGCCAGTACATCGCCGATGTCCTCGGCCTGCTGGTCCTCGATCACCTTGGAGGTGTAGCTGGTCATGGTGAACGGCACATCCATGTTGTCCTGGTTGCCCAGCACCCCCATCCGCCCGCCCCGCGCAACCTGGCCACCGGCGAATTCTTCGGTCAAGCCGTCGGTACGGGCCTTGATCGCGTCGGCATTGATATCGGTGGCATCGAGCTGGATAGGCTCGGCGGCGTGCGCCATGAAGCCAACGGAGCAACAGAACGCCAGCGCGGCTGGTCGAGAGGGGAAGCGAGACGACATTTGGCGAACCCTGACATGAAATGAAGATACGAAAAAACGCGCAAATGGTAATGCTTTGCATCTTCAAACGCCACTGAAGGTTGCAGCTTTTTGCCACCACCAAAAAATGTTACGTTTCCACCGGCTCGGCCTTCGAAGAGACCGCCCTGCTAGACTCACCTCACTCGCCTCGCCGCCTGCACACCACAGCCAACGCCTGCGCGCGTATGCACACTCATTCCCAACAGGCAGGGCCGATGACCTTCAGACACGGTGTCAACCTCACCAATTGCGACCGCGAGCCCATCCAGATTCCTGGCAGTATCCAGCCCCACGGTTGCCTGCTTGCCTGTGACGCCTACGCCAACCTCGTCCTGCGCCATTCGGCCAACACCTCGGGCATGCTCGGCTGCAACGCCGATATCAACGGCCAGAAGCTGCATGCGCTACTGGGCGACGAAGCCGCACACGCCATTCGCAACGCGTTGGCGCGCACCAAGGAAGCCTCTCGCCCCGCACTGCTGTTCGGCGTGCAGCTGGCATCGGGCAAGGTCTTCGACATTTCCGCCCACCTGTTCAAGGGCACCGCGATCATCGAATTCGAGGCGGCCGGAGCCAGTGTCGCCGAGCCCGTCGAGTTGGCCCGCGCGCTGATCGCCCAACTGCGCGAGATCGACCAGAACGCCAAGCTGTTCCGCGACGCCGCGCGCTTCGTGCGGGCGGTGCTGGGTTATGACCGGGTGATGATCTACAAACTGGACGCCGATGGCGCCGGCAAGGTGGTGGCCGAAGCCAAGCGTGGCGACCTGGAAAGCTTCATGGGGCAGTACTTCCCGGCCTCCGACATTCCCCAGCAGGCCCGTGCCCTGTACCTGCGCAACCCGATCCGGGTGATCTGCGACGCCGCCTGCAAGACCGTGCCGCTGGAGCCGGTGCTGGACCTTTCAGGCGAACCGCTGGACCTCTCCTACGCACACCTACGCAGTGTCTCGCCCATTCACTGCGAATACCTGACCAACATGGGCGTGGGCGCCTCGATGTCCATTTCGGTCATCGTCGACGGTGCTTTGTGGGGCCTGGTCGCCTGCCATCACTATGCGCCACGCGCCTTGCCCATGGGCCAGAGGGTGGCCGCCGAGATGTTCGGCGAGTTCTTCTCCCTGCACATCGAGCGCCTGCGCAGCCGCCAGCAGCTCGAGGCCGCCCAGCACGTCCAACAGGCGCTGGATACCCTGCTGCGCAACGCCAACCAGGCACCGGACATGGCCGAGTTCTTCCATGCCCGCCTGGGCGAATTCAAGGCCCTGGTGGCGTGCGACGGTATCGGCATGTCGTTGCACGGGCGCTGGTCCTCCTTGGGCCTTACCCCTCCCCCGGCGGCCATCGCCGAGCTGCTGGCCCTGGCGCAGCGCGTCGCCGAGGGCCAGACCTGGGCCTCCCACCGCCTTTCGACCGTGCACCCGCCAGCCCAGGCCTACGCCGCGCAGGTTTCGGGCGTGCTGGTCATTCCCATGTCGCAGCACCCTCGAGACTACCTGCTGCTGTTCCGCAAAGAGGTGCTGGAAACCCTCGACTGGGCCGGCGACCCGAACAAGACCTACGACACCGGCACCCACGGCGAGCGCCTGACGCCGCGCAAGAGCTTCGCGATCTGGAAGGAAACCGTGCACCAGCAGTCGCTGCCGTGGACAGAGCAGGACCGCCAGTTCGGCGAGGCCATTCGCACCGCCGTGGTGGAGGTGGCGCTGCACAACAGCGAATTGCTGGCCAGCGAGCGTTCCAAGGCCGACGTACGCCAGCGCATGCTCAACGAGGAGCTCAACCACCGGGTCAAGAACATCCTCTCGCTGATCGGTGCGCTGGTGGCGCACCCCACTTCCGAGGGCCAGCCGCTGAAGGACTACGTGGCCAAGCTCATGGGGCGTATCCAGGCGCTGTCGCTGGCCCACGACCAAGTGGTGCGCGGCGATGGCGGTGGGCGTCTGTCGGCGCTGCTGGAGGCGGAGCTTTCGCCCTATAGAGGGTCTGCCGAGGTGATCGCCCTGGCAGGGCCAGAGGTCATCCTCGATGCCCGTGCCTATTCGGTCATGGCGCTGGTGCTGCATGAGCTGGCGACCAATGCAGCCAAGTACGGCGCCTTGTCGCGGGCCGGTGGCAAGCTGACGGTCAGCTGGTCGCTCGACGCCGGCATGGCCTGCGACATCAACTGGGTCGAAAGCGCCGGCCCACCGGTTCGCGCCCCCAGCCGCAGCGGCTTTGGCTCGGTGCTGATCGACCGCAGTATTCCCTTCGACCTGGGCGGCACCAGCCATGTCGAGTACCTGCCAGAAGGCGTACGCGGGCTATTCCGGATTCCGGCCAAGCACATCACGGTGGCCGAGGCCGAAGCGCTCGGTGCCCCGCAGCCGCCTGCCTTGCCAGGCGCGGGCAGCTTCGAAGCACTGCAGCCTCTGGCCGTGCTGATCGTCGAGGACCAGCTGGTGATTGCGGTTGGCCTGGAGCAGATTTTGTCCGATGCCTTGATAAAGGATGTGCGCTCTGCCAGTTCCGAGGTCGAGGCCCTGCGCCTGATCGCCAGCCGCACGCCCGACCTGGCGGTGCTGGATGTGAACCTGGGCAGCGGCACCTCGGTGGCGGTGGCTGACGAGCTGGCCAGGCGCAGTATTCCCTTCGTATTCGCCACCGGCTATGGCGACAACGCGAGCCTGCCAGACCATTTGCGCGGTGTGCCGGTGGTGCGCAAGCCCTATGATGCCGTGTCCATCCTGTCGAGCTTGCAGCGGTTGGTTGCGAACGGCGCGCTGTAGGGCTTCGGTGTAGGGCACCGGCTGGGCCGGTGTTCACGGCCAAGGCCGCGCATACAGAAGTCGAGTTGCACTCGAAAGCCGCGCTGCACCTCTAGGAGCGTGCTTGCCCGCGAACCTGGGCGAACACCTGCCGCACACCGCTCAGTAATTGAGATCGTGCCCAAGCTGCCCCTGCACCCATTCGAGAAACAGCCGCACCCGCGGCGCCTCGGCATGCCCGCGTGGAAATACCAGGTGATGGGCACTCACAGGGGTCGCCAGCGCCTCGGCGAACACCGGCACCAGCTCGCCGCGGGCGATGTAGTCCTGCGCCAGCAGGGAGCTTTCCAGCGCAAAGCCATAACCATGGCCAGCGGCTTCCAGGCTCATGTACGAGCGGTCGAAACTCAGCGAGAACGGCGCCTGCGGCAAGGTCACGCCTTGCTGGGCAAACCAGTGGGGCCATTGCACCAGCGCAGCTTCCGAAAGAATCAGGTTCTCGCCGAGCAGGTCGCTGGGCTGGCTGATCTGACGACGCGCCAGCAACTGCGGCGAAGCCAGCACCGTCGCGCGCTCGTGGCGAATGGTACGTACCTCGAGGCTCGGCCAGTTGGGGTAGCCGTGGCGAATGTCCAGGTCGACCTGATGGCGGCCGAAATGCAGCGACTCGTACGAGCACGACAGGTTGATCTGAATTTCCGGGTGGCTGTTGCGAAAGTGCTCGAGCCGCGGCAACAGCCACAACAGGCCAAAACTGGGCGCTGAGTGCAAGCGCAGACAATCGAAGCCTACCGCGCTGCCTGCCCGTTCCGTGGCAATGGCCAAGCTCTGCAACACACCAGCGACCTCGCGCAGGTATTGCTCGCCCGCCGGCGTCAGCGATACGCCCCGGGCCTCGCGGATGAACAGCGGCCGCCCGATCATCGCCTCCAGGTTGGCGATCTGGTGGCTGACGGCCGACGGCGTGAGGTTCAACTGCTCCGCCGCGCGGGCAACATTTCCGAACCGAGCCACTTGCTCGAAGGATTGAATTGCTTTCAGCGCAGGGATCTGCGGCGGCTTGCGGATGCTGTCCTGATTCATGCTTGAACCCCGGAAATTCTCACGTGTTGGGCGTTTTTACGCCCACAGTCGCCCCATTCGCAAGCGAGGGCTGAATTTTTTTCAGCACCGGGTGAAGCGCACTGCGTTGCTGAACCCTCGCCCGCGCAAGAAAGTGTACCCATCGGACGGGTCGCGAACCGCCGCTCACAAGAACAATCAACTGGAGTGCCCCTCATGCTGCTCACAGACAAAATCGCAATCGTCACCGGTGCCGCCTCTGCCCGTGGTATCGGTCGTGCGACCGCCCAACTGTTCGCCGACCACGGCGCCAAGGTGGTGATCCTCGACCTGGATGCCAACGCCGCCACCCAAGCTGCCGCTGACTTGGGCGAAGGTCACCTGGGCCTTGCTGCCAACGTTGCCGACCAAGCCCAGGTGCGTGACGCCGTGGCGCAGGTGCTGGCCCGCTTTGGCAGGGTCGATGTGCTGGTCAACAACGCCGGCATCACCCAGCCGGTCAAGACCCTGGAGATCACCGGCAAGGACTACGACCGTATCCTCGACGTCAACCTGCGCGGCACACTGCTGATGTCCCAGGCGGTGCTCCCGACGATGCGCACCCAACGCAGCGGCAGCATCATCTGCATGTCGTCGGTGTCCGCCCAGCGTGGTGGCGGCATCTTCGGTGGGCCGCACTACAGCGCCGCCAAGGCTGGCGTGCTTGGCCTGGGCAAGGCCATGGCCCGCGAGTTCGGGGCCGACAACGTGCGCGTCAACTCGATCACCCCGGGCCTGATCCATACCGACATCACCGGCGGCCTGATGCAGGACGAGCGCCGCCACGCCATCATCGAAGGCATCCCCCTGGGTCGCCTCGGCGAGGCACGCGATGTGGCCAACGCCGCGCTGTTCTTGGCCAGCGACCTGTCCACCTACCTGACCGGTATCACCCTGGACGTCAACGGTGGCATGCTGATCCACTGAGTGGCAGCCGCGACCGTCATACGATGTTTTGCATCTGAGCCCTGCGCGAGCGGGGCAATCGATAACAACAAGAGATCAGATCGACATGACCACCCTAGCCCTCGACGCGGCTTCGGCCGCGCGCACCTCTGCCTACCGCAAGACGGCCTGGCGGCTGATGCCGTTCCTTATGCTGTGCTACCTCTGCGCCTACCTCGATCGCGTCAACGTAGGCTTCGCCAAACTGCAGATGATGGACGACCTGGCGTTGTCCGAAGCCGTCTACGGCCTGGGCGCCGGGATGTTCTTCATCGGCTACTTCCTGTGCGAGGTACCCAGCAACATCATCCTGCACAAGGTCGGCGCCAGGCGCTGGATCGCTCGGATCATGATCACCTGGGGCATCATCTCGGCGCTGTTCGCATTTGTCGAAACCGCCTGGCAGTTCTACGTCCTGCGCTTCCTGCTGGGCGTCGCCGAAGCCGGCTTGGCACCCGGGCTGCTGCTGTACCTGACCTACTGGTTCCCGTCGTATCGACGGGCCAAGATGACGGCATTGTGGTTCATCGCCATCCCGCTGTCGGGCATGGTCGGCGGGCCGCTGTCGGGCTGGATCATGGAGCGCTTCGCAGGTGTGCATGGCTGGGCCGGCTGGCAATGGATGTTCGTGCTGGAGGCGCTGCCCACGGTCGTGGTGGGCTTGCTGGTACTGAGCTACCTGAAAGACGGGGTCCACCAGGCCCACTGGCTCAGCGACGAGGAAAAAGCGCTGGTACGCAAGGAGCTGGCCGAGGACGAACAGCACAAGGTGCAACACAGCTCGGTGGGCGACTTCATCCGCGACCGCCGCCTGTGGCTGCTGGCGGGCATCTACTTCTGCGTGGTCATGGGGCAATACGCGATCACCTTCTGGTTGCCCACGCTGGTCCGCAACGCCGGCGTCAGCGAGCCACTGCACATCGGCCTGCTCACCAGCCTGCCCTACTGCTGCGCAATCTTCGCGATGCTGCTGGCCGGACGGAGCGGCGACCGTCACCGCGAGCGCCGTTGGCACCTGGCGATTCCGATGCTGGCCGGCGCCTTGGGCCTGAGCCTGGCGGCACTGTTCGCCAGCCACCTGAGCCTGTCGATTCTCAGCCTGTGCCTGGCAGCCGCCGGCATCCTGTCCGCCTCTTCGTTGTTCTGGATGCTGCCCACCACGCTGCTTGGCGGGGTATCGGCCGCAGCCGGGATCGCAGCGGTGAACAGCTTCGCCAACCTGGCCGGGTTCTGCTCGCCTTTCCTGATCGGCTGGGTCACCACCACCCTGGGCAGCAACGCCATCGGCATGTACCTGATCACCGCCGTGCTGATGTTTGGCGCGCTACTGGTGTTCCGCGTCCCGGCCAACCTGGTCAACCGTTAATTTCTTCTAGGTAGGAGCTCCCTCATGAACGCCGTACCCGCTACCCCGGGTGCGCGGCCACTGGCTGCGCGCGCCCACAATATTCGCCGCCATGCCCTGCGCATGGGTCAAGTCCAGGGCCAGGGCTACATTGGCCAGGCCCTGGGCGTCGCCGACGTGCTGGCGGTGGCCTATTTCCATGCCCTGCGCCTGGACCCGGCCAACCCCGAATGGGAGAAACGCGACCGTTTCTACCTGTCCATCGGGCACTACGCCATCGCCCTGTACGCCGCGCTGATAGAGGCCAAGGTCATTCCCGAGGACGAACTGGAAACCTATGGCAGCGACGACAGCCGCCTGCCAATGTCCGGCATGGCCGCCTACACCCCCGGCATGGAAATCACCGGCGGCTCGCTTGGCCATGGCCTGGGCATCGCCGTGGGCGCCTGCCTGGGGCTCAAGCGCAAGGGCTCGGCCAGCTGGGTGTACAACCTGCTGTCCGATGGCGAACTGAACGAAGGCTCCACCTGGGAAGCGGCGATGTCCGCCAGCCACTGGCGGCTGGACAACCTGATTGCGCTGGTCGATGTGAACAACCAGCAGGCCGATGGCCACGCCAGTGAAGTGCTGGCGTTCGAGCCGATCGTGGAGCGCTGGGCGGCATTCGGCTGGTTCGTGCAGCGGGTCGACGGCAACGACCTCGACGCGTTGGT
The DNA here is from genome assembly GCF_042709235.1 of Pseudomonas sp. LS_2. NCBI lineage: Bacteria > Pseudomonadati > Pseudomonadota > Gammaproteobacteria > Pseudomonadales > Pseudomonadaceae > Pseudomonas > Pseudomonas sp. LS_2. The sequence continues at coordinate 166,966 of NZ_JAVAYC010000007.1, read as the reverse complement.
CCAGGCCTTCGACCAGGCCCGCGCCCACACCGGGGCACAACCTCGGGTAATCATCTGCGACACCCGCATGGGCAAGGGCGTGCCCTTCCTCGAAAACCGCGACAAGACCCACTTCATTCGCGTGGACGACCACGAATGGGACCTCGCCTTGCAAGCGCTGGACGCTGGGAGCCAAGCATGAGCACCGTGAACGCACCAAAGAAACGCCTGACCACCTCAGCGATGATCGCCTCCATCGCCGCCGAAGGGCAGGCAACCCGCCCTGCCCCATTCGGCCACGCCTTGGCAGCGCTGGCCGAACAGCGCCAGGACATCGTCGGCCTGAGCGCCGACTTGTCCAAGTACACCGACCTGCATATCTTCGCCAAAGCCCACCCGGACCGCTTCTACCAAATGGGCATGGCCGAGCAACTGCTGATGAGCGCTGCGGCAGGCATGGCCCGCGAAGGCCTGACACCCTTCGCCACCACTTATGCCGTGTTCGCCTCGCGGCGCGCCTATGACTTCATCTGCATGGCCATCGCCGAGGAAAACCTCAACGTCAAGATCGTCTGCGGCCTGCCAGGCCTGACCACCGGCTATGGGCCCAGCCACCAGGCCACCGACGACCTGGCGATTTTCCGCGCCATGCCCAACCTGATGATCGTCGACCCCTGCGACGCACTGGAAATCGAACAGGCCGTACCAGCCATTGCCGCGCATCAGGGGCCGGTGTACATGCGCCTGCTGCGCGGCAACGTGCCGCTGGTGCTCGACCGTTACGACTATCGCTTCCAGATTGGCAAGGCGCAGGTGCTGCGCCCAGGGCGGGAAGTGCTGGTGATCGCCAGCGGGCTGATGACCATGCGCGCGCTGGAGGCCGCCGAGCAACTGCAACAGGATGGGGTGGATGTTTCGGTGCTGCACGTGCCCACCATCAAGCCTCTGGATGAGCAAACCATTCTTGCCGAAGCGCGCAAGCCGGGCCGCTTGGTGGTGACGGCGGAGAACCATTCGATCATCGGCGGCCTGGGCGAGGCGGTGGCTGGCGTGCTACTGCGCAACGGCGTGACGCCGACCTTCCGGCAGATCGCCCTGCCCGACGCCTTCCTCGATGCCGGCGCCCTGCCGACCTTGCACGATCGCTACGGGATCTCCACCGAAGCGGTGGCACGACAGATCAAAGCCTGGCTCTGACGCCTGGCGGTGAACGACCCGTGGGCTGCGCGGCAGCCCACGGTTGCCCGCGGCCTACTCCAGGGCCTCTACCACCCCGTGGTCCTCACCCAGGAAGCCACCACTCTGGTGCTGCCACAACTTCGCATAGGTGCCGTTCCTGGCCAGTAGCTCGGTGTGCGTGCCCTGCTCGATGATGCGCCCTTCATCCATCACCACCAGGCGGTCCATGGCCGCGATGGTCGACAGCCGGTGGGCGATGGCGATCACCGTCTTGCCCTGCATCATTTCATCAAGGCTTTCCTGGATCGCCACTTCCACTTCCGAGTCCAGCGCACTGGTAGCCTCGTCGAGCAGCAGGATCGGCGCGTTCTTGAGCATCACCCGGGCAATGGCGATGCGCTGGCGTTGGCCGCCAGACAGTTTGATGCCGCGCTCACCCACCAAGGTATCGTAGCCACTGTGCCCCTGCGGGTCGGTGAGTTGGCTGATGAAACCATCGGCCTGGGCGCTGATGGCGGCGTGGCGGATCTGCGCATCGCTTGCATCAGGTCGGCCATAGGCGATGTTGTCGCGGATCGAGCGGTGCAGCAGCGAGGTGTCCTGGGTCACCATGCCGATGGTGGCGCGCAGGCTGTCCTGGGTGACCTGGGCGATGTCCTGCCCATCGATGCGGATCTGACCGCTGTCGACGTCATAGAAACGCAACAGCAGGTTGATCAGCGTGGACTTGCCAGCACCTGAACGGCCCACCAGGCCGATCTTCTCGCCGGGGCGAATGTCCAGACTCAAGCCGTCGAGCACCTGGCGCTCGCCGTTGTAGTTGAAACTCACGTTGTCGAAGCTCACCGCCCCGCCGCGCGGCTCCAGCACACCGGCGTTCGGCGCATCCTGTACCTTGGGCCCGCGGGTCAGGGTGTCCATGCCGTCCTGCACGGTGCCGATGCTTTCGAACAACGAGGTCATCTGCCACATGATCCAGTGCGACATGCCATTGATGCGCAGCGCCATGGCGGTGATCGCCGCCACCGCACCGGCGCCGACCTCGCCCTGGTGCCATAGCCACAGGGCGTAGCCGCCGGCACTCATGATCAGGCCAACCACCAGCGCCTGGTTGACGATCTCGAACTGGCTCACCAGGCGCATCTGGCGAAAGCCGGTCTGCTTGAAGTCTTCCATCGCCGCACGGGCGAAATGCGCCTCGCGCTTGGAATGGGAGAACAGCTTGACCGTGGTGATGTTGGTGTAGGCGTCCGACACCCGTCCGGTCATCGACGAGCGCGCATGAGCCTGCTCCTGCCCCACCTTGCCCAGGCGCGGCACGAAATAACACATGGCCAGGCCGAACAGCGCGATCCAGGCGAGGAACGGCAGCATCAGTTTCAGTGCGAAGCCCCCGGCCAGGGCGATGATCGCCACGAAGTACACGCCGATACCGGGGATGATCTCGATCAGGGTGAACAGCACTTCGCGCACACCCAGGGCGGTCTGCATCACCTTGGTGGTGACCCGTCCGGAAAATTCGTCGGAGAAGAACGACAGGCTCTGGCGCAGCATCAGGCGGTGGAAGTCCCAACGCAGGCGCAGCGGCAGGTTGATCGCCAGTACCTGGTGCTGCATCACGGTACGCAGCGCCACCAGGCCGATGCTGGTGACCAGCACGATGCCCACGCCCCACAGTACCTGGCGCTCCTCCTCGCCGACCGTGTCGCCGGCCTGCCAGGTCGAGAGCAGGTCGACCACCTGCCCGAGAAAGGAAAACAGCCAGGCTTCGTAGATCGAAACGGCGGCGCTCAGCAGCGCCATCAGCAGGATGTAGCCGCGGGCACCGCGCGTACAGGCCCACATGAAACGTACCAGGCCCATGGGCGGCGGCGGTACTTCATCGGGGGGAAAGGGGTCTAGCCAGCGCTCGAATACACGCAGCATGGGAATCTCCATATCGATAGAACCTGGAGATTCTGCCACTTATCGCCGGGTTTGGCCCTCGCCGTGTCCGCCAGTCAGGCCCTGCGCACCGCCAGCGCCGCCAGCACGACCCCGGCCACCACCAGGCACAGGCCCAGGGTGAACACTGCGGTGATTTCCACATTCAGCACCAGTTGCGACAGTACGATGCCCACCAGCGGAACCCCCAGGGTGAAGTTCGACATTTCGAAGGTAGAGATGCGCCGCCCGTGCTCGGCCGAGATAACGAAGCATGCCGAGGTGGCGATCGGCCCAATGAACACCAGCATCTGCACCAGACTGGTATTGAACGCGATGCTCGCCGGGCTGCCCTCCTGCACGAAGGCGATGACCGCCAAAGGCACGCTGGCCAGCAGCATCTGCCAGGGCGCCAGCTCGATGGGCGACGAGGTCCAGCGATGACGCTTCACATGCAGGATCACCACGGCCCAGGCGATGGCCGCGAGCAACAGGAACCCTGCGCCCATCATCGTACCTTCGGCGCTCCAGTCCAGCTCGGCGGGCGAACAGATGACCGCGATGCCGACCAGCCCCACCAGCAATGCCAGCAACTGCAACTTCGACGGTTGTTCCTTGAACACCACCCAGGCGGCAAGCACGCACCACAGCGGCGTGGTGTAGGCCAGCAGCACCGCGCGGCTGGCGTCGATGTGCACCATGGCGATCATGCCCAGGCCGGTGAAGGTCATCATCTGCAACAGGCCGATGGACAGCACGATCGGCAGGTCTTTCTTCGGCGGCAGGCGCAAGCGGCCCTGCACGGCCAGGTAGACGAACAGGCAGGCGCCTGCACTGGCGAAGCGAATGGTGGCCAGCCACAGCGGCGGCACCTCGGCCAATGCCAGCTTGGTGATCGGCCAACTGGCGCCCCACAGCAGCACCATCAACGCAAGCCACGCATAGCTGTTGGACGGCAGATGCCGGGATTGTCCCAGGCTCGCACAGGCTTGATTGGATGCAGACATGAAAGGGCTCCAGCGTGTCGAATTCACAGTGCAAATGCTATTTCGACGCGGGAAGAAATTCTGTTCTATCTCGTCCACTAACCAGCCAGATCAGGTAAGGTTTACCGAAATCAAAAACAAAACAGGTAAATCTCACCATGAGCAGAGCCAAACTCGATGACGCCAGCCTGCGTATCCTCGATGCCCTTCAAGCCAACGCTGAACTGAGCAACGCGGAACTGGCCGAGCTGGTAGGGCTTTCCGCCTCGCCGTGCTGGCGACGTGTCGCGGAAATGAAGGAGGCCGGCGTACTGCGCGGCGCGGTGACCCTGGTCGACCCGGCGAGCCTGGGCCTGGCCATCAACGTGTTCGTGCACGTGACGCTGAAACTTCAGGACAAGAAGTCGCTGGAGGTGTTCACCAACTGCATCCGCGAGCGCCCCGAGGTGATGGAGTGCTACCTGATGAGCGGCGAGGCTGACTTCATGCTGCGGGTGGTGAGCCAGGATTTAAGCGAGTACCAGAACCTGTTGCTCGACTGCCTGACGGTGATACCGGTGGTGGCGAGCATCCGGTCGAGCTTTGCCTTGAGCCAGGTGAAGTACACCACGGCGTTGCCGACCAATCACTTGCGGGGGCGGGGTTGAGCTTGGGGCTTAGTCATTTTTGATGATTTTTTAGAGGTGAGAACCCATTCATCCGCGTGTATGAACTTTCTTACAGAATATTAAAGCCTAGACACAGCAACGCCTTGAAAATAGACATGCATCCATTTGGATGCATGCGCCCCCTTACGGTGCAACGCCATTCTTTTGCCCCCGAAGAGCGCACTGCCTGCTGATACAAAGAATTATGACAACCTCATGAAATGTCGCTTGAAAAGACCTCATCACTCCGGATAAGTTAGCCCACAGGCAGGATGCTCAAAACAAAAGGCGAAGGATGATGAGTCAAAGCTTTGCATCACGCACGTACACGTTTCTTCTATGGTCGGTTAACTTGTGCGCTATCTCGGCCTCTACGCTAAGTTATATCTACCTTTCCTATTACATCTACACCCAAACCGAAAACCTGCTGTACTCCCAGACCGTATTGTTCGCCCCAATGATTTTACCGGTACTGCTGGTTGCGCCGATTTATCGCCTGGCCGACCGCCTGGCCCCTCGCACCCTATTGTGGGGAGCCAATGTTCTGTCACTGGGTAGTGCACTGGTGACTTATCTTTTACTGCCGCATCAGCCCTGGGTAGCCATTGTTGGCGCGGTGCTCATCGGTACTTTGGACGCAGTGCAACGGGTGGGGAGAATCGTCGCCATCAAGTGCTATTTCCCGGGCGCACAAATTGCCAGCTCTGTGCCACTGACCCTCACTGCACAATTCATCGCTGGCGGCTTGGCTGGCATTAGCATGCTGCTGTTCAAGGCGAGCATGAGTCCAAACGTGGCTCTCATGGTGACGGCCACCCTCTTTCTGATCGCGGCTCTGGCAGCCTTCGTGCTGCCGACCCTGACCGTGCCGCCAGCGGCACATGCGCCTACACGTTTGATACCGGCGCTGTCCGAACTCATACGCAGCGCCCCTGCGCTGCGCCAAAGGCTTTACCAGTTCATACTCTTCGTCAGTCTTTTCCAGGGTTTCTTCAATGTCTCTCGAGTATTGCTGCCTGCACATGAATTAGGGCTGGGAGAGTCAGGCGTCGGCATGTTGCAGGCGGTCAACAGTGTGGCCGCGCTGGTCGGGGCAATTGTGTTCTACCGTCTCGCCAAGCGCGATATCCATCCCTCGCCGACGACGATGACTATTATAAGCAGTCTGTTCATGGCAATTGCCGCTTATGCGTTCAATGTCGAGTCTAGCTACCTGTCTTACTTCTTCTATATTTTCTTTTTTGAACTAGCTTTTTTCAGACTTCAGGCGGAGCTTGTCAGCCATACCCCTGCGCATGCTATGCCTCTTATGGCATCGGTACAATACGCAGGCGTGTACCTCGGCATGATCATTACCATCTTTATCGGTTCGCTGCTGGTCGAATGGATAGGGTTACTACAAACCGCACTAATCTTTGCATGCACTTATTACATCGCCACTTATCTAGTACGCCTGGATATCTCAGTTAGCGACAAGGCACCCGCCTAAGCAAATAAACCAAGAAAGTATTCAACTTCCTGGATGCTCAGTTTGCCCAGGGATGTCGGGAGGCTTACATGAAACACGTAGTTTTCGTCGACAGCACGGTCAGCGGCTTGCTCGCCTTCGAGGCGGGCAAGCGCCTGGGTTGCCATGTCACGTTCATCCATCAACGCGACGCCTCGTTCCTGAGCATTTCGACCAAGGATGACCGTTCTCGACTAGAGCCATACCTATCGCATGTGGATGCCTATATTCGAGTCGATAACCTGGAGGAAAGCGAATTCAGCCAAGTGCTCGATAGGCTGCACGCCGACAGGCCTATCGATGCCCTGATCACTACCTCGGAGGCTGCGATCGTACCAGTGGCACGCGAGGCCCAACGCCTGGGCACCCGATACCCTGCCTATGAGGCCTTGTGCGGTGCGGTGTACAAAAGCAGACTGCGCGAAACGTTACGCAAACACGGGTTGCGATCCCCGAACTTCGAGGTGCTGAGTGAACAGCAGTTGGTCGATGGGGTGGCTCCACGACTGAAACTACCCTTTGTGGTCAAGCCCACCCGCGGCTTTGCCAAGCAATTTTCCGCCATCTGCCACAGCCAGTCAGATTTCGACGCGTTCCTCGCCGAGGTACGCCAGGCCCGACGAGGCGCCGACCCGATGATCGATCGACTGGTGAGCCGCGATTACCTGATCGAGCAATACATCGACGGCACGCTACATTCGGCCGAGGTGATCGTTCAGGACGGTAAGCTTTCGTGCTACGCGACCACCATTCGTTTTCGCGCCGAATACAACGAAATGCTGGAAATGACCGCGACCATGCCATCGGGCTTGAACGAGGCCCAGCGCGAGGAGATCAATACCTACGTACAAGCCGTTTTCAGTGCACTAGGCCTGGATGTGGGCCTCTACCATGTTGAACTGTTACGTGATGCCGATGGCCCCTGTCTGGTGGAAATCAACGCAAGGATGATGGGCAGCGTCGCACCACAGATGTACCGGATGCTGACCGGCATCGACCCCTTCGAATTGTTGATCGGTCTGCACCTGGGCGAAACCATCGATATTGACGATTCGTTGCTGCGCAGCGCAGGCAGCGTGGTGACCATCGCTTCACGCCATGGTGGCCACATTGCTCCGCACTACGACCCTAAGACCTTGCAACCACTGCTGGACAAATACGCGATTCGCTTCTGCAGTGCGCAGGTTGCTCCCGATCAGGCAGTGAACGTCTACAGCGGCAATATCGGCACTATCGGCCATGTCATCGTCGAAGACCGCTGCCCTTACGCTGCCGCAAACAAGGGCAACCGTTTCCTGCGTGAACTGTCGGCACTCTACGGAGTAGAGCTGGCTACCTATAGCGGAGCAGAACTGGGCTAACAGCGGCTTACCGACAACTGCGCTTCAATGGGCTGACACATATGCGTTCATGGGCCTTTGTGGGAGCGGCCTTGTGTCGCGAAAGGACCGAGTAGCAGCCCTTTCGCGACACAAGGCCGCAGCAGCAAGGAGGGGCATTGTCGCCGACACCTCAAGCCTCAGCCACGCGCCCAGCCGCCACCTCACCCTCTCCCACCATCCCCTCACGCATGCGCTGCGCATCCCGGCTGAAGCAGCGCGATGCGCCCAGCAAGAACAGCATGGTCAGCAGCAGCGCCACCGGGATGAGGTACATCGCATCGTGCAGGCCCTGGGCCTTGAACGCCTCGTTCATCACCACCTCACCGGCCGCCAGCATGGCCTGGTTGGCGAAGTGGTCCGACAGCCCGCCTACCACCACTGGCCCCAGGCCGCCGCCCAGCAGGTACAAGCCGGCAAAGAACAAGGCCATGGCCGTGGCCCGCAGGCGCGGTTGCACCACGTCCTGGATGGCGGTGTACACGCAGGTGTAGAAGTTGTACGAGAACAACCAACCCACTCCGAACACCGCCACGAACACGCTCAGCTCGATACGCCCGGCATGCAGCGCCCAGGCTGTGGCCAGCGAGGCCACGAACATGCTGACCACGGCGAACAGCAAGCGGCCATTGGCCCAGCGCTGGTGCACCTTGTCCGCGACCCAGCCGCCCAGTGTCAGGCCGAACAGGCCAGTGACGCCGACGATCACCCCCGTGGACACCGCCGCCTGGTGCAGCGACAGCTCGAAGTAGCGTTGCAGCATCGGCACCATGAACGAGTTGCAGGCGTAGGACGAGAAATTGAAGGTCAGCCCCGCCAGCACCAGCCAGACGAAAGTCGGCACGCTGAGTACCCGACGTAGCGGGCGGTCGATCGGGGCCTGGGAAATGGCCACCGTCTCCGCCGCACCACGGGCCGGCTCGCGGATCATGAACAGGAACACGGCCAATATCATGCCCGGCACGGCGGCGATGAAGAACGGCGCGCGCCAGCTGTCGAACGCTTGCACCATGGCGCCAATGGTGAAGAACGCCAGCAGCAGCCCCAGTGGCAGGCCCAGCATGAAAATGCCCATCGCCCTGGACCGACGCTCGGCAGGGAACAGGTCGCCGATCAGCGAGTTGGCGGCCGGCGCGTAGCTGGCCTCGCCAATACCCACGCCCATGCGCACCAGGAGGAAGCTCCAGAAGTTGCCGACCATGCCGTTGACCGCCGTCAGCCCACTCCAGGCCATCAGCCCCCAGCCCATCAGCTTGGCCCGCGAGCCGTTGTCTGCCATGCGTGCCAAAGGCAGGCCGGCGATCGCGTAGACCAGGGTGAAAGCGGTGCCGATCAGGCCGATCTGGAAGTCGCTCAGGTGCCATTCCCGGCGGATCGGCTCGATGATGATGGCGGGGATGGTGCGGTCGAAGAAGTTGAACAGGTTGGCCAGGAACAGCAGGAACAGGATGCGCCAGGCGTTGGACACTTGCGGGGCGGTGGTCATGGGCGGCTCCCTCTTTATTGTTGTTAGGGCTTCCAGCATGCCCTGCGACTCTAGAGAGGGATGCGGCCAACGTCTGCCAACATTGACCGCATTGATATCGAATAATGGTGTTACCAGAGTGCGATGTCGTAGGTCAGGTAGATTCGGTTGCTGTCCCTGCCCCGGGCGAAGTCCGCGCGGTAGACATAATTGCGCAGCTTCACCCCCAGGCCTTTCAGCGGCCCGCCCTGGACGACATAGGCAAGCTCGACATCACGCTCCCATTCCTTGAGCCCGGCGGCCCCTGAGCGGCCGTTGTCGCCACTCAGGTAGCGGGTCATGAAGGTCAGCCCCGGCACACCGGCAGCGGCGAAGTTGTAGGCGTAGCTGGCCATCCAGGTCTTTTCCTCTTCCTCGATGAACTTGCCGATGCCGACATTGCTGAACGAGTAGACCGTCGCCCCACTGATGTAGGGCAGCCCCGCCTCGCCATCGAGTACCTGGTAACCCGCGCCTACGGTATGCCCCGAATGGGCGTAGGCCAACTGCCCGCTGAACATGTCGTTATCGATAGCTCCGCCATAGCCCGCACCGGTGTCGCGGCTGCGGAAATAGCGCAGGTCGGTGGTCAGTACTCCTCCGGCCACCGGCAACTCGTGCACCAACCCGGCGAAGTCCTGGCGGTAGAAGTGCTCGAGCTGGCCATGGAAGTAGCTCAGGCGCAGTTGTTTGCTGAAGGCATAGTCGGCGCCGGCGAAACTGAAGTCGCCGGACTCCCCGCCGCCGTAGCCATCCAGGTACAAACCGGTGCTGTCGGAAGAATCGCGCAGCTTGAAGCGCTCCAGGTGGCCGGCGGTCAGGGTCAGGTCGTCGATGTCGGTGCTGGTCAACTGCGTGCCCTGGTACGTCTGTGGCAGCAGGCGCGCATCGTTGTAGACCAGCACCGGGGTCTTGGGCAGCAAGGTACCGTGCTTGACCACGGTCTTGCCCAGACGCGCCTTGGCGGTTACCCCGGCGCTGGCGAACGCGTCCGCCGCACGGCCGTCATCGTGCACCGGCAGCAAGCCGGTGCCACTGCGGCCACGACCGGAGTCGAGCTTGAAGCCCACCAGGCCCAGGGCATCCAGCCCAAGGCCCAGGGTGCCTTGGGTAAAGCCCGACTGGTAGTCGAGCAGAAAGCCCTGGGCCCACTCCACGCGCTCGCTTTTCGCAGTAGCGGCAGCGCGGGCGCTCATGCCCTGCTCATCACGGAAATTCTCGTTGAAGTAGACGTTGCGCAGCTGCAATTTGAGCTTGCTGTCATCGATGAAACCAGCGGCGCCGGCAACAGGCAGCCAGCCGCAGAGCAGGCCACAGGTGGCCCCACGGAAAACGGGTCGGGACATGATCGGTACTCGGTTATTGTTCTTGAACGAGTAGCGGGCGCGCTAGCCGGCGCCCGGGAGGCTCAGACGACGAAGGACAAGGCTCCGGTGAGCAGCGCCAGCGCGGTGATTACCAGGGAGGTGAGCACCGCCCATTTGACGGTGGCCTTCTGGAAGTCACCGATATCGCGGTCGACCATGCCCACCAGCAGCAGGGTCGAGGCAACCAGTGGGCTCAGCAGGTGAACCGGCTGGCCAAGCACCGAGGCGCGCGCGATTTCGATCGGGTCGATGCCGTAGGCGGCTGCGGCGTTGGCCAGGATCGGCACCACGCCGAAGTAGTAGGCGTCGTTGGACAGCACGAAGGTCAGCGGCATGCTGGTCAGCGCCACCACCAGTGGGAACCAGTGGCTCCAGGACTCGGGAATCCAGTCCACCAGGGTCTGGGCCATGGCGTCGACCATCTTGGTGCCAGAGAAGATGCCCGCGAAGATGCCAGCGGCGAACACCAGCAGCACCACGGTCATGGCATTGCCCGAGTGGGCGAGGATGCGCTCCTTCTGCAATTCCAGCTGCGGGTAGTTGACCATCAGCGCAGCGACGAAACCGATCATGAACAGGATCGCGGCGTGCATCACACCCAGTACCAGTGCGGTCATCACGGCAACCACCAACACCAGGTTCACGTAGGCCAGGCGTGGCCGCTTGTGCGGCGCATCGCCGAGGATTTCCTTGATGTAGCAATTGCCGCCACCGGACTCCAGGGCGATGTTGCCGATGCGCCGACGCTCGGCACGGCCCAGCAGGAAGGCCGTGAACACCACCCAGGCCGCACCGCCGATCACGGTTGGCAACAGGGGAATGAAGTATTCGGTGGCATCCAGGCCCAGCGCGGCGATCGCCCGGGTGGCCGGGCCGCCCCAGGGGCTCATGCCGCTCATGATGCTCAACGACAGCATCGACACCGTGGCCAGAATCATCGGGTTCATGCCGATGCGCTTGTACAGCGGCAACATCGCCGCGCAAGTGATCATGTAGGTGGTGGTGCCGTCGCCGTCGAGGGCTACCAGCAACGACAGCAGTGCGGTACCGATGGCGATCTTCACCGGGTCGCCGTTGACGCGCTTGAGGATCTTGCGAATCAGCGGGTCGAACAGGCCGGCATCGATCATCAGGCCGAAGAACAGGATGGCGAACAGCAACAGCGCTGCCGAGGGCGCCACCATCTTCAGACCGTCGAGCATCATCTTGCCGAGTTCGGGGGCGAACCCGCCAATGATGGCGAAGACGACCGGCACCAGGGTCAGTGCAACGATAGGCGAGAGACGTTTGCTCATGATCAGGTAGGTGAAAGTCACCACCATGAGTAAACCCAGGAGTGCGAGCATGGTTGTTTTCTCTTGTTTTTATTGTGTGGCCGCCCGGCGGGCAGACGGCCCCCAGCCCCACCCGGCATCGTGCGATGCCTGGTGGGAGTTTAAGTCATCAAGGGGTGCGAAATGGGGCGCTCGGCAAAAACGCCCAGGCAATTCATGGGTCAGGCCTACCCGGCCAACCGACGCGGCGTAGGTGCGTAGACGAAACCGGAGAACAGCCGCCGGGCGGTGCGCACCACCGACGCCTGGATCGTCTTGCCCTCGGCACCGCTGCGCGACAGCGCCACGTCGATGGCACCGCTTGGGTGTTCCAGGCGCACGGCAGTCAATGCTTGGCCCGTCTCACCGAGCATCTGGGCGATCACCGTGCCGGGGCTGACGCAGGCAGTCGCCAGCCCCACGGCACCGGTGATGGCCAAGGCGCGGTGGCAGCTGTGCGGCATGAAGTAGCGCACCTGCACCGTGCCGTCGTAGCGCGGCGGGGACACCAGTACCGGCTTGGGAATCACCATGCCACTGACATCGCCAAGGCCCATGGCCTTGCCGGCCTTCAGGCGCAAGGCTTCCAGGCGTTGCAACAGGGCGCTGTCGGCATCCAGTTCGGCGGGGGTCGACGCGCCGTTCACCCCCAGGTCGCTGGCGTGCACGATCATCATCGGCATGGCCATGTCGATGCAGGTCACCGGCACGCCGTCGATCACGTCCACGGTGTTGCCCGTGGGGAACAGCTGGCCGGTCTTGCTACCGACCGCATCGAGGAACGTCAGGTGCACCGGGGCGGCGGTGCCTGGCACGCCATCGATCGCGGTGCGGCCTTCGTAGCGCACGATGCCGCCAGGGGTCTGGACCAGGGAATTGACGAAACTGTTGGTGTTGAGGTTGCGAATGCGCACCAAGGTCTCGCCGTCCTGGCCCTTGACCAGGCCCTGCTCGATGGCGAACGGGCCAACGGCGCAAAGCATGTTGCCGCAGTTGGGTGCGGTGTCGACCCGACGCTGGGCGACCATCACCTGAACGAACAGGTAGTCGACATCGGCATCGGCATGCAACGAAGGGCTGATGATCGCCACCTTGCTGGTCTGCGGGCTGCCGCCGCCGATGCCGTCGATTTCCAGCTCATGACCGGAACCCATCAGGTTGATCAGCAGTTCGTCGCGTTCGACCACATTGGCAGGCAGGTCCCAAGCGTGGAAGAAAGGCCCCTTGGAGGTGCCGCCGCGCATGAGTACGCAAGGAATTCGTTGCATGGTTTCGCACTCTTCTGAATCAATGGACATCATTGATGTTGTGAGCAAAAGAGTGACAGGGCTGGATAAATCAATCCAATGCAAATATCGTATCCATTATTGCGATTTACAAATAAATAAACCGTAGCGGCATGAGGGCAGCCCAGCATGGAATATGAGCTTCAAGATATCCGATCTTTCGTGAAAATCGCCGAACTTGGCAGTTTCCATGAAGCTGCCGAAGCCCTTCACTTGTCTCAACCAGCCCTCAGCCGAAGGATCAAGAAGCTTGAGGAGGGCCTCGGCACCTCGTTACTGGAACGCACCACCCGTCGTGTCAGCCTCACCAGCGTCGGGCGCGATTTCCTGCCTAAGGCGCGGCGTCTTCTTGACGACTTCGAAGACTCGATCCTGAGCATTCGTGAACTCGCCGAACGCCAGACCGGCCAGGTCACCCTCGCCTGTATTCCGACGGCGGCGTTCTATTTTCTGCCCTCGGTGATTCGCGACTACAACGCGCAGTATCCGAAGATCCGCATCCGCCTGCTGGATTTGAGCGCCAACGACGGGCTTGAGGCGGTATTGCGCGGCGAGGCGGATTTCGGCATCAACATGATGAGTGGCCAGCACCCGGACATCGAGTTCGTGCCCTTGGTACAGGAACATTTCGTCCTGGCCTGTCGCCGCGACCATGACCTGGCCAAACGCGACTCGGTCACCTGGACGGAGCTTGCCGACTACAGGCTGATCGGCGTCGGCCGCCTGAGCGGCAACCGCATGCTGCTCGACCACGCGCTGTCGGGGCTGGGCCTGCGGCCAAAATGGTTCTACGAGGTGCAGCACCTGTCCACGTCGTTGGGCATGGTCGAAGCCGGGCTTGGCGTATCGGCCATGCCGAGCCTGGCCATGCCCAACGCCGACCACCCTACCCTGGTCAGCGTGCCGCTGACCGAACCCCAGGTCACCCGCACGCTGGGCCTGGTTTACCGCCGCGGAGCCTCGTTGTCGCCGGCGGCAGAGAAGTTCGTGTCGATCCTGTTGGAGAAATGGCCGAACCGGTGAGCGTCGCGCTGTGCATGTCGTCAAAAAGCTTGGGTGGGGAAATGGCATTTGCTAGATTGGCTTGATATCAAAAAGCCACCAACGCCTTTCACAGGGATGTGCCATGACCAACATCAATGTTTTTCTGCGGGAAAACCTCGCAGGTATCTCCAGCAACATCAGCATCGCACCGCAAATCGACGAGAAAAAACTCAACAATGCCGTGAAGGCTTTCGCGTTCACCGGCAGCCCGTCCACCGTCGTGGCGCTGTTCGATAACACTTTGTTCGGCAGCGGCAAGGACGGCATCTTGTTCACTGGCGAGCAACTGATCTACCGCGGCAGTTTCTCCGAACCGGTCAGCGTGCCCTTCGCTTCCATCGAAGCCGTGGAGTATGTGGAGACCGTGACCGGCAGCAAGGGCGACAAGGTCGAAGTGTCGATGCTGATCCGCCGCAAGGACGGCGCGGCCCTTCCGATCACCGGCCTGCTCAGCTGCAACTACCGCAAGCTGGTGGACACGCTGCAGAGCTGCGTGCAGGACTTCACCGAGTTCACCGAAGAGCGCCAGCTCATCTCCATCGATGAACTGGGCGAACCACTCAAGGTCGCCTACGTGCAGGCGGTCATCAACATGGCCTACGACAACGACCAGGTCATCGATGACAAGGAGTTCGCCGAAGTGCTCCAGCTGATGACCCGCCTGGACCTCACCCCCGAAGCCCGCTTCATCCTGCGTGCCTACATGGCTTCCAGCAGTGGGCACCTCCCTCTGGCCACCCTGCTCGAGCGCATCAACGGCAACAGCCCGGCAGGGCAGGTCAAGGCGCTGCATGTATCGCTGGTCAAGGACCTGATCAATGTCTACTACAGCACCGGTGGGCGTGACATCGCGCAGTTCGCGTTCCTGCAGAACAACCGCGAGTTGCTGGATGTCAGCGACGAGGAAATCGAGCTGGCGGTCATGGCCATCAAGAATGACTACGACATGCTGCGCGACGACCTGACCGATGACCAGATCGTCTCGGCGCTGAAATTGCTCTCGGCAAAAGCCGCGGCGGTGGGCACGCCCCTGGCGGCGGTGTACCTGTCAGGCTCGGTGGTAGGCATGTCGGCGGCGGGCCTGACTTCGGGACTGGCGAGCCTGGGCATGGGCGGGCTGCTCGGTATGTCGGGCATGATGACCGGTATCGGCGTTGCCGTATTGATCGGTGTCGGTGCGTATGCCGGTGTACGCAAGCTGACCGGCGCCAACGAGCTGACCCGCTCCAAACGCCGCGAGCTGATGCTCAACGAAGTGATCAAACAGACCCAGCTGACCATTTCCCTGGTGATGAAGGACATCAATTTCATCACCGAAAAGCTCAACGAAGCCATCCGTACCCATGGCGTCCAGGACGCGCAGATCAAACGGCTGGCTGGGTTGATGGCGCAGATGACCGGCGCCGGCGCCGTGCTCACGGAGAAGACCAGCTCGGCCCAGGCCAGCGCCACCAAGTTGCGTTGCGCCCAATATCTGGATGAAAGCAAGCTGCGCGCCTTGACCCGCGAGCCGACCAAGGCAGAGCTGCACCCGTGGATCCTCGAGTTCTACGAACAACGCCCCGTGGTGGTGGGGCGTGACGAGGCCGGCGAAGAGAAGACCGAGATGAAGCTGTGCCTCAAGCGTGACCGCGACCGCAAGCAACTGGAGACCCTTGCCCGCGCCTTCGAAGCCATCGGCTACTTCAATGTCGGCGACGTGTTGCTGGGCACCGCCAGCGAGGCTGCGGGCAAGGCCCGTGAAAAACTGAGCAGCCTGTTCTCATGAGCACCAAGCCGCCGCTTTACGAGCAAGCCCAGGCGCTGGGTATTCAGCAACACCAGCTCGAGCAGAGCAATGCCCACCTGGACGCCATGCTCGGCACCCTCGAACAGATGGGCCATGACCAGCGCAGCAACGCCGACCTGCTGGAGAGCCTCCTGGCCCAGGCCCAAGGCGCCCTTGAGGGCCAGGACCTGGTGTTCATCGACTCCCATGAAACCCCTGTGTTCGAGCACGAGCTGCTGGCAGTACCGGTGGACTACCAGGCCACCTTGCAACCACTGCCGATGCTCGACGTCGTCGACATCGACGACGATGCGAACAGGCTCGACTGCCTGGCCCAGCTCGACAGCTATGCCGCACGCCAAGGGTTGGAGCGTTCCGAAGACCCGTTCCGCTGCCTGATGACCGACAGCCAGCGGGTAGTGCTGGAAAAACGCATCAAGGACGAGTTCGCGATCAAGGCCGCCGCCTGCGACCAGTACGATTACATGATCGCCGGGACCTGCGGTCTTATCGGCGGCCTGGTCGATGTGTTCTTCGTGGGCGTGCCGGGCAAGGGCGCCTTGGGGAAATGGGCCGATGAGCAGACCGACAACGCGGTCAAGGGCTTTGCCAAGCTCAATGGCTGGAAAGGGGCGCGGGAAGGCTCCAGCGAAATCGCCAGTGCCATCAGCTTTCTTGAGCAGAAGTTCCACATCAACTACGACCACGCCACCACCCATGCCACTGGCGGTGCCGTGAAAAACATGTCGATGAGCAACCATCATGTGAAAAGCCTGGGGCACTCACCGGATTTGCTCGGGCTGTTCTTCTCGATTCTCGACCAGTTCAGCAATACCGCCCACTTCGTCGACAAGGGCAAGCTGATCAGCATTGACACCAAGACCTTCGAACTCAGTGGCTCCAACCTGGTAGCCAAGGTGTTCGCAGGCTTCATGAACTGGCTGGGGCACCTGTTCTCTGACATGGCCGGTTCATCTGGTGGGCGGGGAAAGGTGAATGCCGGGCGTGGGTCCGGTATTCCGATTCCCTTCTATTCGCTGTTGCAGTTCCTCAACCTGGGTGCCTTCGGCCAGCATCGCCAGACCTTCGCCACCATCGCCGTGAAGGTATTCGAAGCCGGCTACGACCTGCGCCACGGCCTGGCCATGGCCATTCCGGTGCTGATCACCGAACTGCTCACCCGCATGATGTGGGTCATCAAGCAACGCTTCTACCACGAGCAGGCATGGCGCGACTGCATGCCCACGGCGAGCAACCCAGAGCTGCGTAGAATGTTGCTGATCGGCCATGGCACCTTGTGCCTGGTCGACGGTACCGATGCAGCGCTGCGTTCGGGGGGCAATATCGTCGCCTTCATGGTACGCAGCAACCTGATCGCATGGGCCCGCTTCGGCACCTTGGCGATCAAGGAGCTGAAAGCCTGCTACCTGGCGGGCTCGCTGGATGTAGAAGCGGTCGACGCCTACCTGGACGCCGAATACGCACGCCTGCTGGCGGCGTGAGCCTGGCTCGACCGCGCCAGCGAAGGCGCGGTCGAGCGGTTCTACGGTTGGAAGGTCACCGCCTGCAACGGCGCGGTATTGACCTTCAACTCGAACACATCCGGACGCGAATAATGCCCCGTCGCATCGAAGTCCAGGTTGCCCTGGCTGAGCAGGCTCATGTCCAGGTCGGCGTACAGTTCGGTCTCGCAATCGAACACCGGGCCTGCAAGTACCTCACCCAGGGGGCTGACGATCATGCTGCCACCGCGCATCACGTAGTCGTCTTCCTGGAAGTCCAGGCCGAATGCCTCGCGGTGCTGCGCCGGGAACTCGCCCAGGCGAATGGCCTGACAGGACGACAGCACGAACACCCGGCCTTCCAGCGCGATGTGCACCATGGAACTGGCCCAGCTGGGGCGATCATCGGCGGTGGGGGTGCAGTACAGCTGCACGCCCTGGGCGTACATGGCCTGGCGCAGTGCCGGCATGTAGTTTTCCCAACAGATTACGTTACCGATCACGCCCAGTTCGGTGCTTACCGGCTCCAGGGTCGAGCCGTCACCAAAGCCCCAGATCAGCCGCTCCTGTCCGGTGGGCATCAGCTTGCGACGGTAGTTGGCGATGCCTCGGCCCGGCACCAGGGTCACGGCAGTGCAGTACAGGGTGCGGCCAAAGCGCTCGATAATACCGACCACGGTGGTCACGCCGGTCTGCTCGACACTCTCGGCCAGCGCAGCCAGCTCGGGGCCGTCCAGTGTCACGGCACCCTCGACATAGCGCTGGTACAGTGCTCGCCCGGGTGCTGCGCGGTTGCCCACTACGCTGCCGAACGACACGCCCTTGGGGTAACCGCCTATGAATGCCTCCGGGAACACCGCAAGCCGGGCGCCCTGCTCTGCCACCCGGCCCAGGATACCGGCGGCTTTTTCGACACTGGCCATCGGCTGGTAAGGCACCGAGGCGGCCTGGATGATTGCTACACGGGTCATGATGACTCCTGTCTCTGCTGAAAAAGGGTTCAGAAGCGGGTGATATCGTTGTCGCGGGTTTCCGGCAGGGTCTTGCAGAGCACCACCAGGCACACCAGCGACACCGCCGCCAGGTAGACCGCCGGCAGGTTCGCGTTGCCGGTCATGCTGATCAGCGCGGCGGCAATGAACGGCCCGGGGCCGGCAAGGGTGGCCAGTGCCAGGTTGTGGCCCAGGGCCGCACCGGAAGAGCGGATGGACGCAGGGAACACTTCCACCAGCAGCACCACGTCCATCACAGCGGTCACGGCCACCAGCAGACCGAGCACGATCAACCCGGTGAGGATCACCACCGGGTTGCCGCTGTTGAGCATCAGGAAAATCGGGAACGCCAGCACGGTCAACCCAGCCGCCGCGCCCAGCAGCAGCTTGCGCCGGCCGATCCGGTCGCTGAGCTGGCCGACCAGAGGGTTGGCGATGACGTACACCAGCAACGCGATACTGCACAGCCACAGCGCGGTGCTGCGCGGCAGGCCGACGGTGCTGACCAGGTGGTTGTTGGCGTAGGTGACGAAGTAGTACAGCGACACCCCGAACAATGCGGAGAACGCAAAGGTGGTGATGAATGCACGACGACGCACGGCCTTGCTCGGTGCCTGGGCCTTCTGGCCATCGCGCTGGCGCACCATTTCCTCGTATACCGGGGTGTCGCCGAGCTTGCGGCGGATGAACACGGCAATACCGGTCATCACGATCGACACCACGAACGGCACGCGCCAGCCCCAGCTGTTCAACTGCGCCTCGTCCATGGTCGAGGTGAGGGTCGCGGCAACGAACGTACCGAACAGGAAAGCCAGGCCCGCCGTGCCGGTGATCACGCTGGCAGCGGTGGCGCGGCGGTTCGATGGCGCGCTCTCGACCATGTAGATACCGGCGCTGGACCACTCGCCCCCGACCATCATGCCCTGGATGAAACGCATGGCGATCAGCAGGATCGGCGCGGCAATGCCAATCGCCTCGTAGGTCGGTAACAAACCAATGATGGTGGTGCACACGCCCATGCCGAACACCGTGATCACCAGCACCGCACGGCGGCCGAAGCGATCGCCGATGGGGCCCAGCAGCAGCGCCCCGAGTGGCCGCGAAAGAAAGCCCACGGCGAACACTGCCAGCGAAGACAGCAGCGATACTCCCGGTGCACTCGAGGGAAAGAACAGCATCCCGATCACTGCGGCGAAGTAGCCATACACCGCGAAATCGAACCACTCCATGAAGTTGCCGATGCCGACCGCGATGGCCCGCTTGCGGATATCCACCTGCCCTTCGGTGGTATGCGTGTTGCTTGCACCCACGCTGTGTGACGTCGCGCCCATGACCTGCTCCTCGTGTTGTTATGCTGGTTGTAGGCGCCAGACTGGAACTTCATCGATCACGGGGCAAACGATTAGGAAATATGAGCCGGATTAACGTACGTAATATCTCGCGAGTGGACCTCAACCTGCTGCTCACCTTCCACTGCCTGATGACCGAGCGTAGCGCCACCCGCGCCTCGGCCATGCTGCACGTGACCCAAGGTGCGGTGAGCGCGGCCTTGCGCCGGTTGCGCGAGCATTTTGGCGACGAGCTGTTCATCCGCACCGCCTCCGGCATGCAACCCACGCGCAGGGCCATGGAACTGGCACCGCGGGTGGCCGAGGCGCTCACCTCGATTTCCGGGATGCTCACCGCAGAAGCGGACTTTTCGCCGCACGATTCCAGCTATGTGTTCAACATCGGGCTGTCCGACGACATCGAGGCGTACCTGGCGCCACGCATCATCAACGCGGCAGCCACCCAACAGCTGGGCGTGAGTTTTGCCTTCCACCAGAGCAACAGCCTGTTGTGGAAGCAGTCGCTGCAAGACCCGGACATGGACTTGGTGATTTGTAGCGAACCGAAGGATTTCAGCACCTGCTTCTCGTCCCAGGTACTGTTCTCGTCGTCCTATTCGTGCCTGTTCAACCCCAGCGCCCGGAAGGCGGACACGTCGATCAGCCTTGAGGACTACTTCCAGGCCAACCACGTGCGGATCTCCTACGATGGTCGGCGTGGCTTCATCGACGACATGTTCGAAGCGGCAGGCTATGCGCGGCAGGTCACGGCTTCGTTCACGCACTTCAGTGGTGCGCTCACCACCCTGGTGCACAGCGACGTCATCGCCACCATTCCCAGCTTCGCCGCCGAAAGCTATGCCGCCATGAGCGCGCTGACCGTGTGCCCGGTGCCGTTCCCGGTACCTTCGTTTCGCTGTTTCATGGTGTGGGACATGACCAAGCACAACAAGCCTCACCATGAGTGGCTACGCCAGTTCATCGGCGAAGTGACGCAGGCGGTGCGCCTGCACGAATGACTGCAAGGGTTCACGCCCTGGTGGACTCCCAAGCCGACCCCGGATTCAGCTATTGTCTGGCCTCCACTCCTGACCAGGGCCCTCCCCCATGCGCATTGTCATCCCCGACGACTACCAGGACGTTATCCGCTCGCTCGACTGCTTCCAGCGCCTGGGCGGGCACGAAGTCAGCGTGCTCCATGAATGCCACCCCGCCACGCTGGATGAACTGGCCGCGCGCTTCGCCGAGGCCGACGCGCTGGTGCTCACCCGCGAGCGCACGCGCATCGATGCCGCGCTGCTGGACCGCTTGCCGAAACTCAAGTTGATCAGCCAGACCGGCAAGGTGTCTGGACATCTGGACCTGGCGGCCTGTACCGCGCGCGGCGTGGTGGTGTGCGAGGGGCGTGGCTCGCCGGTAGCACCGGCCGAGCTGGCCTGGGCGCTGATCCTCAATGCACGTCGCCAACTGATACCGGCCATCGAGGCTTTCCGCCAAGGGCAATGGCAGGTCAACCTGGGCCAGGCGCTGGCGGGGCAAGTGCTGGGGATATGGGGTTACGGCAAGATCGGCCAGCGCCTGGCACGCTATGCCCAGGCGTTCGACATGCCGGTGCTGGTCTGGGGCAGCGAGACCAGCCGCGCCGCCGCACAGGCCGATGGGCACCAGGCAGCGGCCTCGCGCGAAGCGTTCTTCGCCGAAGCGGATGTGCTCAGCCTGAACCTGCGCCTTTCCGAGCGCACACGGCACCTGGTGACCCCGGATGATCTCTCACGAATGAAGGCCGACGCCCTGCTGGTCAATGTCAGCCGCGCCGAACTGATTGCGCCCGGGGCATTGCTCGAGGCCCTCGATGCCGGGCGGCCAGGCTTCGCCGCGGTGGACGTATTCGAGCAGGAACCATTGCTCGACCCCGGCCACCCGCTGCTGCGACACCCACGGATATTGAGCACGCCGCACCTGGGGTATGTGGAGAAGAATGGCTATGAACTGTACTTCGGCGATGCCTTCGACAACGTGGTGTCGTTCTTCGAAGGCGCGCCGAAGAACATCGCCAACCCCGAGGCACTGAAGCTGTAGGAGCGGGCTTGTCCGCGAAGGCAACACCGCGGTGGATGGCACCGGCCTTGCCGATATTCGCGGGCAAGCCCGCTCCTGGAGGTATGGCGCTGCTCTTGGGAAAATCTCACCAACCGTTTTCACGCGGCCACTGCCCGGCCTCGCCACTGCCCAGCAGCGCGACATACGCCGGGTACTGCGCCCCGGTCGCGCAAGCATGGTTAGGCAGGATGCGCAGCCGCGTGCCCAGGGCGAAGCGTTGCACCACATCCACCGCCTGACCGGCCTCGAACGACGCCACACCATGCTCCTGGTTCGCCGAGCGCAGCAGCAGGCCGTCGATCGGCACCCCATCGGCATCGCACACCTGCCCATAGCCGTAGTCGCACTTCTGGGCCTGGGTGCCACGATCGCGACTCATCGCCATCCAGCCGGCGTCGGTAATGATCCAGCCCTTCTCCGGCTGGTGCCCGATCACCGTGGTCAGCACGCTCAAGGCCAACTCGTCCAGGCCGCACACACCCACGTTATGCATCACCAGATCGAAGAACACATACACCCCGGCGCGCAGCTCGGTAACCCCTTCCAGGTGCGCTGCGCTCAACGCCGTGGGCGTCGAGCCTACGCTCACCTCCGTGCAGGGCAGACCCGCTGCGCGAATGACCTCGGCCGCTTTCACGCACTCGCTGCGCTCGAGCTCGGCAATGCGCTGCAAGGCTTCGGGGGTATCGAGCTTGTAGCTTTCGCCGGCATGGGTCATCACCCCCTTGAGCCGTGCACCGCCGTCATGCAGGGTCCTGGCGACCTCCAGCAGCAACGGGTCATCGCTGCGTACGCCGGAGCGGTGGTGGTCGCTGTCGATCTCGATCAACACCTCGAAGCGCTCGCCGTGGCGCTGGCCGAACTCGCAGATTGCCTTGGCCCCGGCAACGCTGTCGGTAACGATCACCAGGGCGCAACCCGCGCGACGCAGGGCCAGGGCCTGCTCTAGCTTGGTAGGCGCCATCGCCACTGCGTAAAGGATGTCGGTGACGCCCTGGGCAAAGAACACCTGCGCCTCCTTGAGGGTGGACACCGTGATGCCCTGCGCACCAGCGCTCACCTGGGCCTCGACTACCTGCGGGCACTTGCTGGTCTTCACATGCGGGCGCAGCTTCACACCCAAATGGTTCGCACGTTGCTGCATCCGCTGGATGTTGCGCTGCATGCGGGCAACGTCGATGACGGCGCAAGGGGTATCTAACGTGGGGTTCATGGGGCATCCTCTTCGCTGGAGCGTTTGCAACCTCTGGGTACAACGCTCTATGTTCTAGTTAATGTTTCTCGAAACGCTCATCAAGCCAATTTCAATGCTCGCCTTTGCCGACCTGGAACGACCGGATACCACCCCCCCATGCAGAACGTGACCCCCGAACAGCAAGCGCTGATCAGCCAGCTGGAACAGATCGCCGAAGGCCTGAGTCAGACCTTCAGCCCCTTCTGCGAAGTGGTGCTGCACGACCTGCGCGACCCACAACATGCCATCCTGGCGATCCACAACAACCTCTCCGGGCGCGAGGTGGGCCAGCCGGCGACCGAGCTCGGCCTGGCGCGTATCGCCGACCCCGATTACCCGCAAGTGATCGCCAACTACCCGAACCATTTCAAGGATGGCCGGCCGGTGAAAAGCACCTCCATCGGCATCAAGGATGCCAGCGGCCGCTATGTGGCGGCCTTGTGCATGAACGTCGACCTCACCCTGTTCAGGGGCCTGCAAGGCATGCTCGAACAGTTCGGCAGCTTTGGCAGCGAGCGCCCGAACGAGTCGCTGGAAAGCAGCGGCGCGGACAGCATTCGCGACCGTATCGACCAGTTCGCCGCGCGCCTGGCCACCACCCCACGCACCCTGAAGGCAGCCGACCGGCGCTTGCTGCTGCAAGAGCTGAAAGCGGCGGGAATGTTGGATATCCGCAAGGCGATGGATACTGTCGCGGCGCACCTGGGGGTCTCGCGCGCGACGGTTTACAGCGACAGCAAGGGCTGAGATCGGGGCCGCCTTGCGGCCCCGATTACGACTGAAGGAAGCGCCCGAGCTTGTCGATGTCGATATTTCCCCCGGTGATGATTACCCCAACGCGTTTGCCTTGCAGTTCATCCTTGAGCTTGCGCACCGCCGCCAGCCCCAGGCAGCCGGTAGGCTCGACCACCATCTTCATGCGCTGGACGAAGCATTTCATCGCCGCCACCAGTTCGTCGTCCGACACAGTGACGATGCGGTTCACCCCGTCGAGAATGATCGGGAAGGTGTAGTTCCCCAGGAATTGCGTCTGCGCACCGTCGGCGATGGTCTCGGGGGTGTCGATGCGCACGATCGCCCCGCTCTCGAACGAGCGCTGGCCATCGTTGCCAGCTTCTGGCTCTACGCCAATCAACATGCAGTCCGGCGCCAACGCGCGGGTCGATAGCGTGGTGCCGGAAAGCATCCCACCGCCGCCAAGCCCGACGAACAGGGCATCGAGCGCGCCGACCTCTTCGAACAGTTCCTTGGCCGCCGTTCCCTGCCCACTCAGGATATCGGGGTGGTCGTAGGGCGGGATCAGCGTCATGCCGCGCTCGGCCGCCAGTGCCCGGCCTATTTCAGCGCGGTCCTCGGTGTAGCGGTCGTACAGGATCACTTCGGCGCCATAGCCTCGGGTAGCCGCCACCTTGGTCGCTGGGGCATCGCTAGGCATCACGATGGCTGCCGGCATGCCGAGGATCGATGCGGCCAAGGCAATGCCCTGGGCATGGTTGCCCGACGAGAAGGCCACCACACCAGCCTGGCGCTGCCCGGCATCGAACTGAGACAGCGCGTTGTACGCTCCGCGGAACTTGAACGAGCCTGTGCGTTGGTAGTTCTCGCACTTGAAGAACAGGTGTGCGCCGATTTCCCGATCGAGGGTGCGCGATGTCAGCACCGGGGTGATGTTGGCAGCGCCTTCGAGCCGCTGCGATGCCGCGACGACATCTTGGTAGGTGGGCAAGGTGATGGGCATGACGTAGTTCCTCGATTCAATTACCAGGGCCAGGAGACGGCGTGGCCGATCTCTTCGTTTTCTGCCTGCTCGAACAGCATCCAAGCAACGGCCAGGTCTTGCAGCGCCAACCCGGTCATGTCGAACAGCGTGATGTCATGGGCGCCGCGCAGATGCAAGGCCTTGCCAGTGAGCACCTCGCCTATTTCCGTCACCGGCAATGCCGGCGCCCACTGGCTTTCGCCGACCTGGCGGGCTTGCAGCCGGTCATCGACGAACACCTGCGCCTTGGCCAGCAAGCCTTCCGGGGCTTCGCGCTTACCTTGGATATCGGCGCCGACGCAGTTGAAGTGGGTACCCGGCTGCACGGCATCAAGGTCGAACAGCACCTGCCGAGCGGGCGTGGCGGTGATCACCACGTCGCTGTTGGCCACGGCATCGTTGGCCGAGGCCCCCAGGCCGATGTCGCAGCGGCTGGCAAAGCGGGCTTCGAAGGTGGGCTTGGGCTTGCCGTCGCCACTGAGATAGGTCACCGAACGCAAGCCAGGCATCACGCGCAAGGCGTAGTCCAACTGGATGCTCGCCTGCACACCCGTACCGAACACCGTCAGGCGGGCGCTGCCTGGCCGCGCCAGCAGCTCCAGCCCCAGCGCCCCGGCAGCTCCGGTACGCAAGGTGGTCACGGTGTTGCCATCGATGATACACAGCGGGCGGCCAGTCGCAGGGTCGACCAGCACGATGGTGGCCTGATGCGGCTCGCCGCCCGCGGCGCGATTGGTCGGCCAGAAACCTGCGGCTTTGAACCCGAGTACATTCTGGCTGGCGATGCCACCGGACTTGATACCGAATATGCCGCCGCAGGCCAGGGCCTCGCGAACCATCGGGAATACCTGCCCTGCGCCGTCACTGTGCAGCTGGAAGGCTTCGCGTACCGCTCCCAGGACCTGCTCCGGTCGAATCAATCGGTTGACACTGTCGCGGTCTAGCAGCCTGAGGGTTTCCAGTTTGGCCATCGGGGTGCTCCTGGATAGAAAATCTATTTCTAGACACAATATCCAGAACAAGACAGTCTGTAAACACTCCTATCAATCCAAGGACGATGGCGGTCAGGGCTTGCCTGCCCCGCCGCGCGGCCGATCGACACGCATCAAGCCCTGCGCCTTGATGGTGCCCGCCGCAAACTCGATGAACGCTGCCACCGCCAGCGGCAGTTGACGACGGCTGTGATAGACCAGGTGCATCCCTAGCTCCCCGCAGCTGTACGCCGGGAGCACCTCCTGCAACTGCCCCGTCGCCAGGTGCGGCGCGCTGAACGCCGTGGGCAACAGGGCGATGCCCATCCCCGCCAGCGCACCGGCGAGCCGCGCCGAGGCGGTATTGGCCTGGAACGACCCGCTCACCTCGACGTGCGCGACGTTCCCCTGCCCGTCTCCCAGACGCCAGGTCGTACGCAGGCCTCCGCTCGAGGGGGTGGTAATGCACAGGTGCGTGGCCAGGTCATGGGGCTGCAGCGGCGCACCGTGGTTGGCCAGGTACGAGGGGCTGGCTACCAGCGTCTCGTGGCTGGTGCCGAGCCTGCGCGCGTGCAGCCCAGGGGCGAGGTTCCCTGCGCGCAGGGCAACGTCGATGCATTCGCCCAGCAGATCGACACGTGCGTCATTGAGCTCGAATTCCAGGCGCACCTTCGGGTGTGCCTCGAGAAAGCCCGCCACGGCCTGCGCTGGAAACCAGGCGAAGAAGTCGGCCGGCACCGCGATCCGCACACGCCCAGCCACCTCGCCCGACGCGCTGCTCACCTGGCTGGCGGTGCGTTGCAAGGCATCGATCTGGTCAGCCGACTCGCTGAAGAAATGGCGACCCGCATCGGTCAGCACCAGGCGCCGCGTGGTGCGCTGCATCAAGCGCGTGCCCAACGCCTGCTCCAGCGTCTGTAGCCGTCGGCTCACCGTACTGGGTGGCATGCCCAGGCGCCGACCCGCCTCGGCAAAGCTGCCGGCGCGCACTACCTGGACGAATAGCGCGATGTCGTTGAGGTCCATGAACGGTTCCTTCTCGGCAAATGGGGCGGTGCCAACCGCATTCCATTAGGTAGATTTTTGGAATGGTGCATCCCACTCCACCATATTTCCGAGCTATTCGCTATTCCCTACAGTGGGCACCAGGACGCAACCCGCGCCAACCCGTCAGAACGTAGGAGACCGTTATGTCCGCAGTCGCTCGAAGCACCCTGCAACTTCGCCGCATCGCACATCGCACCCACGGTCGCCGCAGTGGCCCGGTGACCCGTCTGATGAGCCCGGGCGACCTGGGGCAGCACCTGAAACCGTTCGTTTTTCTGGACTTCTTCGACATGCAGGGCCCACCCTTCGCAGGCGCCCTGCACCCCCACTCTGGCATCGCCACGCTGTCGTACCTGCTCGACGGGCACATGGACCTGATCGACCCGGACGGCAACACCGTCACCCTCAGCCCAGAGGGTGTGGAGTGGATGCAGGCGGGTCGCGGCATGTGGCATGGCGCCAGTGCGAGCAATGTGCCGAACAACCGCGTGCGCGGCTTCCAACTGTGGGTCGCGCTGCCGCCGAGCCTGGAACTGGGCTCGTCCGTGTCAGCGTTCCAGGCCAGCGAAGAGGTCGCTACCAGCGGGCCAGCGCGGATACTGCTGGGTGAATACGCTGGCGCTCGCAGCGCCCTGACTGCGCCCTCGCCGATGAACTACCTGGCGGTGAAGCTCAAGGCTGGCGAGCGCTGGACCTACACGCCACCGCGCGGCCACAGCGTGCTTTGGGTCTCCAGCGCCGAAGGCGAACTGCTTGGCAACGACGCGCCTTTGCAGGCAAGGGAGCTGGTTGCCTTTGAGCCGTCCGAGGAGGCGGTGCATTTCCTGGCGCTGACCGATACCGAATTCGTCCTGGGCTCGGCCGCCCCCCACGAGCACGACCTGGCGCTGGGCTATTACTCGGTGCACACCTCGCCCAATGCCTTGTTGCTCGGCGAAGCGCACATTCGCGAAATCGGCCAGCGCCTGGTAGAGGAAGGCCGCCTCGACCCCAGCGACATCTACTGAGGCAAGCCTCTCAATCGGCAGCAGGGACCACCAGCCGATACCCGACCCCCGGCTCGGTGATGATGAAGCGCGGCGCGGTAGGGTCGTCGCCAAGCTTCTGGCGCAGGTGCCCGACCACGATGCGCAGGTAGTGAGTGTCGTCCACGTGGGTCGGGCCCCAAATGTCCTTGAGCAGCTGCTGCTGGGTGATCACCCGCCCCGGATGCCCGGCCAGTTGCGCCAGCAGGGCATATTCCTTGCGGGTCAAGGCTACCTCGGCGCCGTCGAGGGTGACCTTGCGAAAAGCGAAGTCGACCACCAGCGGCCCGAAACCGGCGCTGGCCACCGGCACCACATCCGCCTGCGGTTTCTGGCGCAACAAGGCACGGATGCGTGCCAGGAACTCCTGGATGCCGAACGGTTTGGTCACGTAGTCGTTGGCACCGCCATCGAGGGCGTCGACCTTCTGCACTTCGCTGGCGCGCACCGACAGGACCATCACCGGTACCGCGCTCCATTCGCGCAACTCGCGCAGCACCTGCTGGCCGTCCATGTCCGGAAGGCCCAGGTCGAGCACCACCAAGTCCGGCTTGTTCAACGCGGCCTGGGCCAGGCCCTCGCCGCCAGTGCCGGCCTCGATCACCTTGTAGCCCTGGGATACCAGGCTGATACGCAGGAACTTGCGGATCTGCGGTTCGTCGTCGATCACCAGCAGGGTCGCGGCTTGGCTCATGGGGCTTCACTTTCGCTGTCGGGTTGGTGGGGCAATGGCAAGCATAGGGTGATGCAGGTGCCCTGGCCATCGATGCCCTCGCCGACCAGGATGCGCCCGCCATGGGCACCGATCATGCCCTGGCAGATTGCCAGGCCCAGGCCGGTGCCCTGCCCGCCCCGGTCACCGCGGGCGGCGGTGTAGAACATATCGAAGATCTTCTCCCGTTCAGCCACTGGAATGCCCGGCCCCTGGTCGCTGACCGCGAAGCACAACTGCTGCTCCTGCACCGACAGTTGCAATTGCAGACGACCGTTGACCGGCGAGAAGCGCGCGGCGTTTTCCAGCACGTTGACCAACGCCTGTTCGATCAGGGCGGCATGCACGTACAACAGCGGCAGCTCGGCCGGCACCTCGGTGTGCACCTGCAACGGCGCCAGCACCACACGCAGGCGGTTGAGCGCGCTGCCGACGATATCGGCGGGCGCTACCCAGTCACGGGCCAGCTTCAGGCCGCCATGGCCCAGGCGGGTCATGTCCAGCAGGTTCTGGATATAGCGGTCCAGGCGCTCGGCTTCGTTGCGCGTACCTTCGAGCAGCTCGCGGCGGTCGTCCGGTGGGATCGCATCGCCCAGGGCCAGCAGGCTGTCGATGCTGCCGCGCATGGCGGTCAGCGGGGTGCGCAGGTCGTGGGAGACGGAGGCGAGCAAGGCGCTGCGCAACTGTTCGGTTTCGCCGTGCAGGCGTGCCGCCTCCAGTTGCTCGCCCAGGCGCGCCCGCGCCAGCGCCTGGGCCAAGGGTTCGGCCAGGGCGGTGAGCAGGCGTCGGCGCGGGGCGCCCAGCGGCGCATCGGAGGTGGGGCGCACGCCGAGCAAGGCCAGGCTTTGCTCCTCAACGGCCAATGGCAGCCACCACCAGCGGCCATTGGGCAGGGTGTCGCTGCCGTGACCGGCGGCCTGGCCATGCTGCCAGGCCCAGTCGGCCGCGGCGCGCTCGTTGTCGGTAAAGCCCTGCGCACTGCCGCCGGCCACCAGCAGCTGACCCTCGCCGTCGCGTTCGAGCAGGCACACCTGGATGTCCTGCCAGTCGCCCAGGTGCTGGCTGGCGGCGCTGAACACCGCCTGGCGGTCGGTGGCAACGGTCAGGCGGCGCGACAGGTCGAGCAGTTGCCGGGTTTCGCCCTGGGTTTCTCGCAGCGCCTGCAACTGGCGACGCTGGCGAGCGGCAAGGTTGCCGGTGAGCGCCGCCATGAGCAGGAAGAACACCAAGGTCAGCACGTCTTCTTCGCGCTGGATGCTGAACGAGAAGGTTGGCGGGATGAACAGGAAGTCGTAGCTCAGGAACGACAGCACGGCGCACGCCAGCGCCGGGCCCAGGCTGCTGCGCACCGCCACCAGCAGCACGGCGGCGAGGAACACCAGGGAGATGTTGGGCAGCGCCAGCACGCCCGACACCGCCCAGGCCAAGCCCGATGCCAGCGAGGTGGCCAGCAGTGCCAGCAGGTAGTGGCGCCAGACCCACACCCGCCTGGCCGCCAGGCGCACCGGCGCAGGTTGGGCATCGCGGTCCAGCACATTGATCTCCAGCCCACGGCTGTCACGCAGCAACCGCGCCGCCACGCCAGCACCGAAGAAACGTCGGCGCAGGCGGTCGCGCGACTGCCCCACCAACACCAGGCTGGCGCGACGCTCCACGGCATGCAGCATGAGCGTGCGCGCCACCTCGCCAGCACGCAGTACCACCACTTCACCGCCCAGGCGTTCGGCCAGTTGCTGGGCGGCTTGCAGGCGATGACGCGCATGCTCGTCACGCAGCCGGCCATTGTCGACATGCACCAGGCTCCACGGCAGGTGGCGACGCTGCGCCACTCGACTGGCATGGCGCACCAGGCGCTCGGCCTGCTCGTCGCCATCGACGCCCACCAACAGCCGCCCGCGCAAGGCCGGTGCCTCTTCGCCGCGCTGGCGGTAGCCATGGGCGAGGTCGGCATCGACCTGGGCGGCGGCGGTCTGCATGGCCAGTTCGCGCAGGGCGGTGAGGTTGGTCTGGGAGAAAAACGCGTCGATGGCCGCGCGGGCCTGCTCGGGCACGTACACCTTGCCCTCGCGCAGGCGCTCGAGCAGCTCGCGTGGCGGCAGGTCGATCAGCACCAGCTCGAAGGCTTCCTGCAATACCCAGTCCGGCAGGGTTTCGCGCACTTGCACGCCGGTGATGTCGCGCACCTTGTCGTTGAGGCTTTCCAGGTGCTGGACGTTGACCGTGGTGTACACGTCGATGCCTGCGGCCAGCAGCTCCTGCACATCCTGCCAACGCTTGGCGTGGCGGCTGCCGGGTGCGTTGGTGTGGGCCAGCTCGTCTACCAGCACCAAAGGCGGTGCTGCCTTGAGCAGGCCGTCGAGGTCCATTTCCTCAAGGGTCACGCCGCGGTACTCGCTGCGCAGCAACGGTTGTTGCGCCAAGCCGCCCAGCAGCGATTCGGTTTCGGCGCGACCGTGGGTCTCGACCACCCCGGCCAGCAGGCGAATGCCCTGGCGCTGCTGGGCGTGTGCGGCTTGCAGCATGGCGAAGGTCTTGCCCACGCCGGGGGCGGCGCCCAGAAATACTTTAAGCCTGCCGCGACCGTTGCGGGGCAGGCTCGCCAACAGCGCATCGGCGCGGGCGGAGTCACTCATGTTTCGTCCTTCGGGTGTGCAGTGGGCTTGGGTGGGCCTGCGTTGCAAGGGCCTTTCGCGGGCAAGCCCACGCCTACAGGTACGCGGTGTCCTTGTAGGAGCGGGCTTGCCCGCGAAGGGCTTGCAACGCGGCCCCTGCCTCAACGGTTGGTGACGGGCGCCAAACGCTCCAACGCCTGGTTCAACGCCAGCACGTTGACCACTGGCGGGCCGATCAATGGGCGCAGGGTGGCGTCATTCACCAAGGCTTGCAAGCGCTCTTGCGGCACCTGCCGCGCCGCGGCCACGCGCGGCAACTGGTAGGCGATGGCTTCGGGCGACAGGTGCGGGTCCAGGCCGCTGCCGGAGGTGGTCAGCAAGGCCAGCGGCACCGGGCCTTGGCTGGCCTGGTAGAGCGCGGCGGCGTCGGCCTGGACCCGCTCGGCCAGTGCCGGGTTGCTCGGTGCCAGGTTGCTGGCGCCGCTGGCCACGGTGGCAAAGGCGCCGGCCGATGGGCGCGACTGGAACCAGGCGTCGCCCTTGAACGCCTGGGCGATCAGCGCCGAGCCACGCACCTGGCCCTTGTCGTCACGCACCAGGCTGCCATTGGCCTGCTCGGGGAAGGCGACCTGGGCGATACCGGTCACCGCCAGGGGGTAAAGGGCGCCGGTGACCACGGTCATCAGCAGCACCAGGCTCAGGGCCGGGCGTACAAAGGTGCTCATGTCAGTCTCCTTCAGACCAGATGCAGGGCGTTGAGCAGCATGTCGATGAGCTTGATCCCGGCGAATGGCACCAGGATGCCGCCCAAGCCGTAGATCAGCAGGTTACGCCGCAGCAAGTGCGCCGCGCTCGCCGCCTGGACACGCACACCGCGCAGGGCCAGGGGGATCAGCACCACGATGATCAGCGCATTGAACACGATCGCCGAGAGGATCGCGCTCTGCGGGCTGGCCAGCCCCATCAGGTTGAGCACGCCCAGTTGCGGGTAGATCGCGGCGAACAGCGCCGGCAGGATAGCGAAGTACTTGGCCACGTCGTTGGCGATGGAGAAGGTGGTCAGCGCTCCACGGGTCACCAGCAGCTCCTTGCCCACCTGCACCACGTCCAGCAGCTTGGTGGGGTCGCTGTCCAGGTCGACCATGTTGGCCGCCTCGCGTGCGGCTTGCGTGCCGTCGTTCATGGCCATGCCGACATCTGCCTGGGCCAGGGCCGGGGCGTCGTTGGCGCCGTCACCGCACATGGCCACCAGGCGGCCGTCGTTCTGCTCCTGGCGGATACGCGCCAGTTTCTTCTCAGGGGTGGCCTCGGCGAGCACGTCGTCCACGCCTGCTTCGGCGGCAATGGCCGCGGCGGTCAGCGGGTTGTCACCGGTCACCATGACGGTGCGGATACCCAGCTTGCGCAACTCGGCGAAGCGCTCGCGAATACCGGGCTTGACCACGTCCTTGAGGTGGATCACGCCCAGCAGGCGTTGGTCGACGCACACCAACAGCGGCGTGCCGCCGCTCTGGGCGATGCGCTCCACTTCACGGGCCAGCGGCGCAGGCATTTCCAGGCGCTGCATGCCGACGAAGTCCAGCACCGCATCGACGGCGCCCTTGCGATAGCGGTGCTGCATGAAGTCGATACCGGAGAGGCGGGTCTCGGCGCTGAAGGCGATCGGCGTGACCTGCTCGGCGGATGGCTCGCTGAAGTCGTGCAACTGGCGCAGGTACTCGACTACCGACTTGCCCTCGGCGGTGTCGTCGGCCAGGGATGCGAACAGCGCGCCCTCGCCCAGCTCGCGAGCCGTAATACCCGGCGCAGCGTGCAAAGCACTGCAACGGCGGTTGCCGAAGGTGATGGTGCCGGTCTTGTCGAGCATCAGCGTGTGCACGTCACCAGCGGCTTCCACTGCGCGGCCGGAACGGGCGATGACGTTCAGGCGCACCAGCCGGTCCATGCCGGCGATGCCGATGGCCGACAGCAGGCCGCCGATGGTGGTGGGAATCAGCGTCACCAGCAAGGCAGCCAGGAAAATCAGCGGCAGGCTGCCACCGGCGAAGTGGGCGAATGGCTGCAGGGTCACCACCACGATCAGGAAGATCAGGGTCAGGCCGATCAGCAGGATATCCAGCGCGATCTCGTTGGGGGTCTTCTGCCGCTTGGCGCCTTCGACCAAGGCGATCATGCGGTCCAGGGTCGACTCGCCGGGGTTGCTGGTGATGCGGACCAACAGCCAGTCGGAGACCAGCCGGGTGTTGCCGGTGACCGCCGAACGATCGCCGCCGGACTCCCGGATCACCGGCGCAGATTCACCGGTGATGGCCGCCTCGTTGACTGCGGCGATGCCCTCGAGCACCTCGCCATCGCCGGGAATCAGCTCGCCAGCGACGACCTTGACCACGTCGTCCTTGCGCAAGGCGCTGGCTGCAACAGTCTCGAAGCTGCCGTTGGCCAGGCGGCGCTTGGCAGTCAGGCCTTGGCTGCCCGCCTTGAGGCTGTCGGCGCGGGCCTTGCCGCGGCCTTCGGCCAGGGCCTCGGCAAAGTTGGCGAACAGCACGGTGAACCACAGCCATACGGTGATCTGCACGGCGACGCCGGTGCTCACACCGCTGTCGGGCACCAGGCACAGCACCGTGGTCAGCATGGCGGTGAGGGCCACCACCAGCATCACCGGCGAGCGCTTGAGCTGGCGCGGATCGAGCTTGACGAAGGCCTGCACCAGGGCCGGGCGCCAAAGCGCCGAGAAGTGGGTCTGGGCCACGGCGCGCGGCGCTTTGACTTCAGGAAGGGGCATGTTCATGGTTGGATCCTCAGAAACCCAGGCTCAGCTGTTCGGCAATCGGCCCGAGGGCCAGGGCCGGCAGGAAGGTCAGGCCGCCGACCAGCAGGATGGTCATCAACAGCAGGCTGGCGAACAGCGGGCCGTGGGTGGGGAAGCTGTTCAGGCCTTGCGGTGCGCTTTTCTTCGCCGCCAGGCTACCGGCCAGGGCCAGTACCGGCAGGATGTAGCCGAAGCGCCCGATGAGCATGGCCAGGCCGATCATCACGTTGTGGAACGGCGTGTTGGCGCCGAAACCACCGAATGCCGAGCCGTTGTTGGCCGTGCCTGAGGTATAGGCGTACAGCAGTTGGCTGAAACCGTGGGCGCCGGGGTTGCTCACCGAACCAACAGGGCCGGGAAGGCTCGCAGCGACGGCACCGAACACCAGCACACCTATCGGCATCACCAGCAGGGTCGCCACCAGCAATTGCACTTCACGGGCTTGTAGCTTCTTGCCCAGGTACTCCGGGGTGCGGCCAATCATCAGGCCGGCCAGGAACACTGCGATCAGCACGAACAGCAACATGCCATAGAGCCCTGCACCGACGCCGCCGAAGATCACCTCGCCGACCATCATGTTGACCAGCGCTACCATGCCGGTAAGCGGGTTGAGGCTATCGTGCATGGCGTTGACCGAGCCGTTGGAAGCCGCAGTGGTGGTAACGGCCCACAGCACGCTGGCGGTGGTGCCGAAACGGCTTTCCTTGCCTTCCATGGGTGCAGCCTGCTGCACCTGGGCGCTTTGCAGCGTGGGGTTGGCCTGGTGTTCTGACCACAGCGCCGCCGCGCCGCCGATCAGAAACAGGCCGAACATGCAGGCAAGAATCGCCCGGCTCTGGCGCAGGTCCTTGACGTAGTGGCCGAAGGTGAACACCAGCGCTACCGGGATCAGGATGATCGAAACCAGCTCGAACAGGTTGCTCCAGGCCGTGGGGTTCTCGAACGGGTGCGCCGAGTTGACACCAAAGAAGCCGCCGCCGTTGGTGCCCAGCTGCTTGATGGCGATCTGGCTGGCGGCCGGGCCCAGCGGCAGGGTCTGGTCGGTGCCTTGCAGGGTGACTGCGCTCGCGTAGTCGGCAAACGTCTGCGGCACGCCCTGCCACACCAGCAGCATTGCCAGCAGCAGGCACAGCGGCAGCAGGCCGTAGAGAGTGGCGCGGGTCATGTCGACCCAGAAGTTGCCCAAGCTGTGGGTCGAGCGCCGGGCGATGCCACGGCACAGCGCGACCAGAACGGCCAGGCCGGTGGCGGCGCTGACGAAGTTCTGCACATTCAGGCCGATCATCTGGCTCAGGTAGCTGAGCGACGCTTCGCCGCTGTAGGCCTGCCAGTTGGTGTTGGTGACGAAGCTGATGGCGGTGTTGAAGGCCAGCGACCACTCAAGGCCCGGCAGTTGCTGGGGGTTGAGCGGCAAGTGGCCTTGCAGCAGCAACAAGCTGAACAACAGGATGAAGCCAACCAGGTTGAAGGCCACCAGGGCCAGGGCGTATTGCTTCCAGTTCTGCTCCTGCTCGGCGCGCACGCCCGCCAGGCGATAGCAACCGCGCTCCACCGGGCCGAGCATCGGCGACAGCCAGGTGCGCTGGCCCTCCATCACCTTGTAGTAGAAACGACCGAGAAAAGGGGCAGGTATGAGTACCAGGACCAGGAAACCCAGCAGCAAGGCGAAATCGTAACTGTGCATGGCCACTCCCTAGCTGCGATCGGCGCGCAACAGCGCCACCAGCAGGTAAATGGACAACGCCACTGCCAGCAGCAGTGACACCCCGTCGAGCATGTTCATCTGTGAATCTCCCCGAATGGCGGCGGTTGGCCGCTTTGGGGAAATTGTCGGAGGGAGGGGCGTAAAGGGGCGAGGTAGAGGGGTGGGTCAGGGCATAAAGAATACGTAAAGATCGGGGTTGGACGGGGCGGGAACCGGCCTCTTCGCGGGCAAGCCCGCCCCTCCAGGTACTACGCCCGGCAGACGGCAGATCACTAAACCTGGGTGCCCTGCCCCGCCTGCCGGCTCCAGTCCAGCAGCAGGCTATACCCCACCGCCAGCAAGGTCGGCCCGATGAACAGCCCGATGAAGCCAAAGGCGATCAGCCCGCCAAACACCCCAAGCAGCACGATCACCAGCGGCAGGTTGCCGCCGCGGCTGATCAGGTAGGGCTTGAGCACGTTGTCCACGCCGCTGATGACGAAGGTGCCCCAAATGCCGAGGAATACCGCCATGCCATACTCGCCCTGCCACACCAGCCAGCCCGTGGCCGGTATCCATGCCAACGGCGGCCCCATGGGAATCAGGCTGAGCATGAAGGTGACCAGGCCCAGCACGATCGCACCGGGCACCCCGGCGATCAGGAAGCCGACCAGCGCCAGCAGGCCCTGGGCGGCGGCAGTGCCGATCACGCCATTGACCACCCGCTGCACGGTGCCGGCAACCAGGTCGATGTAGTAATCGCCACGTTCACCCACCAGCCGTTGCAGCAGGCGCTGCACGAAAGCCGCCAGGCGCGGGCCGTCGCGGTAGAAGAAAAACACGAAGACGATGCTCAGTGTGAGCTCCAGCACGCCGCTGCCGATCTGCGCGCTGCGCGCCAGGAACCAGTTGCCGACCTGGCCGAAGTACGGCTTGATCGTGGCGATCAGCGCCGCGCCCTGCTGGTCGAAGGACTCCCACCAGCTCACCAGGCGCTCGCCGACGAAGGGAATGCCGCGTACCCACTCGGGCGCATCGGGCAGGCCATCGACCTGCACGTCGCGGACGAAATTGGTGGCATCGCGGATATGGTCGGCCAGGTTGAAGCCCAGCCACACCAGCGGCAGGGCGACGACAAGAATCCACACGGTGGTGAGCATGCTCGCGGCCAGGGTCTCGCGCCCGCCGAGCCAACGCGTCAGCAGGCGCATCAATGGCCAGCTGGCGAAGGCCAGGATCGCGCCCCACAGCAACGCAGAGATGAACGGTGCCATCACCCACAAGCCGGCGCCCAGCAGCGCCAGCAGCAGGATCTGCACCAAAAGACGGTCATTGCTGGCCATGCTGGCCCTCGTGCTAACGAATCAGTTCCAGATGCAAGCCATCGGTGGGCGCCGTGCCGACTTCCAGCCGAGCACTGCGCACGCCGGCATCGACCAGTTGCTCGCGCCAGGCCTCGGCCTCGCTGCCGCTGAGGCTGGCGCGCAA
Source organism: Pseudomonas sp. LS_2 (assembly GCF_042709235.1). Taxonomy (NCBI): domain Bacteria; kingdom Pseudomonadati; phylum Pseudomonadota; class Gammaproteobacteria; order Pseudomonadales; family Pseudomonadaceae; genus Pseudomonas; species Pseudomonas sp. LS_2. Next base: position 129,821 of record NZ_JAVAYC010000007.1, on the reverse strand, counting down.
GGTGCTGTCGAGGTTCAGGCTGCGTGCCAGCAGCGCTACCCAGGCCGCTTGCGGGCTACCCAGGTCAGGGTAGTCGAGCTTGCCGGTATCGCGCATTTCGCGCAGTACGGTGGCGGCGGTGGGCAGCAGGTCGCCCAAGGGGGCGCCTGCGACGAACTCTTCGACGTGCAGGTAGGCGCGGCGGTTGCCGCGGGTGACGCTGTAGAGCGCAACCAGGGTGTCGGCCTCCTCGGCCGAGCGGCGCAGGAGGATGAACGCCTGCTGCTCGTCGCCACCATTGAGGCGAGCATTGTTGAACACCTCGTTGCCCCACAGGCTGGCTTCGCCGCAATCACGGCCCTGGCACCAGAACAACGGGTAGCCGCCATCGTGTTGCAGCTGTTCGCGGGCACTGGTGAAGGCTTCGCGGGCAGTGCGTTCAGCGGGTAGCTCGTAGGTGATCGAACTGACCCGGCCACGGCTTTCGACTTTGTCCTCGACCCGCAGGCGGCCGCTGATCTTGCGCAATGGGCCCATCGGGTAGACCCGCTCCTGCTCCACGGCCGGGCGCTGGTCGACCACTTTGCCGTCTAGTGGCACCGGCAGGCTGCCGGCGAATGAAAGGCTGCTGGCGAAGGCGATACTGGCGATGCCGCCGCGAAGGAAAAACGGCGCGCTCATCGGCCACCCTGGCGGCAGGTGCCGTGGCAAGAACCTTGGATATCTGGCATGTGTACGGTTGTCTCCCTGGTCAACCCGCCAAGCCTCGACAGTTGTCCGGTGCAAGTCAAGCAAAGCCAAGGAAGCGATTGAAACAGTCTGCGACAAGGATCGCGCCCTGCTCATCGTTCAGGTGCAGATGATGGCCACCGGACAAGGTCACCTGCTCGAAGGGTAGCTGCTCCAGCAGCGGCGTGTGCCGCGCCAGCATGCCATCGGCGGCTACCACCAGACAGGCCGGGCACTGGATGCGCCTGACGAAGGCCATGGCCTGGGCCTCGTTCAGGCGCGTTGGCGAGGGCAGGGTCAGGCGGCTGTCGCTGCGCCAGCTGAAGCCGCCAGGTACCGGCATCAGGCCGCGCTGGGCCAGCAGCTCTGCGGCCTCGCGGCTGACCGCGACCATGCCTTTCATGCGCGCCTGCACGCCCTCCTCCAGGCTCGCGTACACCGACTTGCGCTTGCCATCCAGGCGCAACTGCGCTTGCAAGGCCATGCCCAGGCGCTCGGCGGCGTCTTGTTCGGCGATGGCGGGAGGAATGACGCCGTCGATCAGCGCCAAGTGGCTGACCCGCTCCGGCAAGGCGCCTGCGAGTTGCACCGAGATGACCGCCCCCAGGGAATGCCCCAGCAGGCCGAAGCGTTGCCAGCCCAGCTGTTCGGCGACACGCAGTACATCGTGGGCATAATCGGCCAGGTAATAGCTGGCGCCCGGCGGACGGTGCTGCGAATAGCCATGCCCGGCCAGGTCCAGGGCAACGATGCGCAACCCGGGTAGCCTCGGCGCCAGGCGGGCGAAGCTGTTGGCGTTGTCGAGCCAGCCATGCAGGGCAATCACCGGCAGGCCATCGGCGGGGCCGAACAGGTGCGCGGCCAGTTCGATATGCCCAAGGGCCAGGCGGATCTCTTCGACCTGGGCGCTCATGCCGGCGCGCCCCAGCGGTCGAACAGGCCCTTGATCAGGCTGGCGGTGTCACTGGGCCGCTCCAGCGGGAACATATGCCCGCCCGGTACGCTGTGGTACTCCCCCTGGGGCATGCTGCGCACCGCCAGGGCGTGATGCCGACGGATCACCCGGCTACGATCGCCACGCACCATCGCCAGCGGCACCTGCAGCTGGCGCGCGGGGGCCGGGCTGACATGCGGGAGGCTACGGTAGATGCTGATTTCGGTGATCGGATCGAAGCTCAGGCGCAGGCCTTCGTCAGCCGGTTGCAGGCCGTGCTCCAGGTAGGCTTCCAGGCAATCGGGGTCGAAATGGCGGAACAGGGTCTTGCCGGCAAAGTACCGGCGGGCGCTGTCGCGGTCGGGAAACGCATCGCGCCGCCCCAGCGTACGCCCGGCGGGGGTGATGCGGTCGATGAAGCCCAGGCGCTTGGCAGTGCGGATGAACCATTGGTCGGCGCGGGTCAGCACGGGCGAGTCGAGCATTACCACGCCCCGGTAGTACTGCGGGCACCGCAAGGCGGCATGCAAATGCAACACGCCGCCCAAGGAATGACCGACGCCCCACACAGGGCCGTCCTGCTGGGCCAGGTGATGCAGCAGTTCGTCGACCAGGTTCTGCCAGTTGTCGTCCACGGGGAAGCGTGGGTCGTGGGCGTGCTGGACCAGGTGGCGTACCTGGTAGTCCGGCGCCAGGGCGGCGAAGAGCTTGGCGTAGGTGGCCGAAGGAAAGCCATTGGCATGGGCGAAGAAGATCTGCTGCGTCATTGCCGCCTGGTCCGCTCGGGGGATGATGGCCTATTGTCGGCAAGGGGGCTGGCGAGGGCAACGTTCGGATAGGTCATCGCCAAGGGCGATCAGGTCATCGCGCCATCACTGCCCCTGCCAAGGGCCGCTCACTCGGGATGACGCAGCGCCCGCACGTTCATCAGCCCTGCCAGCGGCCAGTCACCCTCGAGCTCCGCCAGGCTGGCCGTGCTCATCGGCGCTGAGTGCTGGCCGTGGCCGTGTTCGAGCATGCTCACCAGCGTCCCCACCAACGGCTGGTGGCTGACCAGTAACACCTGCTCGAGCCCCAGTCGCTCGAGCTCGGCGATGGCCTCTTGCACATCGCTGTCCGGAGTCAGCCAGGGCACCGTGCGCACCGGCTCACCAAAGCCGAGGGTGTCGTGCACCAAGGCAGCGGTCTGCTGGGCACGCACGTAGGGGCTGGCGATGATCGCCTGCAATGGCTGGCCCAGCAGGTGCGCGGCACTGCGCAACACCTGCTCGCGGCCATGGGACGTCAGGCGGCGCTCGGCGTCGGTATTGGCCCGCGGCTCTGCCTCACCGTGGCGCAGCACCCACAGCTTCACAACTTCGGCTCCTCGTCACGCGCCGGGTGCGGCGCCGGCGCGACGGCATGGGGCGCCTCGCCTTCCGGTGCGCGCGGGGTCGGCCAGTCGGCGAACGGCCAGGGTTTCTGGTCGCTGTGGAAGCTGCCGAAGCGGCCGATCTGGGCCAGGAACTGGCTGAGGCTGTCACCGAAGTTCATCAGGCTGGCGCTGGGTGCGCCGTAGATCAGCCGGTAGATCAACTGCACCAGGACCAGGCCGCCCAACAGCAGCTCGGCAAGTTGCCAGACCACCAGGAACACCAGCATCCACAGGACCCGCAGGATGATCGACTCGCGCTGGGCGTGTTCGGGGGAATCGTTCATGTATCGCTCCTTGCTCTAATGTCAGGGCCACCAGGGGCTGTTGTAAAAGCCGCTGAAGGCTCAGTTGAAACCGCTGGTGGAGATGAAGTCGACGTCGGTCTTGGGTTCGGCGCGCATCAGGTGCTCGATCACCTGCGCCAGGGTACGGCCTTCGAACAGGATGGCATGCAACCCCGCCACCAGCGGCATGTACACATTCACTTCCTGGGACTTGGCCTTGAGCACCTTCAGGGTATTGACGCCCTCGGCCACTTCGCCCAGGCGGTTGACCGCCTCGTCCAGCGACAGGCCCTGGCCCAGTGCATGGCCGACCTGGTAGTTACGGCTCTTGGGCGATGAGCAGGTGACGATCAGGTCGCCGACCCCGGCCAAGCCCAGGAAGGTCATGGGGTTGGCCCCCAGGCTCACGGCAAAACGGGTCATTTCCGCCAGGGCACGGGTAATCAGCATGCTCTTGGTGTTTTCGCCCATTTCCAGCGCCACCGCCATGCCGGCGATGATCGCGTAGACGTTCTTCAGCGCCCCCCCCAGCTCGACGCCGAAACGATCGCCGCTGGCGTAGACCCGGAAAGTGCGTCCGTGCAACACGTCCTGCACGCGCTGGCAAAGGGCCTCGTCCTCACTGGCCACCACCGTGGCAGTAAGCGCGTGCTCGGCGATCTCGCGGGCCAGGTTCGGCCCGGACAGCACGCCGATGCGCGCCTGCGGGGCGATTTCCTCGAGGATCTGGCTCATCAGCTTGAAGGTGTGTGCCTCAATGCCCTTGGTCAGGCTGACCAGGCACTTGCCGCGAAGCAGCTCGGCATGGGGCGCCAGCACGCTGCGCAAGGCGCTGGACGGCAGGGCGACGAACACCAGGTCGCAGGCCTGCAGGGTGGCGAGCAGGTCGTTGACCGGCTCCACGCCATCCTGCAGGCGAATGCCCTTGAGGTAGCGGGGGTTCTCGCGGTTGACGCGCATCGCCTCGGCCTGGGCCGGGTCACGCATCCATTGGCGCACGGGGGTGCCGTTTTCCGCCAGCAGGTTCGCCACGGCGGTGCCGAAGCTGCCGCCTCCCAGAACTGCAACAGGTTGCTGTTCAGTCATATCCGATCCATTAAAGCCAATAAGTGAAAGTGGCGACCGGGGCATTATAAAGGCAAGCCACAAGCCTCAAGCTAGAAGAAAACCTCGATACAGATCAGCTTTTGCCTATCACTTGCGGCTTGCAGCTTGCAGCTTGGGAAAGGTCGGTTAACATGCCTGATTCATCCCTGAAACAAGGCCGTACCGTGTTCCCAGGCACGCCACCCTTCCCTCGCCTGCTGTTGCTGACTGCCCTGGTCGGCAGCCCGGCCCTTGCCGAAGACTTGTTCATCGACAACCAGGACCTGCCCCAGGTTCTGACCGCTACACGCCTGAAACAATCCCCGGCAGCGGTGCCGGGCAGCATGACCGTGCTCGACAGCGAGTTGATCCGCGCCAGCGGCGCCCGGGACATTCCCGAGCTGTTGCGCCTGGTACCGGGCATGATGATCGGCTATGGCGCAGGCAACCAGCCCACGGTCAACTACCACGGCAGCAACGTCAGCGATGCCCGGCGCATGCAGGTGCTGATCGACGGCCGTTCGGTGTACCGCGCAGGCCTGGCCACGGTGGACTGGAGCGACATTCCGGTGGCCCTGGAAGACATCGAGCGCATCGAGGTGTTCCGCGGTCCCAATACCGTCAGCTACGGCGCCAACGCGCTGATGGCGGTGGTCAACATCCTTACCCGCAGCCCCGCCGACAGCCATGGCACGCGCCTGAAGGTCACCCGTGGCCAGGATGGCATCAACGACTTCTATGCCAGCCAAGGCTTCGGTTGGGAAACCGGCGACCTGCGCCTTTCGCTTTCGGGCCAGCAGGACGACGGTTTCGACCAGAACCCGTTCGGCGAAAACTACCGCGACAGCCGTCGCCTGAGCCGCATCAACCTCAGCGCCGCCCATACCCTGGCGCCGGACCAGACCCTGGAATGGCAGCTGGCGGCCAAGGAAGGCAGCAACCAGCGGCCCTACACCTACGAGCCGGTGTTCCCCTTCGTCACCCAGCGCGGCAAGGACGCCGACGTCAATGCCAAGGACTACGCAGGCTCGGTACGCTGGAACATCGACTTCAACCCCGAACACAGCCTTTACGTACAAGGCTCGGCCCAGCATTTCGACCGCCAGCAGGTGTGGCGCGCCTGCGATGCGGCCTTGGCATTCAGCCCGGAGTTGACGCGGCTGTGGCAGTTGAACCCGAACTTCGCCGAACGGGTGGCGCGCAATGCCAACAACCCACCCAGCAGCAGCGACCCGGTGGAGCAAGGCCTGGTCGACGCCATTCGCGATCAGTGGAACAACCAGGGCGGCAACAACGTGGTGTGCGGCGACGTCGACCAGAGCACCCGCGAAACCCGCTTCGACCTGGAAATCCAGGATACCCTGAGCCTGACCGACAGCCTGCGCCTGGTCAGCGGCATGAACTACCGCTATGACAAGGCCGACTCGCAGACCTACTTCGATGGCAGCCTCGACGATCAGACCTGGCGCCTGTTCGGCCAGCTGGAATGGCGCGCCGACGAACACTGGATCCTCCAGGGTGGGGCGATGTTCGAAGACTCGCGCCTGACCGGCAGCTCGCTGACGCCACGGGTGGCGGTGAACTACCTGATCACCCCGCGCCACGGCCTGCGCGCGGTCTACTCCGAAGCCGTGCGTTCGCCGGACATGTTCGAGAACAACGTCAACTGGAGCTACACGGTCAGGAACCTCACCCCCAGCGCCTTTGGCCAGCGCAACGGCGAATACTTCGTCAAGACCCGCGGGCCCGGCAACCTCGACCAGGAGCGCATGCGCTCGCGCGAACTGGGCTACAACGGCTACTTCGCCGACCTCGACCTGAGCGTGGACGTGAAGCTGTTCTACGACGAAATCACCGGCATGATCAGCGAGCCGCTGCGCAACAACCAGTACATCGCCAGCAACGCCAACCGGTCGCGCTTCAGCGGCACCGAGACCCAGCTGGACTGGCGCCTCAGCACGCGCGACCGGCTGCGCCTGACCTACGCCTACGTCGATGCCTGGGCCAGCAACCCCAACGACCGCCGCCTCAGTGCGCGTAACAGCGGTTCGGCCGGCTGGCTGCGCGAATGGGGCCAAGGCTGGTCCAGCGGGCTGTTCTACTACGGCGACGATGCCCTCAACAGCTATCGCTACGAGCGCCTCGACCTGCGGGTAGCCAAGCGTTTCCGGGTGCAAGGCAGCAACCTGGAGCTGGCCGCCTTGTGGCAGCAGCGCCTGGACGACGAGCCCACCACCCTGGAGCAGAATCGCTATGACAGCCGCCACCGCCTGAGCGTCAGCGCGGAGCTGGAGTTCTGATGCGGCTGCTGCGACTTTTGCTGCTGTGCCTCTGGCCGCTGGGTTCGCTGTCGGCCAACGAGGTCCTGCTGGTCGCCGGCGATGACCAGCCGGGGGTGCGCAACTTCGCAGCAGCCCTGGAGGCGCACCGGGCCCACGACCAGGTCCGCTTCCAGACCGTCGCGCAACTGCCCCGCCCCAGCCAGCTGAAAGCCGAGGTCCGCCTGGTACTGCTGGACAACGCCGCACTCGAGTGGCGCATGCTCGAGGCCGCCGGGCCGCCTGCGCTGGCCTTGCGGGTGAGCCGAGTGCAGGCCGAGCAGCGCCTGGGAAAGTCGCGGCCAGGCTACCTGAGCCTGCTCTGGAGCGACCCGCCATTGGAGCGGCAATTGCGCCTGGCCCACTACCTATTGCCTCAAGCCACGCGGGTCGGCGTGTTGTATGGCGAACACAGCCAGTTCCTGATCGAGGAACTGCGCCGGGCGGCCCGCCAGCTGAACCTGGAGATCGTCGCCCAGCCCTGGTACGACCTGCGTGACAGCCGTCCGTTGCAAAACCTGCTGGCCAGCAGCGACCTGCTGCTAGGCATCGACGACCCCGACCTCTACAACTCCAAGACCGCCAAGAACGTTCTGCTGAGCAGCTATGGCCGGCAGATGGCGCTGATCGGCCCGAACGCAGGGTTCGTGCGCGCCGGCGCCCTGGCCAGTACCTACAGCGACCAGGACCACTGGCTGGCGGTGCTCGATCAATTGCTCGACCAGCCGCCCGCGCGCTGGCCTCGCAGCCTATACCCCTCGCACTACGGCGTCAGCGGCAACCAGCAGGTGGCACGCGCACTGGGCCTTGAGACCATCGACCCGCAAGCCGCCGCCCAGGCCCTGGCCGAAGGAGAGCCCACCCCATGAGCAAGCGCCTGAGCTGGGACATCCACACCCGCACCCAGATCATCAGCCTCGGCCCCGCCCTGCTGCTGACGTTGCTGCTGATCAGCTTTTTCACCTTCGTGCGTATCCAGGACCTGCGCCAGGAGCTCAACCACACGGGGCAACTGATTGCCAACCAATTGGCCCCGGCCTCCGAATACGGGGTGATCTCCGGCAACAACGAGGTGCTCGAAGGCTTGATGCGCGCCACCTTGAGCATTCCCCACGTGCGCTTCCTGGAAGTGCAGGACAGCCGCAACCACATCCTGGTGTACGTCGAACAGACCAGCGAAACCTCCAACCGCGCACAGCGCGTGGAAGTGTTCCAGGCGCCGATCCGCTTGCAGCAGATCCGCCTGGACAGCGACTTCCTGCAAGAAGGCAAGGCCCTGCCGAGCATCGGCGACGACTACCTGGGCCGGGTGATCGTCGGCATGTCCGATGACGCTTTCAGCCAGCGCCAGCAGGAAATCGTGGTCAAGGCCGGCGTGCTGGCGCTGTTCGCCCTGCTGTTCACCTTTCTGCTCGCTCGCCGCCTGGCGCTCAGCCTGTCCAAGCCGATCAGCGACATGGGCCATGCCGTGGAGGCGATCCAGCAGGGCGAGTTCAACGCCCCGCTGCCGGTGGTGGACGACAGCGAACTGGGCCACCTTGCGCGCCACATCAACAACCTGGCCAGTGCCCTGGACCAGGCCAGCAACGAGCAACAGCAGGCCATGGCGCAGTTGATCCAGGCGCGCGAGGAAGCCGAGCAGGCAAACGGGGCGAAGTCCGAGTTCCTGGCGATGATGAGCCACGAGTTGCGCACGCCCATGAACGGCGTGCTGGGCATGCTGCAATTGCTTGAAACCACCCGCCTGACCCCGGAGCAGGCCGAGTACACCTCGGTGGCCAGCGAGTCCACCGGGCACCTGCTCAAAGTCATCAACGACATCCTCGATTTCTCGCGTATCGAGCGCACCACCCTTGAGTTGGAGCATATCGATTTCGCCCTGACCGAACTGGTCAGCAGCAGCGTCCAGTCGTTCCAGCACAGCGCCCAGCAACGCGGCCTGGAGCTTCGCCTGCAACTACCGGCGGACATCGAGCAACTGCGCGTGAGCGGCGACCCGACGCGGATCCGGCAGATCCTGCTGAACCTGGTGGGCAACGCCCTGAAGTTCACCGAGCGCGGCCAGGTGGAGGTAGAAGTACGCTGGCAGCCACTCGATCACCAGCGCATCACGTTCATCTGCGCAGTGCGCGATACCGGCATCGGCATCGATAACGAGCGCCTGGAAACGATGTTCGTGGCCTTCCAGCAGGCCGACAGTTCTATTTCCAGACGTTACGGCGGTACCGGCCTCGGCCTGTCGATTGCCCGCACCCTGGCCGAGCGCATGGGAGGCCAGCTGCACGCTGAAAGCCGGATGGGCATGGGCTCGACCTTCACCCTGCAAATACCCCTGGCACTGGCCAACAAGCGGCTAGCCAAGCACGTGGAAGCCGAGGACGACAACGTACCTGCCGGCGAAGGGCGCCGCATTCTACTGGTGGAAGACAACCCGGTGAACCAGAGCGTGATCGAAGCCATGCTGCGCAGCCTGGGCTTTGAGGTCGGGGTGGCGGTAGACGGTGGCCAGGCCGTCGAGCTGGTGAGCCAGCAGCATTTCGCTGCCATCCTGATGGATTGCCGTCTACCGCTGATGGACGGTTATGAGGCAACCCGACGCATCCGCCTGCTCCCAGACAGCGCCCAACTGCCGATCATCGCCTTGACCGCGAACGCCTTGCAGGGCGACCGCGAACGCTGCCTCGCGGCCGGCATGAACGATTACCTGAGCAAACCCTTCAAACGCACAGACCTGCAGCGCATCCTGCAACGCTGGCTGCCCGGGCAGACAGCTGCGGCTGGCGATAAATGCTAAAGTGCGGCAGTCTTAAAGACTGGACAGGACCTTCGCAGGCCCGGAGAATAAAACTTTCAGTGCACACCTGTACTTCTTTTGCCGGGTGCACTGTGACTTTCACCACAACGCAATAGTCTATCTGTAGGCTGCCGCCCGGTAGCGAAGCACATCGGGCCGGACGGGAAGATTCATCCCCTGCCACAGGGGGTTATTGAGGAGCTCGCATGACCAAACAAAACGCCTTTACTCGGGAAGACCTGCTGCGCTGCAGTCGCGGTGAGCTGTTCGGCCCAGGTAATGCGCAACTGCCCGCCCCGAACATGCTGATGGTCGATCGGATCACCCACATCAGCGCCGAAGGTGGCAAGTACGGCAAGGGTGAATTGGTCGCCGAGCTGGATATCAACCCGGACCTGTGGTTCTTCGCCTGCCACTTCGAAGGCGACCCGGTCATGCCGGGCTGCCTGGGCCTCGACGCCATGTGGCAGCTGGTCGGTTTCTTCCTCGGCTGGCAAGGCCTGCCGGGCCGTGGCCGCGCCCTGGGTTCGGGCGAAGTGAAGTTCTTCGGCCAGGTACTGCCTGAAGCCAAGAAGGTCACCTACAACATTCAGATCAAGCGCGTCCTGAAGGGCAAGCTGAACATGGCCATCGCCGATGGCTCGGTCAGCGTCGATGGCCGCGAGATCTACACCGCCGAAGGCCTGCGGGTCGGCGTGTTCACCTCCACTGACAATTTCTAAGGGTTATTCGCATGCGCCGCGTCGTTATCACTGGTCTGGGCATCGTATCGTGCCTGGGCAATGACAAAGCTACCGTCACCGAAAACCTGCGTAACAGCCGTCCGGGTATCCGTTACAACCCGGAATACAAGGAATTGGGGCTGCGCAGCCAGGTTTCCGGGTCCATCGACCTCAACCTCGAAGAGCTGATCGACCGCAAGGTCTACCGTTTCGTCGGCCACGCCGCTGCGTACGCCTACCTGGCGATGCAGGATGCGATCAAGGACGCCGGCCTGACCGAGGAACAGGTCTCCAACCCGCGTACCGGCCTGGTCGCAGGCTCCGGCGGCGCATCGACCCTGAACCAGATGGAAGCACTGGACACCCTGCGCGAGAAAGGCGTCAAGCGCGTCGGCCCGTACCGTGTCACCCGCACCATGGGCAGCACCGTCTCGGCGTGCCTGGCCACCCCGTTCAAGATCAAGGGCATCAACTACTCGATCTCCTCGGCCTGCGCCACCAGCGCACACTGCATCGGCACTGCGCTGGAGCAGATCCAGTGGGGCAAACAGGACATCGTCTTCGCCGGCGGCGGCGAAGAAGAGCACTGGAGCCAGTCGTTCCTGTTCGATGCCATGGGCGCCCTTTCGACCAAGCGCAACGAAACCCCGGAACTGGCCTCCCGCGCCTACGACAACGACCGTGATGGCTTCGTCATCGCCGGCGGTGGCGGCATGGTGGTGGTCGAGGAACTGGAGCACGCCCTGGCCCGTGGCGCCAAGATCTACGCCGAAATCGTCGGCTACGGCGCCACCTCCGATGGCTACGACATGGTAGCCCCGAGCGGCGAAGGCGCGATCCGCTGCATGCAGCAGGCGCTGAGCACCGTCGACACCCCGATCGACTACCTGAACACCCACGGCACCTCCACCCCGGTCGGTGACGTCGCCGAAATGAAGGGCGTGCGTGAAGTGTTCGGCGACAAGGCACCGAAGATCAGCTCGACCAAGAGCCTCTCGGGCCACTCGCTGGGCGCTGCGGGCGTGCACGAGGCGATCTACTGCCTGCTGATGATGGAAAACAACTTCATCGCCGGCTCCGCCAACATCGACGAGCTGGACCCTGAGGTCGCCGACCTGCCGATTCTGCGCAAAACCGAAGAGAACGCCAAGATCGACACGGTCATGAGCAACAGCTTCGGCTTCGGCGGCACCAACGCCACCCTGGTGCTCAAGCGCTGGGAAGGCAAGTAAGCCGTAACGCATGAACGAAAACGCCCCGACTGGTTCGGGGCGTTTTCGTTTGTATCTGCGACCTCTTCGCGGGCAAAGCCCGCGCGTACAGGGTCGCTGGCGATCCTGTACATCACTTCTTCTTGGGCAATACCGCCAGGAAATTCTCCAGCGCTACCTTGCGCGCCACCGCTTCGGGCAAGGCATCCAGGAATGGGTCGAAGCCGTGCATCTGCTCCCCCACGCTGGCGAACCGCCCGACCACATCCGACCCCAGCATGAACCGGTCCGGGAACCTCTCCACGAGTTTCAACCACTGCTTGCGAGGCTCGCCCTGCTGGTCCAGCAAGTAGGGCCGCAAAACGCTCCACGACAGGTCGATGTACAGGTTCGGGTAGTCCTCCAGTAAACGCGTCACCACCGGCAACAGGAAGTCCATCTGCGTCTGGTGGCGATGAATCTCCATGCTCGCCCCGGCATGCGCCCAGATGAACCGGGTATGCGGGTGATTACGCAGCGGCTCTTCGAGTTCCGCCAGGTACAGGGGGTTACGCTCGCGCTTGGAAGTGATGTTGGAATGCACCAGCACCGGCAGATCGCGCTCGGCCGCCAGGTGGTAGATACGCGTCATTGCCTCGTTATTGGCCCGCGGTGTGTCGCCGCTGGTCAACGCGGTCAGGTCGTCATGCCGGGTGAACACTTCGCCGATGCCCTGCCAGAGCCCAGGGTAGAGCTCGAGCATGCGCTCGATATGGCTGACGGCATTCTTGTCCACCGGGTTGAAACCCGACAGAAACGGATGAAAGCGTCGGCGCTGTTCAGGCGGGAGCTTCTGTACGGCAGCGGCAACATGGATATCGGTGGCGCTGAACCAGTAGGCATCGGCATCGTCGCCAGCGTAATAGCGCGGACGCTTGGGCTCGTCCTCGTGCCATTTCTTCGCCACCGGAATACCGGAAATCATCGAGTGCTCCACCCCTGACTTGTCCATGGCCTCAAGCAACGCCGGCATGCCTTCGGTTTCCTGGAAAAAGTCGACGTAGTGCAGGTGGGCATCGCTGTAGCGGTAGTCACGCGCCTGTGCGGCCTGGCACAGCAGGCCTGAGAGCAACATGCAAGCCAGTATCCTGGCGGTCATGGGCAAGCTTCCTTATTCGAGTACGGACAGAGTAGACCGGTTGGCTCATCGAGCGGTTCAGCCACGGGCGCCAACCCGTTATGCTGTGACCATCTACCCATCCGGAGTCTGAACATGAGCAGTACCCTGGTCATCCGCCCACGCGCCGAATCGGTCGAGGGCCAGCCGATCCTGCGCCCACTGCCGTCCGCCCAATGCCGCAGCGTCGGCCCTTTCGTGTTCTTCGACCACATGCTGGCGACCGACTACGCGCCTGGCCATGGCATGGATGTGCGCCAGCACCCGCATATCGGCCTGTCGACCCTCACCTACCTGTTCGAAGGCGAAGTCCTGCACAAGGACAGCCTGGGCTCAAACCAGCACGTGCGGCCCGGAGATGTCAGCTGGATGACCGCAGGCCACGGCATCGCGCATGTCGAGCGCACACCCGCCGAGGCCGTGGCAAAAGGCTCGCGCCTGCATGGCCTGCAGGTCTGGTTGGCATCGCCCAGGGAGGCCGAACAGATCGACCCCAGCTACAGCCACCACCCGGCTGCCAGCCTGCCGGTCAGCGACAACCTGGGCGTGCGTATCTGCATGATCGCAGGCTCCGGGTTCTGCCTGGAGTCGCCCGTACCGGTGCTCTCCCCTACGCTGTACGCCCATGTGCGCATGCAACCGGCAACCACGTTGATCGTGCCGACCGAGCATGTGCAACGTGCCGTGTACCTGCTCGATGGCCAGCTGTCAGCGGATGGCGATGAGGTCGAAGCGCACAGCATGCTGGTGCTGCCCGAGGGCGAACAGGTCGTGCTGTATGCCGAGAGCGAGTGCGAGCTGGTGCTGGCCGGTGGAGCGCCGCTGGACGGCCCACGACGGATGAACTGGAACTTCGTGGCCAGCGACCCGGCGCTGATAGACCAGGCTCGGGCGCGCTGGTCGGCCGGAGACTGGCCGGTGGTGCCGGGCGAAACGCAGCGGATCGAACTGCCCCGCTGATGTGAAGGGGCCGCCTGGCGGCCCCGGCACCCTCACCCCTTGAACACTTCTTCCAGCAGGTTGTGCATCGCCTTGAAAGCGCGCTCGGCGGTGCGCCGGTCATACTGCATCTTGCCTGGAACATTGGCGCTAGGGTCGGTGAACGAATGCACCGCGCCGCCGTAGCTGAGCAATTGCCAGTCGACCTTGGCGGCGTTCATCTCCTCCTCGAATGCTGGCAATTGCTCCTTCGGCACCAACGGGTCGGATGCGCCGTGCAGCACCAGTACCGAGCCCTTGATCTGCCTGGCATCGTCAGCGTTCGGCGTATCCAGCGTGCCGTGGAACGACACGGCGGCCTTCAGGTCGGCACCCGTGCGGGCCAGCTCCAACGCGCAGCAGCCACCAAAGCAGAAGCCGAAGGTGCCGACCTTTCCCGGCGTCAGCAATGCCCTGGATTGCCCCAGCAATTGCGCCAAGGCTTCCTTCATGCGCTTGCGCAGCTCGCTGCGGTCGTTCTTCAACGGCATCATCGCCGTGCCTGCCTCGTCGGCGTTGGACGGGCGCACCGACTGGCCGTACAGGTCAGCGATCAGTACCACATAGCCTTTCTCGGCCACTTCCTTGGCAATGCGCTCAGCCCCCTCGCTGATGCCCATCCAGTTTGGCGCCATCACCAGTGCCGGCTGCGGTAACGCACCTGGCGCGTAGACCAGGCGGCTCTCGTAGGTTTTCCCGGACAGCTGATAGACCAGCGACTCGACGGTTACCTTGCTCATTGATCACTCCTTGGCTTTTCACGGACTACATAATGAAAAAAGCCCGCCGAAGCGGGCTTTTCATGCATCAACTCAAGCAGACAGTTCGACCAGCAGCTTGTTCAGGCGACGAACGTACGCCGCCGGGTCCTTCAGGCTGTCGCCGGCCGCCAGGGCCGCCTGGTCGAACAGAATGTGCGAAAGCTCCGCGAAGCGGTCCTCGCTCTGCTCGTGGTCCAGCTTCTCGATCAGCGGGTGGCTGGGGTTGAACTCGAAGATCGGCTTGGAATCCGGCACCTTCTGCCCGCTGGCCTCGAGGATCTGGCGCATCTGCAGACCCAGGTCCTGTTCACCGATCGCCAGGATCGCCGGCGAGTCGGTCAGGCGGTGCGAAACACGCACCTCGGCAACGCTGTCGCCCAGGGCAGTCTTCAAGCGCTCGACGAGGCCTTCTTTCTCTTTCGCCACTTCTTCCTGGGCTTTCTTGTCTTCTTCCGAATCCAGCTTGCCCAGGTCCAGGTCACCGCGGGCAACGTCCACGAACTGCTTGCCCTCGAACTCGCTGAGGTAGCTCATCAGCCACTCGTCGATACGGTCGGTCAGCAGCAGCACTTCGATGCCTTTCTTGCGGAACACTTCCAGGTGCGGGCTGTTCTTCACCTGGGCGTAGGTTTCGCCGGTCAGGTAGTAGATCTTGTCCTGGCCTTCCTGGGCGCGCGCCAGGTAATCCGCCAGGGCAACGCTTTGTTCGCCGCTGTCGTCCTGGGTGGATGCGAAGCGCAGCAGACCGGCGATCTTTTCCTTGTTGGCGAAATCTTCCGCCGGGCCTTCCTTGAGCACCTGGCCGAAGTTCTTCCAGAAGCCCTTGTACTGCTCCGGCTCGTTCTTCGCCAGCTTCTCCAGCATATCCAGCACGCGCTTGGTCAGGGCCGACTTCATCGAGTCGATGATCGGGTCCTTCTGCAGGATCTCGCGCGAGACGTTCAGCGACAGGTCGTTGGAGTCGACCACACCCTTGATGAAGCGCAGGTACAGCGGCAGGAACGACTCGGCCTGGTCCATGATGAACACGCGCTGCACATACAGCTTCAGGCCGCGTGGTGCTTCGCGCTGGTACAGGTCGAACGGCGCACGAGCTGGCACGTACAGCAGCGAGTTGTACTCGAGCTTGCCTTCGACCTTGTTGTGGCTCCAGGCCAGCGGGTTTTCGAAGTCATGGCCGATGTGCTTGTAGAACTCCTGGTACTCCTCGTCCTTGATCTCGGTGCGAGAGCGGGTCCACAGGGCACTGGCGCGGTTGACGGTTTCCCATTGCTGGGCTGGCTTTTCTTCGCCTTCGGCGGCTTCGGCCTGCTCCTGGGGCAGTTGGATAGGCAGTGCGATATGGTCGGAATATTTCTTGATGACGTTACGCAGGCGCCAGCCATCGGCGAACTCCTGCTCGTCCTTCTTCAGGTGCAGGACGATGCGGGTGCCGCGCTGCGGCTTCTCGACGGTCGCGACTTCGAAGTCGCCCTCACCCTTGGACGACCAGTGCACGCCCTCGGCAGCCGGCAGGCCGGCCCGGCGGCTGTAGACATCGACCTGGTCGGCGACGATGAACGCCGAGTAGAAGCCGACGCCGAACTGACCGATCAGGTGCGAGTCTTTCTTCTGGTCGCCGGTGAGGTTCTTCATGAAGTCGGCGGTGCCGGACTTGGCGATGGTGCCCAGGTGCGCGATCACGTCTTCGCGGCTCATGCCGATGCCGTTGTCTTCGAGGGTGACGGTGCCGGCATCCTTGTCGAAGCTCACGCGGATCTTCAGGTCGGCATCATCTTCGAGCAGCTCGGGCTTGGCCAGCGCTTCGAAGCGCAGTTTGTCGGAGGCGTCGGAGGCGTTGGAGATCAGCTCGCGCAGGAAGATCTCCTTGTTCGAATACAGCGAATGGATCATGAGGTGCAGCAGCTGCTTTACCTCGGTCTGGAAGCCCAGGGTTTCTTTTTGAGTCTCCACACTCATGTTCGTCAAACTCCAGTCTGATGGCAGTGGTCGCCAGCGGCCCGTTTGGCCTGCATTACGGCGGCGGATGTCCAGCAGATGGGGGCAGGCCCGAGTATTTCAAGGGCTTTTTTATTTCGAGGGCTTCTCGGGCTCGATCTTGAAATGCGCCCGCGCGGTGGCGATCGGCGCGGCGCGGTCGCCCTGCCAGGCGGTGATCGCCACGTTGGTCACCCGGCGGCCCTGGCGCCACAGCTGGCACTGGGCGTAGGTGTCGCGGTAGTGCCCGGCGCGCAGGTAGTCGATGGAAAAGTCGATGATCTTCGGGATGCTCGCGCTCTCACTGAAGATCAGCAGGTAAAGCGCCGCCGAAAGCTCCATGAAGCCTGCAATCACCCCACCATGGATGGCCGGCAGCAGCGGGTTGCCGATGTTGTCCTGGCTGGCGGGCAGGAGAAACAGCAGGTCGTCGCCCTGGCGCTGGCACTGGATACCGATCAGCCCGGCATAGGGAATCAACCCCAGCAGTGGCGCGTAGTCACCCCTGGCATGGGCCTCGTTGAGCTGCTTGCGCACGTCGGCGGGAATCATGCCCTGCCCTCCTTGAGCGCGCCGCCGAAGCGGATGCCGCCCTTGGCTTCCTGGCCCAGGCGCATGAAGGTGCCCACCACCTGGCAGATAGGCTGCTCGGGGTCGTCCTGGTAGGCGCTGCCGCGGGTAAAGATGACGTCGCGGGTGGCCCGGTAGCACTGGGCATGGCCGAAGATCTCCTTGCCGGGCTCGGCCGGGTGCATGTAGTCGATACGCAGGTCCAGGGTCGGGCACACCTCGAAGCGCGGCAGTACACACAGCGTGGCCATGCCGCAGGTGGTGTCCATCAGCGTGGTCAGGGCGCCGCCATGTACCGCGCCGGTCTGCGGGTTGCCGACGATGCCTGGCGACCAGGGCAGCACAAGGGTCATGCCATTGGCATCGGCGTGATGAACACGCATCTTCAACAGCTGGCAATGGCGCAGCGCCGACAGAAAACGTTCTGCCATTGAGACAAGGGCGATCTCGCTCATAAGGTCATGCCTTCCCTGCTGATGTTCACCCACGCACACGGCGCGGAAAAAGTCTATGTAGAACGGGGCGTTATATATCTTCAACAAATGTTGAACTTATTCCACCGCCTGGCGCTCGAAGGTTACAAGCACGTTATTCCACAAGGAGAAACACCCCATGCGTAAACCTTTTGCTTTTGCTCTGATGCTGGCTGCTGCCATGGGCCTGGCTGCTTGCGATAAAGCGAGCGAAGACAAAGCCCAGGACGCACAGCAACATGCCGAACAAGCCCAGGAAAAAATGGGCGAAGCTCAGGATAAGATGAACGACGCGGCCAAGGAAAACGCCGAAGCCGCCAAAGATCAGGCCGAAGCGCAGCAGAAAGCCGCTGAGGAAGCCGCGCCGGCAACACCGGCGCCAGGCACCGCACCGGCTACCACTGCTCCGGCCGAACCAGCCAAGCAGTAATCGGCAGTCAAGAAAAAACCGGCGAAAGCCGGTTTTTTTGTGGGCGTAACTTATTGACTTAAACGCTTCAGTTCGATGCAGGAGAAGTGTCCTTGGGTGTTTCGACCGGGGCATTTTCGGTGGGCGTGAATACCATCACCTCCAATACATCGGAATGGAACTCGCGCCGATACAGAATCAGCACCACCCCCACACTCATCAACATGAACAACCACGGGCTGATAAACCAACTGAGCATGGCCATGCCGAAGTAGTAGGCCCGCAGGCCAAAGTTGAACTGGTTGGCCGCCAACGACAGCACTCGCGCGGCCCTTGAAGCGAAGGCCTTGCGTTCCAACTCGTTCACCAGCCGCTCGCCGATCATCGGTGCCGATCCCACCAGCACGGCAGCGAAGTTGTATTGGCGCATGCACCAGCTGAACGTGAAGAAGGCGTAGACGAAGACCATCGCCAGGCACAGCAGCTTGATTTCGGAAATGGCCTGGGACGCCTGCTGAACCCACGGCAGGTCGGCCAGCAACGAAAGCGCCCGGTCGGAAGAACCGAGTACCGTCAGGATGCCGGCCAGGATGATCAGCGTGCTGGAAGCAAAGAACGAGGCATTGCGCTCAAGGTTGCCGATCACGCTGGCGTCGGCGATGCGGTTGTCGCGCAGCAGCATGCGGCGCATCCAGTCTTCCCGGTACAGATGCAGGACACTGGCCAGGCACGCGGTATCGCGCGCTTTCCAGGTGGCATAGCGGGTGTAGCCGCCCCAGCAGAGGGCGAACCAGGCAATCGCCAGCAGGTTGTCGAGGTTGGTTCGAATGAAATCCATGGGTTTTTCCGAGTGGTCCGGGCGCACAGAAAAGGTAGACCGGGTTTCGACGCTTGTACGTTGGAAAAGGCACTATCAGCAGGCTATTTGCGCGCCACAGACACAAAAAAACCCGCACGCTCATCGAATGCGGGTTCCGGGTGTCTCCGGGTTCGGGCGCCCTCGGCTTGTGGCCAGCGCCCGAGACGCGGTGTCACCTCGTCAGGCCAGCGCTTCGCGCGGCTTGCCGAGCATGCGGTCGCACAGCACGGCAGCGGCCAGGGTCAGCACCGATGGCACCAGCCAGGCCATGCCTTCTGCGCTGAACGGCAGGTGCGCCATGAACTCTGGCAGTACGTGGGCGATGCTGCTGCCCTTGATGGCATCGACGATACCGAACAGCAACGACACCAGCATGACCGGCGCCAGGATACGCGTCTGCGAATTCCACAGGTCTTTCACGAAGCTCAGGCCCACCACCACGATGCAAGGCGGATAAATGGCGGTGAGTACCGGGATCGAGAACATGATCAGCTTGGTCAGGCCAAGGTTGGAGATCAGCAGCGAGAAGCCCGCCAGGATCACCACCAGCGCGCGATAGGACAGCGGCAGCACCTGGCTGAAGTACTCGGCACAAGCGCAGGTCAGTCCAACCGCGGTCACCAGGCAGGCCAGTGCGATCAGCACGGCGAGGAAGCCGCTGCCGAGCGAGCCGAAAGTGTGCTGGACATAGGCATGCAGCACGGCCGCACCATTGGTGGCACCTGCGGCGATCTCGTGGCTGCCCGCCCCCAGGCGGAACAGGCTGATGTACACCAGGGCCAGGCCCACCCCTGCGATCAGGCCGGCGATGATGGCGTAACGGGTAATCAGCTTCGGCGACTCGACACCGCGCGAGCGGATGGCGTTTACGATGACGATACCAAAGACCAGGGCACCCAGGGTGTCCATGGTCAGGTAACCGTCGGAAAAGCCCTTGGAGAACGCGGCAGCGGCATACGCCGGCTGCGCTTCGCCGATGGTACCGGCAGGCAGCGCGAAGGCAGCAATGCCGAGGATGGCCAGGGCGAGGATCTTCAACGGCGCGAGGAAGCGGCCTACGGTATCGAGCAGCTTGCCGGGATACATCGACACGGCCAGCACCACGATGAAATACACCAAGCTGTAGAGGAAGAGTGCCAGTGGGCTCTCACCGGTCAGCGGCGCCACACCCACTTCGAAGGAAACGGTCGCCGTGCGCGGGGTGGCGAACAATGGGCCGACCGAGAGGTAGCACACCGCCGCGAGCAAGCCGCCGAAGAACTTGCCGATCGGGCTGCTCAGCGCGTCCATGCCGCCGCCGACCCTGGCCAGGGCGACCACGGTGATGACAGGGAGACCAACGGCGGTGACCAGGAAGCCCAGTGCCGCCATCCAGACATGAGGCCCGGATTGCAGGCCGACGATAGGCGGGAAGATGATGTTGCCGGCGCCTACGAAAAGCGCGAACGTCATAAAGCCAAGCGCCAGGATATCCTGGCCTTTTAACACTTTCATTTGAAGAAGTACCACACTGCTGAAATCGGGATTCGAGAGGGAATTTCCCAGTGGATGACGGGAAATGCTGCCCGGCTTGGTGAGCCAGACCCGTTTAGCGTGTCGTTCCCTTTTGGGGCACGGGCACAGAGTGGCGCGTAGGGTACCCAATTTGCCGGACAAACGCACTGCAACAGAGCAGGTTGTCCGATGTGCGTATAGGTTTGTCGTCTGGGTGACCGAGGCGTTGCGGGATTTTCCCAGAATGCCCGGCATCATCTGTAGGATTTGCTTTAATCGTCACCCTCTTGAAACGACAAAGGCCACCCGAAGGTGGCCTCTGTGCGCGTGGGGGGTGCAGCGTATTACTTCTTGGCTTCCCAGCCAGTCAGCTCGGCCAGGGCCTTGCCGATGTCAGCCAGGGAACGCACGGTTTTTACACCGGCGTCCTGCAGAGCGGCGAATTTCTCGTCCGCAGTGCCTTTGCCACCGGAGATGATGGCACCAGCGTGGCCCATGCGCTTGCCCGCAGGAGCGGTAACACCAGCGATGTAGGAAACCACAGGCTTGGTGACGTTGGCCTTGATGTAGGCCGCAGCTTCTTCTTCAGCCGAACCGCCGATCTCGCCGATCATGACGATCGCTTCGGTCTTCGGGTCTTCCTGGAACAGCTTCAGGATGTCGATGAAGTTGGAGCCTGGGATCGGGTCGCCGCCGATACCTACGCAGGTCGACTGGCCGAAGCCGGCGTCGGTGGTCTGCTTGACCGCTTCGTAGGTCAGGGTGCCGGAACGCGAAACGATACCGACCTTGCCTGGCAGGTGGATGTGACCTGGCATGATGCCGATCTTGCACTCGCCCGGAGTGATGACGCCTGGGCAGTTAGGACCGATCAGGGTAACGCCCAGCTCGTCGCACTTGACCTTGGCATCCAGCATGTCCAGGGTAGGAATGCCTTCGGTGATGCAGACGATCAGCTTGATGCCGCCGAAGGCAGCTTCCAGGATCGAGTCCTTGCAGAACGGAGCCGGAACGTAGATGACCGAAGCGTCGGCGCCAGTGGCTTCGACGGCTTCCTTGACGGTGTTGAACACCGGCAGGCCCAGGTGGGTAGTGCCACCCTTGCCTGGGGTCACGCCGCCAACCATCTTGGTGCCGTAGGCGATGGCTTGTTCGGAGTGGAAAGTACCCTGCGAGCCGGTGAAGCCCTGGCAGATGACCTTGGTGTCTTTATTGATCAGGACGCTCATTACTTGCCCTCCGCAGCTTTGACAACTTGTTGAGCAGCGTCGGTCAGGCTGGTTGCCGCAATGATGTTCAAACCGCTTTCTGCCAGTACTTTAGCGCCCAGTTCGGCGTTGTTGCCTTCGAGGCGAACGACGACCGGTACTTTGACGCCAACTTCTTTCACTGCACCGATGATGCCTTCGGCAATCATGTCGCAGCGAACGATGCCGCCGAAGATGTTGACCAGTACGGCCGCGACATTGCTGTCGGACAGGATGATCTTGAAGGCTTCGGTCACGCGCTCTTTGGTAGCGCCACCACCTACGTCGAGGAAGTTGGCTGGCTTGCCGCCGTGCAGGTTGACGATGTCCATGGTACCCATGGCCAGGCCGGCACCGTTGACCATGCAGCCGATGTTGCCTTCCAGGGCAACGTAGTTCAGTTCGAACTTGGCAGCGTGGGCTTCACGGGCGTCGTCCTGCGACGGGTCGTGGAAGGTCTTCAGCTTGGGCTGACGGTACATGGCATTGGCGTCGATGTTGATCTTGGCATCGAGGCAGTGCAGGTCACCGTCGGCCTTGATCACCAGCGGGTTGACTTCCAGCAGGGCCAGGTCGTGGTCCTTGAACAGCTTGGCCAGGCCTACGAAGATCTTGGCGAACTGTTGAACTTGCTTGCCTTCCAGGCCCAGCTGGAAAGCCAGCTCGCGACCCTGGAACGGCTGAGCGCCGACCAGCGGGTCGATGGTAGCCTTGAGGATCTTCTCGGGAGTGTCGTGAGCGACTTTCTCGATGTCCACGCCACCTTCGGTGGAGGCCATGAACACGATGCGACGGCTCGAACGGTCGACTACAGCGCCCAGGTACAGCTCCTTGGCGATGTCAGTGCAGGATTCGACCAGGATCTTGGAGACTGGCTGACCGTTGGCGTCGGTCTGGTAGGTCACCAGATTCTTGCCCAACCATTGCGCAGCGAACGCCTTGGCGTCTTCTTTGCTGCGAACCAGCTTGACGCCGCCCGCTTTACCGCGACCACCGGCGTGGACCTGGGCTTTTACCACCCACTCCGAACCACCGATCTTTTCGCAGGCTTCTGCGGCTTGCTCAGGGGTATCGACCGCGAAACCCTTGGAAACTGGCAGGCCGTACTCAGCGAACAGCTGTTTACCCTGATACTCGTGAAGATTCATGCTTTTTACCGTCTTCGTTAGGTACTGCGCTTCGGCGCTGCGCCATTGCTGGTGCCGCGCCACCTGTGACCGTTAACCCCGGATTTTTCCGGTGGCTCGGTCCGGCGGACGTTCCGCGGTGAGTCTTGCACGCAAGACCCACGACGGGCAGCCCGCCGTGGTTTCTTATAATTAACGCTTCTTACGGTTGGCCACGTGAATGGCGCCGCCATTCACAGCCAGCGCGGCTTCATGCAGCGCTTCGGACAGGGTCGGATGGCTGAAGACCATCATGCCCAGGTCTTCGGCACTGGTGCCGAATTCCATTGCGATCGCGCCCTGCTGCACCAGTTCGGCAGCCGATGGGCCGATCACGTGAACGCCCAGTACGCGGTCGGTCTTGGCGTCGGCGATGACCTTGACGAAACCACCGGTGTCGTTGGCCGCCATCGCACGGCCGCTGGCCGCGAACGGGAAGGTGCCCACGTTAACCTCAACGCCTTCGGCCTTCAAGGCCTGTTCGGTCTTGCCGACCCAGGCGATTTCCGGGTGGGTGTAGATGACCGATGGGATCAGGTCGTAGTTCATCTGGGCCTTGTGGCCCTTGATGCGCTCGACGACCATGATGCCCTCTTCCGAGGCCTTGTGCGCCAGCATCATGCCGCGCACCACGTCACCAATGGCGAAGACGCCCGGCACGCTGGTAGCGCAGTGGTCATCGACGAAGATGTAACCACGCTCGTCGATGTTCACCCCGCTGTCGGCAGCCAGCAGGTCGGTGGTCACCGGACGGCGGCCGACCGCAACGATCAGCTTGTCGAAGACGATCTTCTGCTCGCCTTCGGCGTTGGTGTAGGTGACTTCGACTTCGTCGCCGTTGACTTTCGAGCCAGTGACGCGAGCGCCCAGCTTGATGTCCAGGCCTTGCTTGGTCAGGGTCTTCTGGGCTTCTTTCGACACAGCGGTGTCGGCAGCCATCAGGAAGGTGTCCAAGGCTTCGAGGACGGTGACTTCAGCACCCAGGCGAGCCCAGACCGAACCCAGTTCCAGGCCGATGACGCCAGCGCCGATCACGCCCAGACGCTTGGGAACCGATTGGAATTCCAGGGCGCCGGTGGAGTCGACAATGACCTTCTGGTCGACCGGGGCCGGCGGAATGTCGATCGGGCGCGAGCCGGAAGCCAGGATCACGTTCTCGGCTTCGATGACTTCAACCGAGCCATCAGGCTTGGTGACTTCGACTTTCTTGCCAGCCAGCAGCTTGCCGTGGCCTTGGATCGAGGTAACGCCGTTGGCCTTGAACAGGGTGGAAACACCGCTGGTCAGGTTCTTGACGATGCCAGCCTTGCGGCCAACCATCGCGGCGACGTCCATCTTCACTTCGCCAGTGGAGATACCGTGGACGTTGAAGCTTTCTTTGGCTTCCTTGTACTTCCAGGAGCTGTCGAGCAGGGCCTTGGAAGGAATGCAACCCACGTTCAGGCAGGTACCGCCCAGGGCCAGCTTGCCCTCGGCGTCGGTGTATTTCTCGATGCAGGCGGTCGAAAGGCCGAGCTGCGCGGCCTTGATGGCGGCTACATAGCCGCCAGGACCTGCACCAATCACTACCACGTCGAATTTCTGGGTCATAAAAGATTCCTTTTAAGCTTCAAGCGGCAAGCTGCAGGCCGCAAGACGACACGCTTCGGAGCGAAGCCTGGCGCTTGCGGCCTGCAGCCGCGTCATTAGATGTCCAGCAGCAGACGAGCCGGATCTTCCAGCAGGTTCTTGATGGTCACCAGGAAGGTTACCGCTTCCTTGCCGTCGATCAGGCGGTGGTCGTAGGACAGTGCCAGGTACATCATCGGGCGAATGACCACTTGGCC
This sequence comes from Pseudomonas sp. LS_2, assembly GCF_042709235.1. Classification (NCBI taxonomy): domain Bacteria; kingdom Pseudomonadati; phylum Pseudomonadota; class Gammaproteobacteria; order Pseudomonadales; family Pseudomonadaceae; genus Pseudomonas; species Pseudomonas sp. LS_2. The sequence goes on along the minus strand of NZ_JAVAYC010000007.1, from coordinate 105,434 downwards.
GTTGATCGCCATCGGACGCTGGATGATGTTGTGCATGCCCAGGATCGCGGCTTGCGGCGGGTTGACGATCGGGGTCGACATCATCGAACCGAAGGTACCACCGTTGGTGATGGTGAAGGTACCGCCGGTCATCTCCTCGATGGCCAGCTTGCCGTCACGGGCCTTCTTGCCGAAGGTGGCGATGCCGTTCTCGATTTCCGCCAGGCTCATCGACTCGGCGTTACGCAGAACCGGTACCACCAGGCCACGGTCGCTGGAGACGGCAACGCCGACGTCCGCATAGCCGTGGTAGACGATGTCGTTGCCGTCGATCGAGGCGTTGACCGCCGGGAAGCGCTTCAGCGCCTCGGTAGCTGCCTTGACGAAGAACGACATGAAGCCCAGGCGTACGCCGTTGTGGGACTTCTCGAACAGGTCCTTGTACTTCGAACGCAGGGCCATGACTTCGGTCATGTCGACTTCGTTGAAGGTGGTCAGCATGGCCATGGTCGACTGAGCCTCGACCAGACGATCGGCGATCTTGGCACGCAGGCGCGTCATCGGTACGCGCTTCTCGGTGCGGTCGCCAGCAGCGACGACAACCGGGGCGGCGGCAGCAGCGGCAGCTGGCTTGGCAGCCGGGGCCGACTTCTTGTTGGCGACGGCGGCGACGACGTCTTCCTTGGTCACGCGACCGCCTTTGCCGGTGCCGGCAACGGTAGCCAGGTCGATACCGTTTTCTTCAGCCAGCTTGCGCGCGGCAGGCGCGGCGATCGGGTCGTCTTCGCCAGCGTCGGCAGCGGCTGGAGCTGGGGCTGCGGCAGCCGGAGCAGCAGCCGGCGCAGCGGCAGCAGCACCGCCTTCAACGATCGAACCCAGGACCTCGTCGGACAGGACGGTGTCGCCCTCGCCCTTGACGATGTCGCCCAGCACGCCGTCGGCGGTGGCCAGCACTTCCAGGACGACCTTGTCGGTCTCGATGTCGACGATCAGCTCGTCACGCTTGACGGCTTCGCCCGGCTTCTTGTGCCAGGTGGCAACGGTGCCATCGGCAACCGATTCCGGGAAGGTTGGGGCTTTGATCTCGATAGCCATTATCAGTGTTTCCTTAAATTCGGTTTCAAGTGCGCGAAGGCGTTAGACAGTGAAGGCGTCTTGCAGCAGTTTTTCCTGCTGTTCGGCGTGCTTCGATGCGTAACCACAGGCTGGCGCGGCAGACGCGTCGCGGCCGGCGTATTCCAGGACCAGTGCCTTGTTGTGGCGGCCCAGGATACGGCGCATGTGGTGCTGGCTGCTGTACCAGGCGCCCTGGTTCATCGGCTCTTCCTGGCACCACACCGCATGCTTGAGGTTGGTGTACGGCGCCAGGATTTCGACCAGGTCGTCCTCAGGGAACGGATACAGCTGCTCGATACGCACGATGGCGATATCTTCGCGGCCTTCGGCACGGCGTTTTTCCAGCAGATCGTAGTAGACCTTGCCGCTGGCCAGGATCAGGCGCTCGACCTTGGCCGGGTCGAGGGTGTCGACTTCCGGGATCACGGTCTGGAACGAGCCCTCGGCCAAGTCTTCCAAGGTCGAGACGGCCAGCTTGTGGCGCAGCAGCGACTTCGGCGTCAGGACGATCAGCGGCTTGCGCAGCGGGCGAATGACCTGGCGACGCAGCAGGTGGTAGATCTGCGCCGGGGTGGTCGGCACGCACACCTGGATGTTGTGCTCGGCGCACAGCTGCAGGTAGCGTTCCAGACGCGCCGAGGAGTGCTCGGGGCCTTGGCCTTCATAGCCGTGTGGCAGCAGCATGGTCAGGCCGCACAGACGGCCCCACTTGTGCTCGCCGCTGGTGATGAACTGGTCGATCACCACCTGGGCGCCGTTGGCGAAGTCGCCGAACTGGGCTTCCCAGATCACCAGCGCGTTCGGCGTGGTGGTCGAGTAGCCGTATTCGAAGGCCAGTACTGCTTCTTCCGAGAGGAAGGAGTCGTACAGGTCGAAGCGCGGCTGGCCCGGGAACAGGTTCTGCAGCGGCACGTAGGTGCTGGCGTCCTTCTGGTTGTGCAGCACCGCATGGCGGTGCGAGAAGGTGCCACGGCCGATGTCCTGGCCGGTCATGCGGATCGGGTGACCTTCGAACTGCAGGGTGGCGTAGGCCATGGTCTCTGCATAACCCCAGTTGATCGGCAAGCCACCGGCCTGCATCTTCTGGCGGTCTTCGTAGATCTTCGAGACCTGGCGCTGGACCACGAAGCCTTCCGGCAGCTCGAGCAGCTTGGCCGAGAGGTCCTGCAGGGTCTTGAGGTCGAAGCGGGTGTCGTGACGCGCGGTCCAGGCATGGCCCAGGTACGGACGCCAGTCGACGAACAGCTCGCGGTTCGGCTCCTTGACCAGGCTCTTGACCACGTGCAGGCCGTTGTCCAGGGCGTTGCGGTATTCGTCGACCTTGGACTGGGCGCCCTCGGCGTCGATACGGCCGGCCTTGATCAGCGCCTCGGCGTACAGCTCACGGGTGGTGCGCTGCTTGCTGATCTGCTGGTACATCAGCGGCTGGGTACCGTTCGGTTCGTCGGCCTCGTTGTGGCCGCGGCGGCGGTAGCAGACCAGGTCGATGACCACGTCGCGCTTGAACTGCATGCGGTAGTCGACGGCCAGCTGGGTGACGAACAGCACCGCTTCCGGGTCATCGCCGTTCACGTGCAGGATCGGCGCCTGGATCATCTTGGCCACGTCGGTGGCGTACTCGGTGGAGCGCGCGTCCAGCGGGTTGCTGATGGTGAAACCGACCTGGTTGTTGATCACGATGTGCACGGTGCCGCCGGTCTTGAAACCGCGGGTCTGCGACATCTGGAAGGTTTCCATGACCACACCCTGACCGGCAAATGCTGCGTCGCCGTGGATGGAGATTGGCAGAACCTTGTCACCCGAGGTGTCGTTGCGACGGTCCTGGCGGGCGCGCACCGAACCTTCCACCACTGGCGAGACGATTTCCAGGTGGGAGGGGTTGAACGCCATGGCCAGGTGGACTTCGCCACCGGTGGTCATCACGTTGCTGGAGAAGCCCTGGTGATATTTCACGTCACCGGAGCCCAGCTCGTTCATCTTCTTGCCTTCGAACTCGTCGAACAGCTCGCGCGGGTTCTTGCCGAAGGTGTTGACCAGCACGTTAAGGCGGCCACGGTGGGCCATGCCGATCACGACTTCCTTGGTGCCGTAGGAGCCGGAACGCTGGATCATTTCGTCCAGCATCGGGATCAGGCTCTCGCCGCCCTCCAGGCCGAAACGCTTGGTGCCTGGGTACTTGGTGCCCAGGTACTTTTCCAGGCCCTCGCCCGCTGTCACGCGCTCGAGCAGGTGGGTCTGCACGTCGGCGGAGTAATCAGGACGACCACGGACGCTTTCCAGGCGCTGCTGGAACCAGCTGCGCTGCTCGGAATCGACGATGTGGGTGAACTCGGCGCCGATGGTGCGACAATATGTCTTCTGCAGCGCATCGAAGATTTCGCGTAGGCTCGCTTCCTCTTTGCCGATGAACAGGTCGCCGGCACGGAAGGTCGTATCAAGGTCGGCATTGGTCAAGCCGTAGTGATTGATCGACAGGTCTACGGGCGCAGGGCGCTGCCACAACCCCAACGGGTCGAGCGTGGCAGCCTGATGGCCGCGCATCCGATAGGCCTGGATCAGTCGCAGAACTTCAACCTGCTTCTTCTCGTGTTCACTGCTCACGCTCCCGGCGGAAACCGGTTGGGCGCGGCGCTGGTTCTTTGCCAGCAGTACGAAATGGTCGCGGATTGTAGAGTGCGATACATCGGTAGCGGTGCTGCCGTCGGCGGGCAACTTCTGGAAGTAAGTGCGCCACTCTTCTGGCACAGCGTTAGGGTCGTGCAGGTAAAGCTCGTAGAGCTCTTCCACATATGCAGCGTTACCACCTGAAAGGTGGGCGCTTTCCCACATGCGCTGCATCACGCTTTCTTGCATGCTTGGTCACCCTCGTTCGGGGACGGATCGGCAAGTGCCCCAGCACACATGGAAAGCCCGAGAACAGCGACTGACCACGCCACCGAGGATCCTGCAGATTTTCCGGGTACCAGCCCGGAAGCCCCTGCTGGTCTCATATCTTCATAGGTAATGAGCTCGGGCTTTTTGGGCCCTTGCTCGGGTTTACCGCAGTGCGGGTTCGACACCCGCACCCCGGCTTGTTGCAGGTACAGCGTTTTGGATCAGGTGCCGCTTTGCAGCAGCATGTTGCGTACATGGCCGATTGCCTTGGTCGGGTTCAGACCCTTCGGGCAAACGTTCACGCAGTTCATGATCCCGCGGCAGCGGAATACGCTGAACGGGTCATCCAGGGACGCCAGGCGCTCCTGAGTCTTGGTGTCGCGGCTGTCGGCCAGGAAACGGTAGGCCTGCAGCAGAGCGGCGGGGCCCAGGAACTTGTCCGGGTTCCACCAGAACGACGGGCAGGAGGTCGAGCAGCAGGCGCACAGGATACACTCGTACAGGCCGTCCAGCTTGTCGCGATCTTCCGGCGACTGCAGACGCTCGATGGCCGGGGCCGGCGTATCGTTCTGCAGGAACGGCTTCACCTTCTCGTACTGCTTGTAGAAGATGCTCATATCGACGACCAGGTCACGGATTACCGGCAAACCTGGCAGTGGACGCAGAACCAGCTTGTTGCCCTTGACCACGCCGGACAGCGGAGTGATGCAGGCCAGGCCGTTCTTGCCGTTCATGTTCATGCCATCGGAACCGCACACGCCTTCGCGGCAGGAGCGACGGTACGAGAAGCCCTCGTCCTTCTCCTTGATCAGTGCCAGTACGTCCAGCACCATCAGGTCCTTGCCACCGGTATCGACGTCGAACGACTCCATCTTGGGCGCCGAGTCGGTGTCCGGGTTGTAACGATAAACTTCGACTTTCAACATAGCGGCCACCCTTAGTAAGTCCGGACTTTTGGTTCGAAGGCAGGAACGGTCTTCGGCGCAAAGTTGACACCGCGCTTGGCAACGCGCTTCTCACCCGGGTAGTACAGGGTGTGGCACAGCCAGTTTTCGTCGTCACGGTCTTCGAAGTCTTCACGGGCGTGGGCGCCGCGGGACTCTTTACGGGCTTCGGCCGCGATGGCGGTGGCTTCGGCGACTTCCAGCAGGTTCTGCAGCTCCAGCGCTTCGATACGCGCGGTGTTGAAGGCCTGGGACTTGTCGTTGATCTTGACGTTGGCGATGCGGTCACGCAGGCCCGCCAGCTGCTCGATACCCTTCTGCATGTATTCGCCAGTACGGAATACACCGAAGTAGTTCTGCATGCAGCTTTGCAGTTCGCGCTTGAGGCTGGCCACGTCTTCGCCGCTGGTACGCTCGTTGAGCTTGTTCAGGCGGTTCAGGGCAACGTCGACATCGGTATCGCTCGCGTCGCGGTATTCGACGCCGTCGCTCAGGGCTTTTTCCAGGTGCAGGCCTGCGGCGCGACCGAAGACCACCAGGTCGAGCAGCGAGTTGCCGCCCAGGCGGTTGGCACCGTGAACCGATACGCACGCCACTTCGCCTACGGCGAACAGGCCAGGAATGATCTGGTCCTTGCCGTCGGCGTCCATGGTGATGGCCTGGCCATGAATGTTGGTGGCCACGCCGCCCATCATGTAGTGGCAGGTCGGTACGACCGGAACCGGCGCGACCACAGGGTCGACGTGGGCGAAGGTCTTGGACAGCTCGCAGATGCCTGGCAGGCGGCTGTGCAGCACTTCCTCGCCCAGGTGGTCCAGCTTCAGCAGTACGTGGTCCTTGTTCGGGCCCACGCCGTTGCCGGCGATGATTTCCTTGACCATGGAACGGGCGACCACGTCGCGGCCAGCCAGGTCCTTCGCGTTCGGCGCGTAGCGCTCCATGAAGCGCTCGCCATGGGCGTTGATCAGGTAGCCACCTTCACCACGGCAACCTTCGGTCACCAATACACCGGCGCCGGCGATGCCGGTCGGGTGGAACTGCCACATCTCGATGTCCTGTACCGGCACGCCAGCACGCAGGGCCATACCGATACCGTCACCGGTGTTGATCAGGGCGTTGGTGGTGGAGGCGTAGATACGGCCAGCACCGCCAGTAGCCAGAACGGTGGCCTTGGACTTGATGTACATGGTTTCGCCGGTTTCGATGCAGATCGCGATCACACCGACGAACGCGCCATCCTGGTTCTTCACCAGGTCGACCGCGTAGTACTCGTTGAGGAAGGTGGTGCCTGCCTTCAGGTTGCCCTGGTACAGGGTATGCAGCAGCGCGTGGCCGGTACGGTCGGAAGCGGCGCAGGTACGGGCGGCCTGGCCACCCTTGCCGAAGTCCTTGGACTGGCCACCGAACGGACGCTGGTAGATACGACCGGTTTCGGTACGCGAGAAAGGCAGACCCATGTGGTCCAGCTCGAAGACCGCAGCCGGGCCTTCCTGACACATGTACTCGATAGCGTCCTGGTCACCGATGTAGTCGGAACCCTTGACGGTATCGTACATGTGCCAGCGCCAGTCGTCGTTCGGGTCGGCCGAAGCGATGGCGCAGGTGATGCCACCCTGGGCGGAAACGGTGTGCGAGCGGGTCGGGAAGACCTTGGTGACTACGGCGGTCTTGTGGCCACCTTGAGCCAGCTGCAGTGCGGCACGCATGCCTGCACCGCCACCACCGATGATGATGGCGTCGAAGGAAATCGTTGGAATGTTAGCCATGAATCAGATACCCCAGAGAATCTGCACACCCCAGACGAAGTAAGCGAACATCGCAACGCCGCATACAGCCTGGAACAGGAAACGGATCGCAGTCGCCGACTTGCCGAACGACATCGGCGTCAGGTAGTCGGTGGCGATGGTCCACATGCCGACCCAGGCGTGGGCGCCCAGGGCAACGAGGGCCAGCAGACTGAAGATCCGCATCGCGTTGTTGGAGAACAGGGCGTGCCACTGGGCATAGTCGATGCCCGGGTTCACCACGAGGTAGCCGATCAGGAAAATGAAGTAAGCCGCGAGAACGACCGCAGAAACGCGCTGCGCCATCCAATCATAGAGGCCCGAACGCGACAGGTTCGTGACATTGGTTACCATACCCAAACTCCCGCCAGAACGATCACCACCACGGAGATGACGATCACGATTTTCGAGCCCAGCTTGCCGCCTTCCAGCGTCTCACCGATACCCATGTCCATGATCAGGTGGCGCACGCCGGCCACCAGGTGATACAGCAAGGCGGACAGCAGGCCCCAGATCACGAATTTGGCCAGCGGGCTGGTCAGGCACGCTTTAACCTCGCCGAACCCCTCTTCCGAACCCAGCGACTTGCTCAGTGCATAGAGCATGATAGCCAGACCGACGAACAGGATGACGCCGGAGATACGGTGAAGAATGGAGGTATAGGCGGTGATCGGGAGTTTGATGGTCCTTAGGTCTAGGTTTACAGGTCGTTGGCTTTTCACGGCTTTTTTCACACTGAAGAGCCCCTAGCTAACAGGGCAAGGTTGTTGGTTAGTGTACTGGTCAGGTACCCACCACCCAGGGAACGGCGACCCCCAGCAGTTCGGGCTTGCAAGCCCCTGGCGGTCGGCTGCCGAGTATAGACAGTTAGGCTGCTTATGACAACGTGAAGGGCTCGCCCAAATAGCGCATTGCCTTTGGCGAGCAAAAGGCGTAAACGGGCGGAAATTTCTCGGAAAACCGTGGCTTGGAGCGGGTTTCAAGCAGCCTTTAGGCAAATTGACATTCGAATTTATCCCTCTATAGTGGTGCGGGCCCTGCGTGGGGGGTCTGTCTGATGATTTCAAGCATTAATAGGAGGCCACATGGCTGACAAAAAAGCGCAGTTGGTCATCGAGGGCAATGCCCCCGTAGAGCTGCCCATTTTAACCGGCACCGTTGGTCCCGATGTAATCGACGTCCGCGGGTTGGGGGCTACCGGTCACTTCACCTTCGACCCTGGCTTCATGGCGACCGCCTCGTGCGAGTCGAAGATCACCTACATCGATGGCGACAAGGGCGTGCTGCTGCACCGCGGCTACCCGATCGAACAGCTCGCCGAAAAATCGGACTACCTCGAAACCTGCTACCTGCTGCTCAACGGCGAACTGCCGAATGCCGAGCAGAAGGCTCAGTTCGTCAGCACCGTGAAGAACCACACAATGGTCCACGAGCAGCTGAAGTCCTTCTTCAACGGCTTCCGCCGCGACGCTCACCCGATGGCGGTGATGTGCGGCGTGGTCGGCGCCCTGTCGGCGTTCTACCACGACTCCCTGGACATCAATAACCCGCAGCACCGCGAGATTTCCGCAGTGCGCCTGGTCGCCAAGATGCCGACCCTGGCCGCGATGGTCTACAAGTACTCCATGGGTCAGCCGATGATGTACCCGCGCAACGACCTGTCGTACGCGGAGAACTTCCTGCACATGATGTTCAACACCCCGTGCGAGATCAAACCGATCAGCCCGGTGCTGGCCAAGGCGATGGACCGGATCTTCATCCTCCACGCCGACCACGAGCAGAACGCCTCCACCTCCACCGTGCGCCTGGCCGGCTCCTCGGGCGCCAACCCGTTCGCGTGCATCGCCGCCGGTATCGCCGCGCTGTGGGGCCCTGCCCACGGCGGTGCGAACGAGGCCGTCCTGACCATGCTCGATGAAATCGGCGATGTCTCGAACATCGACACGTTCATCGCCAAGGCCAAGGACAAGAACGACCCGTTCAAGCTCATGGGCTTCGGTCACCGCGTGTACAAGAACCGCGACCCGCGTGCCACCGTGATGAAGCAGACCTGCGACGAAGTGCTCAGCGAGCTGGGCATCAAGAACGACCCGCAGCTGGAACTGGCCATGCGCCTGGAAGAGATCGCCCTTACCGATCCGTACTTCATCGAGCGCTCGCTGTACCCGAACGTGGACTTCTACTCGGGCATCATCCTCAAGGCGATCGGCATTCCGACCAGCATGTTCACCGTGATCTTCGCCCTGGCTCGTACCGTGGGCTGGATCTCGCACTGGAAGGAAATGCTCTCTGGGCCGTACAAGATCGGCCGTCCGCGCCAGCTGTACACCGGCGAAGCACAGCGCGACATCGTCGACCTGAAAGACCGCAAGTAAGCCCGCGCTGAACGCATGGAAAAGGCCGCCCTCGGGCGGCCTTTTTTCGTTTTGCAGCAGTCAGCTTCAGGGTTTCTCAGCCAACGTACGCAGGCCTTTGAGCGTATTGAACGGCGCATCCACCACGAATTTGTTCGCCAGCCACGAAGGCACGCTGCCTCCCGGCTCGGTATGCACCTGGTAAGTCACTTCGGTGCTATCGCCCTTGGGCACCAGCTTCCAGAAACCCTGCACCTGGCTCACACGCACATAACCCTCGGTCTGCGGCAGGTATTCCGGAGCCTCCTCAAGCGTGCGCACCAGGCTGCCATCGGCCTCTTCACGGGTAGTCACGTGCAGCACCGAATCCCGTGGAGTCACCGGCCATGGCGTATTGAACTGGGTGTAGGTCCAGCTCTGGTCGCCTTCGTGCTTGAGCAGCTTCTGCGACTTGCATTCATGCACCCACTTGCACGCGCCCACCACGTCCTCCTGCAACGCCTTGACCTTGGCCAGCGGCGCTTTTATCACCGTTACGCCGCGGTAAGCCTTGTACTTGGAGCCCGGCACCTCGCTCAAGGACACCTTGATGCCCTCCTCGTCCTTGGCCACCTGCCAATTCTCGGCCCAGGCCGCCGGTGCCAGCACGACACCCAGGCCACACAGCAGTGCAATTCGCTTGATCGATCTCATCGTCTTGTTCCTTTTATCGAAGACCCAGCCCGTCACGCCGCCGTCATGCGCTCCAGCCAACCGATGATACGGATGGCTTCATCCCGGTCATGGCCACATACCTCCGGATCTGCCTTGAACCCACCGCATACGCTTGGCCGCTCGGGCTTGCCGAACAGCGCACAGAGGTTTTCCACGCTCAGGTGCAGGCAACGCTCACCGGCCGGCTTGCCCTGGGGCATGCCGGGAATCGGCGAACTGATGGATGGGGCAATGCAGCAGGCACCGCAGCCCTCGCGGCAATTCATGACAACAGGACCTCATGAAGGAAAGGTGACGAACCCCTGGATACTAACCGCTCAAACAGGCGTTTGAAATTGCCCTGTACAGGAAAGGAGCTGTGACCGAACGGTCAGTTGCGAAATTCGAAATCGATTGCCGCGCCTTCGACGTCACGACGACTGTCGTTACGCATCTGCAACTGCATTTCATTGCTGATAAGACGCCCGTTCAGCTGGAAGGGGCTGTCATCCTGCACCGGATTCTGCGGGAACATGGCAGGCAACAATGGCTTGCGCACCACAGGCGCATCACCTACATCCGGCTTGAGGTCGCCGACCATGTCGGCAGGCAGGCTGAGGTCGAGCTTGGGCGAGGGCAGCGGCTTGGCGACCGCCTTGCTGGTGTTTTTTTTCCCGGCGGGCTTCTGCTTGGCCTTGGGCTTGGCCGCGGGTTTCGCCACCGCCTTTGCCGGCGCCTTGGTCGACTTTTGCTGGGCGGCCTCGGCTTTCGGCTGCGGCTGCGCAGCTTGCACCCCGCCGCCCGGCAACCAGGACAGCGCGATGCACAGCGTCAGCGCTAATGGGCGAAGCAGGTTCATAAATATCGAGAGCAGGCCATAAAACGCAAATGCTCCCTTTTTCCCGGCCATCTGACAAGCCTAGGTATTGTATGAAAAATGTATCTCGAACAATTCCTAGAACAACGAACCTGCCGAGTCACGACACAATTGGTGCGCCAGCAACCCCAGGGTCATCACTGCCCGCTCGGCCTCTCGACTCCATGGAATGCCGCAATTGAGGCGGATGCAGTGGTTGAACTGCTCTGTGTTGCTGAAGATAAGCCCCGGCGCGATGCTGATACCCTGCTCCAGCGCGCGCACATGCAGCTCCTGGGTATTGACCCGCCCCGGCAAACTGATCCACAGGATGAAGCCACCGCTGGGCCGCGTCATCTGCGTACCTTCCGGGAAGTGCTGCTGCACCGCCAGCTGATAGGCACTGAGGTTCTTGCGGTATTCCTGGCGAATGTAGCGCAGGTGGCGATCGTAGCCGCCGTTCTCCAGGTAAGCCGCCACGGCCATCTGCGTCACGCTGCACGCTGAATGGGTGGTAAAGGTCTGCAAGCGCTGGATTTCCTCCTGGTAGCGCCCGGCGATCAGCCAACCGACCCGCACACCCGGCGAGAGGGTCTTGGAGAAGCTCGAACAGTAGATCACCCGGTCCAGCCGGTCGAAGGCCTTGAGCGCCTTGGTCCGCCCCTGTTCGAACATCAACTCGCCGTAGACGTCGTCCTCGACCACCTGGATATCGAAATCCGACGCCAGGCGCAGCAGCTGCTTCTGGCGCTCCTCCGGCATCGTGCCGCCCAGCGGATTGCTCAGCCGCGGTGTCAGCACCAGGGCCTTGATCGACCACTGGTTGGCCGCCAGCTGCAAGGCCTCCAGGCTAATACCGGTGGACGGGTCGCTGGGAATCTCGATGACCTTCAAACCCAGCAGGTCGGCCAACTGCAGCAAGCCGTAGTAGGCCGGTGACTCGGCGGCTATCAGGTCGCCCGGCCGGGTCAGCACGCGCAAGGCCATCTGCAGTGCGTCGACGCAACCATGGGTCACCACCACTTCCCGCGTATCGACCAGCACCCCGGCGTCGCGCATGCGAATGGCGATCTGCCTGCGCAGCGGCTCGAACCCAGGGCTGAACATATAGCTGAAGGCCCGCGGGCTGTGGAAGCGAGTGACCTTGGAGATTTGCTGGTGCAGGGCTCGCACCGGCAGGTAGTCCACATGCGGCACCGCAGCACCGAACGGGAATACGCCGTCACGACGGGCTTCGGTCAACACCTGCTGGATGATGCTGGCCCGGGTGACCAGGCCAGGGCGCTCGACGCGGGCGATATCCGGGGTTTGCGCAGTCAGCGCGGGCGTCTGGTGCACGTAGTAGCCCGATTGCGGGCGCGCTCGAATCAGGCCTTGGTCCTCGAGGTTGGCGTAGGCCTGCAACACCGTGGCATGGCTGACATTGAGCTGGGCGCTCATCTTGCGCACGGAGGGCACGCGCTCGCCTGGCTGGTAGACACCCTGACGGATGTCATCGGCCAGTTGCTGGGCAATGCGCTGGTACAACAGCAGGTTGGTCATGGCGATTCTCGAAACGCGAAGGCTCGTTGTTCTTGTCGGTGGGAACAGAATACCGTAACAGTTGCGAAGTGTACTGGGACAGATCCGAGAATAGTCGACATCACAGTGGCGTGTCAGCGTCTCTGTGAACAACGCCACATTACAGACGGCACAAGGCCGCCCCGCCAGGCATCCGCAGATGCCCGAGGGAGCGGCCTTGCGAGTCGCAGGCAGTGCCTAGCGTGGCGCTGCGAGCTTGCCTTTCTCGTCGGAGAAGACGATTTCCACGCGACGGTTCTGCGCCCTACCCCGCTCGGAGGCATTGGCTTCTATCGGGTACTGATCGCCATAGCCTACGACCTGGATACGCTTCTCGTTGATACCCAGGTCGACCAGCATGTCGGCCACCGACTGGGCGCGGTCCCGAGACAAGCGCAGGTTGTCTTCCGGGTTGCCGGTGCTGTCGGTGTAGCCTTCGATGCGCACCACGCGGCGCGGGTTGAGCTGGAGGAACTGCACCAACTTGAGCACGGTACGGCTCGCCGAGTTCTTGAGGTCGGCCTGGCCGGTGTCGAACAGCACATCGCCCAAGGTCATCACCAGGCCCCGGTCGGTCTGCTCGGAGGCCAGGGCCGCAATCTGCGACTCGACCCATTTGCCCTGTTGCTGCACGCTGGCAAGCTTGGCCTCGCGCAGCGCCAATTGCAGACGCTGGCGCTCCATCTCCAGCTTAGTCAGGCGTGCCTGGTTCGCCGCCAGTCTGGCGTGCTCGCCAGCGATTTCGCTGTAGCGCTGGCTGAGATAGGCGTAGTGCCGCACGTCGGCACCACTGCCCAGGTAACCCGCCAGCCGCTCGGCACGCCCCAGGGACTCACCGGCACGAATGACATCGCGTGGCGCGCTGCGCAGCACCTCGGAGTTGTCCTTTACCTTCTGGAACGCGGCATTAGCCTCATCCAACGCCGACTCGCTGCGCTGGCTGACACACCCCTGCAAGCCGACCAGCGCCAGCAATGCCAGGGCCACCATCGATCTACTGGGCGTCATGGCTGGGCCTCCAGCTGCTTGCGCAAGCGCTTGACCCGCGACTGCAACAGGTCAAGCTGCTCCTCGCTCTTCTCGGTCAGCACCCGCGCTTCGGCCAGGCGTGCGTCCAGCTCGGCCTGCTCGGCGCGCATGCGCGCATCACGGTAGTCCTCGGTGGCCAGGTTGGCCTTGGCGCGGGCGAACTTGTCTTCGGCCAGCTTCATCTCGGGCACCTGGTCGGTGGCACCGACCGCCTTGGCTTGCGCCAGGGCTTGCTCGGACAGTCGCATCTGCTCATGGGGCGCCGGGTCATTGGCGCAGCCCGCCAGGCCAAGCATGGCCAGGGCAAGGATCAGGGGTTGGGTTCTCACGCACTCTTCCTACTGTTTGGGGGCGTCCGCAGGCGCCTGCATCTGCGCTTTCCAGCGCTCGACATTGCGTTGCAACACGGCCTCGGACGCTCCGGAGGTCGGCAATTCTGTCAGTTTTTTCGCCAATTGCCCACGCAACCAGGCATCGTTACAGGCCGAGTTGTGCGAAAGCGCCAGGTACAGGCCCGGACGATCGACCGGCAAGCCCCGAGTGACAAGGTCTTTGCCTACGCCCAGGGTTTGTGCCATGGCCATTCCCGAGTAACGCCCGGCCAGCACGTAGTCGACCTGGCCCAGCACCAGTTTCTGGAAGGCCTGGGTCAGGTTCTGTGCCGGCACCAGTTTCAACTGGGACTTGGCGAACACTTCGAAGGCCGAGGTCAGCCGCGCCTTTTCCGAGACGCTGCCCTGGTAGCGGGCCAGGTCTGCCGGGCCGTCGAAGTCCAGCAGCGAGTCGTGACGGGTCCAGACCAGGTATTCGTTGAGCTGCAATGGCGGGTGGATGTAGTCCAGCGCGGTCAACTGGGTAGTCTGCAAAGGCGCGTCCAGCAGCAGGTCCATGCGCCCGCTGCGCACCTCTTCCAAGGCCTGGTCGCGGCGCCCGACGTGCAGCACCTCGAGTTTCAGGCCCAGCTCCTGGGCCACCTGGCGCAGCAGGTCGACATTGGCGCCGATCAGGTGCCTGGGGTCTTGCGGGTCTTGCCAGGAATACGGCGGCGCATCCGGGCTGCCGGTGGCCACCAGCTTTTCGCATTTGCCAGCAGCCATCGCGACTGGCGACAGCAGGGCCATCGACCAGGCCACAGCCCTGAGCCTTGCGCGAAATTCCATGGTTCACTCCTCGGTCCATACAACGGTCGACGCATAAAAAAGCCCGACCCCCTCACAGGGGCCGGGCTTCTTTATAAGTGAAGCAGTCGGCTCAGACCAGCTTTTCCAGCTCTGGAACCGCTTCGAACAGGTCGGCGACCAGGCCGTAGTCGGCCACCTGGAAGATCGGCGCCTCTTCATCCTTGTTGATCGCGACGATCACCTTGGAGTCCTTCATGCCTGCCAGGTGCTGGATCGCGCCGGAGATACCGACAGCGATATACAGCTGTGGCGCGACGATCTTGCCGGTCTGGCCGACCTGCATGTCGTTCGGCACGAAGCCTGCGTCGACCGCGGCGCGCGAAGCGCCCACGGCAGCACCGAGCTTGTCGGCCAGGGTGTAAAGGTGCTTGAAGTTGTCACCGTTGCCCATGCCGCGGCCACCGGAAACGACGATCTTGGCAGCGGTCAGCTCGGGACGGTCGGACTTGGCCAGCTCTTCGCCAACGAACGCCGACTTGCCAGCGTCGTGGGCAGCAGCGACCGCTTCGACGGCAGCCGAACCACCTTCTGCGGCCACGGCGTCGAAACCGGTAGTACGCACGGTGATGACCTTGATCGAAGCGCTCGACTGCACGGTGGCAATGGCGTTGCCGGCGTAGATCGGGCGCTTGAAGGTATCGGCCGATTCAACGGCGATGATCTCGGAAATCTGGTCGACATCCAGCAGCGCAGCAACGCGCGGCAGAATGTTCTTGCCATTGGTGGTAGCCGGGGCCAGCACGTGGCTGTAGCCCTTGGCCAGCTCGACGATCAGCGGGGCTACGTTTTCCGGCAGAGCGTGGGCGTAGGCGGCGTTATCGGCCACCAGCACCTTGGCGACGCCAGCGATTTTCGCGGCAGCTTCGGCAACACCCCCGACGCCCTGGCCTGCGACCAGCACGTGGATATCGCCACCGACCTTGGCAGCGGCAGCGACAGTGTTCAGGGTAGCCGGGGCAACGGCACCGTTCTCGTGTTCAGCGACAACCAGGATAGTCATTTAGATTACCTTCGCTTCGTTCTTCAGCTTCTCGACCAGTTCGGCCACCGACTTGACCTTGATACCGGCGCTGCGGGCAGCCGGCGCCTCGACTTTCAGGGTCTTGGTGGTGGAGGCGGTGGAAACGCCCAGCGCGTCTGGGGTGACGGTCTCCAGCGGCTTTTTCTTGGCCTTCATGATGTTGGGCAGCGACGCGTAGCGTGGCTCGTTCAGGCGCAGGTCGGTGGTGACGATCGCCGGCAGGTTCAGCGCGACGGTCTGCAGGCCGCCATCGATCTCGCGGGTGACGTTCAGCTTGTCGCCAGCAACTTCCACCTTGGAGGCGAAGGTGCCCTGGGCGTAGCCGGTCAGCGCGGCCAGCATCTGGCCGGTCTGGTTGTTGTCGCTGTCGATGGCCTGCTTGCCGAGGATCACCAGCTGCGGCTGTTCCTTGTCGACGATGGCCTTCAGGGCCTTGGCCACGGCCAGGGAATTCAGTTCATCGCTGGTCTCGACCAGGATGGCGCGGTCGGCACCCAGTGCCAGCGCAGTACGCAGTTGCTCCTGCGCGGCGGTCGGGCCGACGGCAACGGCGACGATTTCAGTGGCGACGCCTTTCTCTTTCAGGCGCACGGCCTCTTCCACGGCGATTTCGCAGAAGGGGTTCATGGACATCTTGACGTTTGCAAGGTCGACGCCGGAGTTGTCCGCCTTGACGCGAACCTTGACGTTGTAGTCGACCACTCGTTTGACAGCTACAAGAACCTTCATGGATTCCTCGTTACTCTCCGGTGAAAAGAATGTCGCCTGGGCAGGCCCGGCGAATGCGCGTGGGTACAAGGACACCTCTAAAAACGATGCGAGGCGAGGAAAATTTTCAGTGACCGATCAGTCTTGTCACGACTGCGCGGGCAAAAGCTGCGGGTCATTTCCTGTGGTGGCGTGTAGACTCCACTACAAAAGGCCCGATGGCTTGAAACTCCTGCTCTACGCCAGGTCTTTAGGGGTGCACCTGCGCCCGACGGTCTGCCTACGGCGAACGTAAAACCGCTCGTATCTTGACCGTAACACCCAATCCGGTCAATACGGCAAATCGGCCAGCCTTTGGCTCCCCTCCTGCGAGTTTACTGGGCTGCGGCAAATTCAAACAAACGTTTGTATTGGACCCGCCACCTAGTGTAGATATAATGCGCGGCCAAGATAAAACGGTGTAGTCCGTCCCCGGCACAGCTACAGCCGCGTACGTGCGACAGCACCCATAAGATCAGCAAAAGCGTGAGCCTTGAGTAGGAGAGAACCTGTGGAACGCGAATACATGGAATTCGACGTGGTCATCGTCGGCGCAGGCCCGGCGGGCCTGTCCGCCGCCTGCCGCCTGAAGCAGAAGGCCGCCGAAGCCGGTAGCGAGATCAGCGTCTGCGTGGTCGAGAAAGGCTCCGAGGTCGGCGCCCATATCCTCTCCGGCGCGGTGTTCGAGCCACGCGCCCTGAACGAGTTATTCCCCGACTGGAAAGAACTTGGCGCGCCGCTGAACACCGAGGTCAAGCGCGACGACATCTACGTGCTCAAGGATGCCGGCAGCGCCACCAAGGTACCGGACCTGTTCGTGCCCAAGACCATGCACAACCAGGGCAACTACATCATTTCCCTGGGTAACCTGTGCCGCTGGCTGGCCCAGCAGGCCGAGAACCTGGGCGTGGAGATCTACCCAGGCTTTGCCGCCCAGGAAGCGCTGTTCGATGAAAATGGCGTGGTGCGCGGCATCGTCACCGGCGACCTGGGCGTCGACCGCGAAGGCAACCCGAAAGACGGCCTGTACACCCCCGGCATGGAGCTGCGTGCCAAATACACCCTGTTCGCCGAAGGCTGCCGCGGCCATATCGGCAAGCAGCTGATCAAGCGCTTCGACCTCGACAACGAATCCGACGTGCAGCACTACGGCATCGGCCTGAAGGAAATCTGGGAAATCGACCCGGCCAAGCATGAGCAAGGCCTGGTGGTGCACACCGCAGGCTGGCCGCTGGACGTGGTCAGCGCCGAGAACACCGGCGGCTCCTTCCTCTACCACCTGGAAAACAACCAGGTGGTCGTCGGTCTGATCGTCGATTTGTCCTATGCCAACCCTTACCTGTCGCCGTTCGACGAGTTCCAGCGCCTCAAGCATCACCCGGTGATGGCCAAGTACCTGGAAGGCGGCAAGCGCATCAGCTACGGCGCCCGCGCCATCAGCAAGGGCGGCCTGAACTCGCTGCCGAAGATGGTCTTCAACGGCGGCGCGCTGATCGGCTGCGACCTCGGCACCCTGAACTTCTCCAAGATCAAGGGCAGCCACACGGCGATGAAGTCCGGCATGCTCGCTGCCGAAGCCGTGGCCGATGCGCTGATCGCCGGCAGCGAGGGCGGCGACCTGCTCAATGGCTACGTCAGCGCGTTCAAGGCCAGCTGGCTGCATGAAGAGCTGTTCGCCAGCCGCAACTTCGGCCCGGCCCTGCACAAGTTCGGCCCGCTGCTGGGCGGTGCGTTCAACTACATCGACCAGAACTGGTTCGCCGGCAAGCTGCCGTTCACCCTGCATGACACCAAGCCGGACTACGCCTGCCTCAAGCTCGCGGCAGACGCAAAGAAGATCGACTACCCGAAACCGGACGGCAAGCTCAGCTTCGACAAGCTCAGCTCGGTATTCCTCTCCAGCACCAACCATGAAGAGGAACAGCCCTGCCACCTGAAGCTGACCGACCCGAACGTACCGATCGCCACCAACCTGCCGCTCTACGACGAGCCGGCCCAGCGCTACTGCCCGGCGGGCGTGTACGAGGTGGTCACCCAGGAAAACGGCAACAAGCGCTTCCAGATCAACGCGCAGAACTGCGTGCACTGCAAGACCTGCGACATCAAGGACCCGTCCCAGAACATCACCTGGGTCACCCCTGAAGGCGCGGGCGGGCCGAACTACCCGAACATGTAACCTCGCTACTGCATGAAAAAGCCCCCACGGCCGCAAGGCCTGGGGGCTTTTTCATGGCGCACTGTCCAGCATCGCGCGGGCCGCTCAACAGCCGACAGCCCGCTCCTCCACCCGCAGCGATACCGCTTCGGCATACACCAGTGCGGTCAGCCACCCCACTCCCCCCATGATCGCGCAGAACCCCACGCACACCCATGGGCTCCAGGGCATCAGCGCGATCAGCGCCAACGGCGTGGTACTGGCCCACAGCGCGTAAGCGATGTTGTAAGTGAAGGAAATTCCGGATACACGAATCTCGGCCGGGAACAACCCCACCATCACCGACGGCACCACCCCCACCACGCCGCATGACAGCCCGGCCAGGGCATAGGCCAGCCAGGTCCAGCCCCACTGCCCGACCAGGCTGGCATAGAGCGCACCGATGCCCAGCGGCAGCACCAGGCTGTAGATCATCAAGGCACGCCAGGCGCCGATGCGGTCGACCAGCAGCCCCGCCAGCACGCAGCCGATATTCAGGAACACGATACCCACGCTGCTCAAGGCGAACGTGTGCGCCGCATCAATGCCAAAGCGCTGCTGCATGACGGTCGGGGTGATCACCACCAGCACCACCACTGCCGAGGTCAGCACGCAGGTCAGCAGTGCTGCGGGAATCAACGCCTGGCGATGGCGGCTCAGCACCTGGCGCAGCGGAAACGCCACCGGCCGTGCCTGGCGCTCACGCAGCGCCAGAAACACCGGCGTCTCGCTCAGCCAGCGGCGCAGCCACACACCCACCACCCCGAACACGCCGCCCAGCAGGAACGGGTAGCGCCAGGCATAGTCGAGGATTTCCTGCGCAGTGAACAACTGCGCCAGCAGGCTCGCCGTCAGGGCCCCGAGCAAGTAGCCGAAGGTCAGCCCGGCCTGCAAAAAGCCCAAGGCATAACCGCGCCGGCCAGGGGGTGCGTGCTCGGCGACGAAGGTCCAGGCACTGGGCACCTCGCCGCCCACCGCCGCGCCCTGCAGGATGCGCAGGGCCAGCAACAGTAACGGCGCGGCGTAGCCGATATCGGCATAGGTCGGCATCACCCCGATCAGCAGGCACGGCAAGGCCATCATCAGGATGCTCAGGCTGAACACCCGCTTGCGCCCCAGGTGATCGGCGAAGTGCGCCATCAGAATGCCGCCCAGCGGGCGCGCCAGGTAGCCGGTGACAAAGATGCCGAAGCTTTGCAGCAGGCGCAGCCACTCCGGCATTTCTGGCGGGAAGAACAGCTGGCTCAGGGTCAGGGCGAAGAACACGAAGATGATGAAATCGTAGATTTCCAGCGCGCCGCCCAGCGCCGCCAGGCCCAGGGTGCGGTGGTCGCTACGGCTGAAGCGAGACGCGCGGGCGGTAGTGTTGGCAGTCATGGCAGGTTCCGCGAATAAGCAAGGCGCAGAGGATACCAAATGCCTGCCGCAGGTGTCGGGCAAGCATCAGTTGGAGCGGCCGAACACCGTGTGCGCGAAGTTCAAGCGCCGGCGGGGGTAGCCTGCTACCGACCCTTGGCCTGCGGGCAGCGCCAGTTGCCCAAGCCGTTGTGGCGAGTCGATGATCGCCATGAAGGACTCCAGCGCCTCGCTGTCCGGCGCATTCGGCAGGCTGATGCTCACGGCCTGGCGCTCGGTCTGCGGCACGCTGGGCACCTTCAGATGATGGGAGTGATACAGCAAGGCGTGCTGGATCTGCGCACTGACCCGGCAGAACCGCACCAGGTCGACACCGGCATGGCTACCCAGCTCGATATTGCCCACCAGCAGGTGGAAAGGCTGCAAGGCGCACTGCACCAGGCGTTGCAGTTCGTCGAAAGTCTCCACCGGGGCGATGCGGTAGTAGCCCAGGCCATTGAGCATCTTCTCCAGCTGTAGCCGCTGGTAGGGGTGCTCGTCGGCGATAAGGATCCGCAGGGTCTTGTTCGGCATGGTCAGGGCCTGGCAGGAAGGTGTCGGGAAAATGCTCCTTGACCATACGGCGCCCATGTAGGCGATGCCGGGGCTACGCCTGGCGGGGGTCTTTGTTGATAGTTGTCGTGAAACAGCTGGAAATCAAGTGGCCAGCATGGGGAATTTTCACCTCTGTTTCACCCGCTTTTCACCCTGAGCGACTGCAACGCTAAATCCCCCCCGCCTGGGTTCGTCTACCTGTGGCCCCCGTGCGTGCCTCGATTGGGTAGCGCGCGCCCCTCACACCTGGCTGGAAGTCCGCATGAGACGCACATCCAACACCCCTCGCCGCCTGCTTATCGGTGGCCTGGGCCTGCTTTCCCTGGCTTGCCTGCTGGCCTGGAAAGCCCAGCCGTTCGGCGCCCCGCCGGTCAGCACGGTGCAGGTGACACGCGCCGACATCGAAAGCAGCGTCACCGCGCTCGGCACCTTGCAGCCACGGCGCTACGTCGACGTGGGCGCCCAGGCTTCCGGGCAGATCCGCAAGCTGCACGTGGAGGTCGGCGACCCTGTGCGCCAGGGCCAGTTGCTGGTCGAAATCGACCCTTCCACCCAGCAGGCCAGGCTCGATGCCGGGCGCTATTCCATAGAGAACCTCAAGTCCCAGCTCGCCGAGCAGCGCGCCCAATACCAACTGGCCCAGCAGCAATACCGTCGCCAGCAGGACCTGAGCAAGGCCGGCGCCACCCGCGAAGAGGAAGTGCAGGAAGCCCAGGCCCAGGTGAAGGTGACCCAGGCGCGTATCGACATGTACCAGGCGCAGATCCACCAGGCCCAGGCCAACCTGCGCAGCGACGAGGCAGAGCTTGGCTACACGCGCATCTACGCGCCGATGAGCGGCACCGTGGTGGCGGTTGACGCGCGCGAAGGCCAGACCCTCAACGCCCAGCAACAGACGCCGTTGATCCTGCGTATCGCCAAGCTTTCGCCGATGACCGTCTGGGCCCAGGTTTCCGAGGCCGACATTGGCCAGGTCAAGCCGGGCATGAGCGCCTACTTCACCACCCTGGCCGGCGGCAAGCGCCGCTGGAACAGTACCGTGCGGCAGATCCTGCCGATCCCGCCCAAGCCGCTGGACCAGACCAGCCAGGGCGGCGGCAGCCCGACCAGTGCCGGCAGCGGCAGTAGCGATAGCAAGGTGGTGCAGTACACCGTGCTGCTGGATGTGGAAAACCCCGACGGCGCGCTGATGGCCGAGATGACCACCCAGGTGTTCTTCGTCGCTGGCAGCGCCAGCCAGGTCCTCACCGCCCCCCTGGCGGCCCTGGACGAGGGCCCTGACGGCAACCTGCGCCTGGCCCAGGTGCTGACCCGCGACGGCACCATCGAGCAACGCAAGGTGCGCACGGGTCTGAGCGACCGCCTGCGGGTCCAGGTGCTCGACGGCCTCAGCGAAGGCGAGCACCTGGTGATTGGCGCACCGGGCGCCAGTGGAGGCTGAATGAACGCACCACTGATCGAGCTCGACGACATCCACAAGGTGTATGGCGGCGTCGACGCCCCCGAGGTCCAGGTGCTGCGCGGCATCAGCCTGAGCATCCGTCCCGGCGAATTCGTCGCCATCGTCGGCGCCTCGGGCTCGGGCAAGTCGACCCTGATGAATATCCTCGGCTGCCTCGACCGGCCCTCCTCCGGCAGCTACCGCTTTGCGGGTCGCGATGTGGCCGAACTGGACAATGACGAACTGGCCTGGCTGCGCCGCGAAGCCTTCGGGTTCGTGTTCCAGGGCTACCACCTGATCCCCTCGGGCTCAGCCCTGGAAAACGTGGAAATGCCAGCTATCTACGCGGGCATCCCCGCCGACGAACGCCATGCCCGCGCCCGCGCCCTGCTCGAGCGCCTGGGCCTGGCCAGCCGCACTGGCAACCGCCCGCACCAGTTGTCGGGCGGGCAGCAGCAACGGGTATCGATCGCCCGTGCGCTGATGAACGGCGGGCATATCATCCTCGCCGACGAGCCCACCGGCGCCCTCGACAGCCACAGCGGGGCCGAGGTGATGACGCTGCTCGACGAGCTGGCAAGCCAAGGCCATGTGATCATCCTCATTACCCACGACCGCGAGGTGGCAGCCCGCGCCCGGCGCATCATCGAGGTGCGCGACGGTCTGGTCATCAGCGACTCGGCCGCCGAGCCAGCGACCGCCGAGCCCGCCCCCGGCCTTCAGGCCGACGAGGTACGCCAGCGCCTGGACCGCGGCGCCAGCCTGCGCGGGGCCTGGAAAGGCGAGCTGGTCGAAGCGCTGCAGGCGGCCTGGCGGGTGATGTGGATCAACCGCTTCCGCACCGCCCTGACCCTGCTGGGCATCGTCATCGGCGTGGCTTCGGTGGTCGTGATGCTGGCCGTGGGCGAAGGCAGCAAGCGCCAGGTGATGGCGCAGATGGCCGCCTTCGGCTCCAACATCCTCTACCTCAGCGGCAAGCATGCCACGGCGCGCGAACCCGGCGGCATCGTCAGCCTCGACGACGTCGCCGCCCTCGCCGCCCTGCCGCAGGTGCAGCGCATCATGCCGGTGATCGGCGGCGAGCTGATGGTGCGCCATGGCAACAACAACCAGCAGTTCTACGTGGGGGGTAACAACACCGACTTCCCCCAGATTCTCAATTGGCCGGTGGTCGAAGGCAGCAATTTCACCGAAGCCGACGAACGTGCCGGCGCCGCCGTGGCGGTGATCGGCCCCAAGGTGCGGGAAAAGCTGCTCCCGCCGGGCGGCAACCCGCTCGGCCAGTACCTGCTGATCGAGAACGTACCCTTCCAGGTGATCGGCATCCTCGCCGCCAAAGGCGCAAGCTCCGGCGACCAGAACGCCGACGAGCGCATCGTCGTGCCCTATTCGGCGGCCTCCACGCGCCTGTTCGGCAAGCACGACCCCGAATACGTGATCATCGCCGCCAGCGACTCCAGCCGCGTAGCCGAGACCGAGGCGGCCATCGAACACATCATGCGCAAGCGCCACCAGGGCAAGAAGGACTTCGACCTGACCAACGACGCCGCGCTGATCCAGGCCGAGGCGCGCACCCAGAACAGCCTGTCGCTGATGCTTGGCGCAATTGCCGCGATTTCGCTGCTGGTCGGCGGGATCGGGGTGATGAACATCATGCTCATGACCGTGCGCGAACGTACCCGCGAAATCGGTATCCGCATGGCCACCGGCGCGCGCCAGCGCGACATCCTGCGCCAGTTCCTCACCGAGGCGGTGATGCTGTCGATGGTCGGCGGTGTCACCGGCATCGTTCTCGCGCTGGGCATTGGCGCCAGCCTGCTGCTGGCGGGCATCGCCGTAGCCTTTGCCGTGCCGGCGATCGTCGGCGCCTTCGCCTGTGCGGTGGTCACCGGCGTGGTGTTCGGCTTCATGCCGGCGCGCAAGGCTGCCCGCCTCGACCCGGTCAAAGCCCTTACCAGCGTGTAGCCCATGACATTGCCAAGACCCATCAGCCTGTTGACCCTGAGCATCGCCCTCGCCGCCTGCTCCGCCAGCCCGCCACCGGCCGCCGACCTCGACCCGCCGCCAACGTGGCAAGGCCCGGCCGATCAAGCCTTGCCCTTGCCAGACCATGACTGGTGGCGCGGCTTCGCCAGCCGCGAACTGGACCGCCTGGTGCAACGCGCCCGCGACAACAGCCACGACCTGGCGGCCGCCACCGCACGCGTGCGCCAGGCCCAGGCCAATGCGGTGATCGCCGGCGCCCCGTTGCTGCCCGAACTCCAGCTGGGCCTGGATGGCAGCCGCCAGCGCCTGCTGCGGGGCGATGGCAACAACCTGCTCGACGCCAGCAGCAGCGAACGCACCAGTACGTCGTTCGGCACCCGCCTGAGCGCGAGCTACGAACTGGACTTCTGGGGCGGCCTGCGTGCCGCCCGCGACAGTGCCCTGTTCAGCCTCGATGCCAGCCGCTTCGATCGCCAGACGGTGGAGCTGACCCTCACCAGCGCGGTGGCCGACAGCTACCTGCGCAACCTGGCCCTGATAGAGCAGCTGCGCATCGCCCGCCTGAACCTGGAAAATGCCCGGGACGTCCTCGGTCTGGTAGAGGCCCGCACCCAATCAGGCGCCGCCACTCGCCTTGAGCTGGCCCAGCAACGCAGCCTGGTAGCAGCACAGGAGCGCCAGTTGCCCTTGCTGGAGCAGCGATGGCAAGACAACCGTGTCACCCTCGCCACCTTGCTGGGCGACCCTGTCCAGTCGCTGGCCACCGCTGATGAGTCGATCGATGGCCTGCGCTGGCCGCAGATCGGCAGCGGGATACCCAGCGAGCTGCTCAGCCGCCGCCCGGACATCGCCAGCGCCGAGGCCCGCCTGGCTGCCGCCAGCGCCGACGTGCAGGTGGCCAGGTCAGCGATGTTGCCAAGGGTGGTGCTGGGCGCCGACCTGGGCAGTGGTGCGCGCACCTTCGCCAACCTGTTCGACAGCCCGTTCTACACCCTCGCTGCGGGGCTCACCGCGCCGATCTTCGACAATGGCCGGCGCCGTGCCGGGCATGAACTGGCCAAGGCCGTGCAGGACGAATTGCTGGAAAACTACCGCACCAGCATCGTGGCGGGCTTCGCCGATGTGGAGAAGGCGCTCAACGCCATCGCTGGCGTGGATCGCCAGCGCCAGTGGCAGGACGAGGAAGTGCGCCAGGCGCGCATCGCCTTCGCGCTCGCCGAGCAGCGCTATGCGGCCGGTGCCGAGACATTACTGATCGTGCTGGAAACCCAGCGTACGCTGTACCAGGCGCTGGACCAGCAGGCGCAGTTGCGCCTTGCCCGGTTGCAGGGCAGCGTGGCGCTGTACAAGGCGCTGGGGGGTGGGTGGCAGGTGGCTTCGCAGCACTAGACGCGGCGCCGGTGGCAGCCTCTTTGCGGCAGGCGCGCCTTCGAAGGTCTAGCGCTAGACTCGGGAACGGCGCGGTCCCGCGAAGAAACCAGAGCCTTGATTAGGAAACGATGTTCTTCAACGACAGGTGCCGCGCATACCACGGTCTGCGCGGCACCCGGTCGAGCAAGGGCTGGATACCGTCCTCATCGCCAAAGGTAATGCGCAACGCCAGCTTCATCACCTCCACGTCCATCTCCACCGTCTTGCCCGGCAGCGTGCCTGGCACGCTGCTGCACCCGTGGGTGTCCGGCCCCAACCACGGGTCGTCGACCTCAACCCAAGGCCCCGGCGCGAACCACTTCACGCCGCTGACCTCCAGGCGCTGCACCTGGCCTGGGTGGTGACGTTCATGGGCGCGATACCAGTCCTCGATGCGGTCGTCGATCCAGCCATGGAACCCCCAGAACACCGGGTGCACATGGGAGGAAAACGGGTCGCCGAGGAAATCGTTCTGCGGGCCGAACCAGCGGGCGGCGAAATCCGCAGGGTTGCGGGCGAACGGCAGCGGGATACCGTTGGACGGGTCGCGCGGCACCGAAGCCCAGCACATGTGCAGC
Organism: Pseudomonas sp. LS_2; assembly: GCF_042709235.1. Classification (NCBI taxonomy): domain Bacteria; kingdom Pseudomonadati; phylum Pseudomonadota; class Gammaproteobacteria; order Pseudomonadales; family Pseudomonadaceae; genus Pseudomonas; species Pseudomonas sp. LS_2. Next base: position 79,737 of record NZ_JAVAYC010000007.1, on the reverse strand, counting down.
CAGTCGTGCAGGTTCATCTCCAGTTCCGAACCCAACGCGCCCAGGCTCAGCTTCGACAGGTACGCCGGGTCCTGGTACTGCGACTCCCAGACCTGGAAATTGCCGCTGAACGTCTCGCCCGCCTTGATCGCCGACACCCACTGGCCATAGGCCTCGTCACCCGGCGCTTGCCAACTGGGCGGCACACAGCAGCCATCGTGATTGTCGTAGTAGCGGGCAAAGCCGACCCGGTCGAACTCCACGTTCGGTTGTGGCAGCGGAAAGTGCTGCCAGGAAGGCAGCGGCTGGAAGCTGCGTGCGATACCGAGCATGTGCCGGTGCATGAACAGGAAATCGATACCCGAACCGTTGCGGTGCTTGCGTGGGCCTCGGGCATCACGCTCGCGGTCACGCGGGCCAGGCTGCCAGCCCAGGCCACGCAAGGCATTGCGCTTGTCCTCGGGAATCTTGTGCCACTGGTCGCGGGTCGCGTGCCAGAGCTGGTGGAACAAGCGATGCTCGGGGCTCAGTACCCAGGCGTGCATCTGCTCGGTATAGGGCAGCCGGTCGCGGGCCTCGGGAAACAGGCGCTTGACCGCAACGAAACGGCTGTCGGGCAAGGTCAGCGTCAAGGGCCGGTCCAGGCGCGCCAGGCGGCCGCTCAAAGTACCGCTGCCAGCATTGGCGAAACTGCCCCACACCTCATCGAGACTGGCCACGCATTCGTAGCCAGGGCCGCCGCAGTTGCTCAGCAGGCGCCAGCGCACCTCGCTCGAAGACGCCCCGACCAGGTCCCCCAGCACCCGATAAGCCACTGGCCCTGCTTCGCGCAAGCGCTCGCCGGTATCGACGAAACCGCGCAGGCCACGGCCCTTGGTGGCGATATCGAAGAACACCTCGACGCCTTCCAGCGGCAAGCCTTCAAGCCCGGCATCCTTGCCCTCGAAACGGATATCCCAGACGCCTCGCAGGTTGTCGGCCAGAACCTGCCCGGCATAATCGGCCAACTCCACACTGGCCTCCCCTGGGGTGACGACATCGTCCTCCGGGTCATGGGTCAGTTCCTTGTGGGTGTAATAGGCAGCGGTGCCCGCAGCCCCCGCCACTGCCAGGCCTGCGATGAATCCTCGTCGGGAAATGCTCATTGCGCCTCTATCCGTTCCAGCCGAGCTGCGGCTTCTATCCCAGCTAGAACGTAAGCCAGCAGGGGAAATTTACCGGGTCCGGGGCCGCCGACTGCGTCGCGACCCCGGCAATCCGCAGGCCTCAGGCCGAGGCCACGGCGGCCTGGACTGCCCGAGCGAAGCGATCGGCCACTTCGTCCACCTGCTCGGCGCTGATGATCAGCGGCGGCAGGAAACGCACCACGGCGCCATGGCGGCCGCCCAGCTCGAGGATCAGACCGCGCTTGAGGCATTCGCGCTGCACCTTCGGCGCAAGCTCCCGGGACGCCAGTGGGTGGCCCAGGGCATCGCGCTTGCCGCTCGGGTCGATTAGCTCCACCCCCAGCATCAGGCCACGTCCACGGATATCGCCCAGCTGCGGGAAGTCCCGCTGCAAATGTTGCAGGTGGCCACGCAGGCGTTGCCCCATGGCTTCGGCATGCTCGCTGATGCGGTGCTCCACCAGGTAGTTGATCACCGCCGAACCCGCCGCCATAGCCATCTGATTGCCGCGGAAGGTCCCGGCATGGGCGCCTGGGGTCCATTTGTCCAGCCATTCGCGATAGACCACCACGGCCAGCGGCAGGCTCCCGCCGATAGCCTTCGACAGGGTCACGGCATCCGGCACGATGCCGGCGTGCTCGAAGGCGAACATCCGCCCGGTACGGGCGAAACCACTCTGGATCTCGTCGACGATCATTGCCACGCCGGCCTGCTCAGTGATGCGGCGCACCCCGCGCAGCCACTCGATGTCAGCCGGAATCACGCCGCCCTCGCCCTGGACCACCTCGAGGATGACCGCCGCCGGCAGTTGCACACCGCCTTCAGGGTCCAGCAGCAGGTTTTCCAGATAATGCAGGTTGGCCCGCACACCGGCCTCGCCGCCCAGTCCGAACGGGCAGCGGTAGTCGTATGGATAAGGCATGAACTGCACGCCACTGTTGAGCAGCGCGCCCATTGGCTTTTTCGGTCCCAGGCTGCCCATCAGGCTTAGCGCGCCCTGGGTCATGCCGTGATAGGCGCCCTGGAACGCCAGGACGGTGCTGCGACCGGTGGCAGTGCGGGCAAGCTTCAGCGCAGCTTCCACCGCATCGGTGCCGGTCGGGCCGCAGAACTGGATCTTCGCTTCGCGACGCAGTGCCTCGGGCAGCACACCAAACAGGTCCTGGACGAACTGGTCCTTGACCGGGGTGGTCAGGTCGAGGGTGTGCAGCGGCAGCTCGTCAGCCAGCACACGCTGGATCGCCTCGATCACCACCGGGTGGTTGTGGCCCAGGGCCAAGGTACCGGCGCCGGCCAGGCAGTCGATGAACTGGCGGCCTTCGACGTCCTCGACGTAGAGGCCACGGGCACGCTTGAGGGCCAGGGGGATGCGCCGCGGATAGCTGCGGGCATTGGACTCCTGCTGTTGCTGGCGCAGCAGCAGGGCTGAATCCTCGAAGTGGTACAGGGGCTGGGGCTCGCCCGCTGGACGGGCCTGGGCAAGGCTGGAAACGTTAGACATTGGTTGATCCTCGCAAGCAGAAAGGAATGCCCGCCACGTCCCTGTATCCGGAGGTGTGTCGGGGAAGTCATCGCTTGGAAAACGCTTGAGTGAGGCGAGGATTTAGCGCAGGGCGGGGTATTTGTGATGCAAGCGTGGCTGGAGTTTGCGGTGGCAGTACCGGCCTATTCGCGGCAAGCCCGCTCCTGCAAGGCCGGCGCCGACCTTGAAAGCGGCGCGGTACTTGTAGGAACGGGCTCACCCGCGAATAAGTCGGTACTGGCGGCAGAGGTTCAGGAACGCGCCGGCACCTGCAACCACACCCGCAGTCCGTCGCTGCGGCTGTCGAAGCGCAGGCTGCCGGCGCAGCGCTGGACGATCGCCTGCACGATCGCCAGCCCCAGCCCGCAACCGCCGCTCTGCTGGTTGCGCCAGAAACGTTCGGTAAGGTGCTCGAGGTCTTCTTCGGCGATCCCCGGCCCGTGGTCGCGCACCAGGAAACCGACATGGCCGTCGGCCATTTTTACCTCCAGCTCGACCGCTTCGTTGCCACCGTGGCGCAGAGCGTTGTCCAGCAGGTTGCGCAAGGCCGCCACCGCCAGCGGTGCCGGCATGCCGAGGTAGACTTGGGTAGCCTCCGGCGGCAGGCGCAGCACGATGCGGCGATTATCGCCACCACCGGCATCCTGCACCGCCTGCTGGGCCACCTGCTCGGCACTGCACTGCACGCCATCGTCGAACGACAGGCTGCCCTCGACCCTGGCCAGCATCAGCAACTGCTCCAAGGTGCGGTGCATGCGGTCAGCGCCCTGCTCGGCATGTTCGAGGGCCTGTTCACGCACTGCGCCGTCGGTCATGCGCGCCACCTGGAGGTGGGTCTTGATCGCCGTCAGCGGGCTGCGCAGCTCATGGGCGGCATCGTCGGTCAGGCGGCGCTCGCGCTCGATGGTCTGGGCGATGCGCAGGAACAGCTGGTTCTGGGTTTCCAGTAACGGCTGCAGCTCGCTGGGCATGCCCGCCACCTGCAAAGGTTCGACACTGTCGGCGCGCCGCCTGCGCAAGGCATCGCGCATGCGGTTGAGCGGTTCCAGGCCCTTGCCCAGGCCGATCCACACCAGGCCCAGGCTCCCGAGCAAGGCCACCAGCACCGGCGCCGAGGCTGCCAGCAGTATCGACTGGTTCAGCGCCTCGCGCTCCTGGTGGCGGTCGGCGGTGGTGATGCGTACGTCGCCATGGCTGTAGGTAAAGGTGCGCCACGAAGCGCCGTCGATGGTCTGGTCGCGGAAACCGCTGCGCTCATCGTCCATGCTGCCGTCGTGCTTGTGGTTGCTGGCCAGGATCTCGCCACGCAACGAGCTGACCTGGCAGGCCATGCCGTCCGGCACACTGAACTGGTCGGCCGAGAAATGCGCCTCGCGGCCCTTGACGGTGAGCGGCTGCGGCAACTGGTCGACCAACCCGGCGACCATTCGCGCCGAGGCCACCAGGCGCTGATCGAGGGAGAACATCATCTGCTGGCGCAGGTCGCGCAGCATCCAGGCCGCAGCCAGCGCCCAGATGAGGATGAAGGCACTGCCCAGGATCAGCGACAGGCGCACGCGCAGGCTCATGACGCGACCTCCTCCGGCGCCTGGGCCGGCCCCAGGCGATAGCCCAGCCCGCGCACGGTCTCGACGATACTGTTGCCAAGCTTGCGGCGCAGGTGGTGGATGTGCACGTTCAAGGCGTTGCTCTCGACCTCGTCGCTGAAGCCGTACACGCAGTCCTTGAGCTGTTCGCTGGACAGCACCCGCCCAGGGTTCTGCAACAGCGCCTGGAGCAGCGCCTGTTCACGCCGCGAGAGGTCCACCGGGCGGCCGGCCAAGGTGGCTTCGCAACTGCTTGGGTCGTAGTGCAACGGGCCATGCTCGATGAAGTTCACCGCACGCCCGGCCGCCCGGCGCAACAGGGTATGCAGGCGCGCCGACAGCTCGCGCAGGTCGAACGGCTTGAGCAGGTAGTCGTCGGCGCCGGCTTGCAGGCCATCGACTCGATCAGTGACCGCATCGCGAGCGGTCAGCACCAGCACCGGCAACGCATCGCCCTGCTGGCGCAGGCGTTGCAACAGTTTCAGGCCGTCTTCGTCGGGCAGGCCGCGGTCGAGAATCATGACGTCGAACTGCGCGACCTTGAGCAGCGCATGCGCCGCTCCGGCAGTGGCGACCCGATCCACGGTCAGGCCCTGCGCAGTGAGGCCAGCGCAGATGCCGCTGGCGATCAGATCGTCGTCCTCGCAGAGCAGTACGTGCATGGATGGGGTCTCCAGTGGGCAATTGGGCCATTGCAGCATGGGCTGATTAAGCGAGGATTATGAAGCATTCTATCGACCCCAAGGGTAATGCCGCCGCGCGGCGTAGGATACGATGCGTAAGACAGGGTTAATTTCCGGTTAATCGACCTGCCCCAATATGGCGCAATCATTGCACTACCAAGGCGTAGACATGCGTATCTTCTTGCTTCTACTGACATTCCTGCTCGCCGGCCCACTACAGGCCAACCCGTTCACCCCCAAATCGGATTTCCTGCCGGTGGACCAGGCCTTCGTACTGACGCAGGACCGTCTGCCATCCGGGCAGATGCGCTTGTATTTCCAGATCAAGGACGGCTACTACCTCTACCAGAAGCGCCTGAAGTTCGACGGTATCCCCGCGGCGCTTCACCCGCAGTTGCCTGCGGCGCTGAACCATCACGATGAGTTCTTTGGTGACAGCGCCGTCTATCGCACCGAACTCGAGCTGGTGCTGCCGGCCGACGCCCAGGGGCAATTGCGCCTGGGTTGGCAGGGCTGCGCCGACGCAGGGTTGTGCTACCCGCCACAGACCACGGTGATCGACCTGGGCGGACAAGCCAAGCCTGCGGCCACCGGCCAGGCCATCGAACAGGCTGCCGACCAGGCCCTTGCCAGCGGCCTGCAACAGGCCAGCCTGGCCTGGAACCTGCTGGTGTTCTTCGGCCTGGGCCTGCTACTGGCGTTCACACCCTGTTCGCTGCCGATGCTGCCGATCCTCGCCGGGCTGGTCCTGGGCAACGGCGCCAGCGCCCGGCGCGGCTGGTTGCTGGCGGGTGTCTATGTACTGAGCATGGCCCTGGTGTATGCCGCCCTGGGTGTGATTGCCGCGTTGCTGGGCGCCAGCCTGCAGGCCTGGTTGCAGCAACCCTGGTTGCTCGGCAGCCTGGCCGCGCTGTTCGTGATCCTGGCCTTGCCGATGTTCGGCGCCTTCGAACTGCAACTGCCCGCGGCCCTGCGCGACCGCCTCGACCGCGCCGGGCAAGGCGCCCGTGGCGGCAACCTGTATGGTGCTGCGTTGCTTGGCGTGTTGTCCGGCCTGCTGCTGGGGCCGTGCATGACGGCCCCTCTGGCAGGCGCGCTGCTTTACATCGCGCAGAGCGGTGATGCGCTGCAAGGCGGGCTGGTGCTGTTCAACCTGGGCCTGGGCATGGGCCTGCCGCTGTTGTTGCTGGTGACCCTGGGCAACCGCTACCTGCCTCGCCCCGGCGCCTGGATGAACCTGGTCAAGGGTGTGTTCGGCTTCGTGTTCCTGGCCATGGCCCTGTATACCCTGCGCACCCTGCTGCCCGAACCCCTGCTGCTGGCCCTGGCCGGCGGCTGGCTGATCGCCTTGGCCTGGGCCGCGTGGCCAGCCTTGCAACGCTTGCCCGCACTGCGTGCCCTGCCTTTGCTCGGCGCACTGTGGGGTGGCCTGCTGCTGGTCGGTGCCGCTGCCGGTGGCAACGACCTGTGGCAGCCGCTGCAACCGTTCACCGGTGGCAGCGCGACCCCTGCGCAGGCGAGCGCCCACGACAATGTGATCACCGTCGACAACCCGACCGACCTGCAACGTGAACTGGACGCCGCCAAGGCGCGCGGCCAGTGGGTATTGGTCGACTACTATGCCGACTGGTGCGTCGCCTGCAAGGTCATGGAAAAGCAGGTGTTCGCCCGCGACGACGTGCAGGCCAGCCTGGCTGGTGTGCACCTGCTGCGCCTGGATGTCACCGCCGACACCCCGGCCAGCCGAGAACTGCTGCAACGCTACCAGGTGCCCGGCCCGCCCAGCCTGATCTGGGTCGGCCCGGAAGGCGAGGAGCGCCGCGCCCGCCGCATTACCGGTGAAATCGATGCCGCCGGCTTCCTGCAACATTGGGCCCAGACCAGGAGCCAAGGCTGATGTTGACCGTTACCTTGGGGCCACTGACCATGGCCCTGAACCACCTGCTGCTGCTGGCCGCGCTGGGCATCGCCAGCCTGGTCGGCTGGCGCGTTGCCCGGCGCGGCGGCGAAAGCCCCGAGTCGGCACTGTTCAACCTGTTCCTGATTGGCCTGCTGTGCGCCCGCGCAGGCTTCGTCATCGAATACTGGTCGATGTACAGCGACGACCTGCTGCAAGTGATCGACATTCGCGACGGCGGCTTCCACCCCTGGAGCGGCCTGGCCGGTATCGCCGCCGCAGCCCTGTGGCAGGGCTGGCGCCGCCCCGGCCTGCGTCGCCCGCTGGGTTGGGCATTGTTCAGCGGTGCGCTGTTCTGGGGCCTTGCAAGCCTGGGCAGCCACCTGTACAGCAAGGGCACGGCCTTGCCGGAAATAAGCCTGAACAATGCCCGCGGTGAAGCCGTGGCCTTGCACAGCTACCGGGGCAAGCCGCTGGTCATCAATATCTGGGCGACCTGGTGCCCGCCTTGCCGGCGCGAGATGCCGGTGCTGCAAAAGGCCCAGCATGCCTACCCCCATGTGACGTTTCTGTTCGTCAACCAGGGCGAAAGCCCGGAGATGGTCAGCACCTTTCTCGCCACCACCGGCCTGAGCCTGAACCACGTGCTGTTCGACGGCAGCGGGCGCTTGGCAAGCCAGGTAGGCTCCATGGCCCTGCCCACCACTCTGTTCTACGACGCCGACGGCCGCTTGATCGGCAGTCACCTGGGCGAGTTGTCGCGGGCTAGCCTGCACAACGCCCTGGAACCTTTCGAACGGGCCGCTGCGCCCGCCGCTGCGACACAAGGAAATTGACATGCGATTGAATGCCCTGCTGCCCCTGACCCTGGCCTTGCTGGCCGCGCCGCTGGTACAGGCCGAAGCGCTACCCAAGGCGATCCAGCAACTGGAGGCCAAGGGCGCAAAGATCAAGGGCAGCTTCGATGCCCCCAATGGCCTGCGCGGCTACGCCGCCGAATACCAGAACAACGGTATCGCCCTGTACCTGACGCCCGACGGCAAGCACGTGTTGGTCGGCAGCCTGTTCGACGAACAAGGCCAGGACCTCAGCGCCGAGCCGCTGGAAAAGCTGGTGTACGCGCCGATGAGCAAGGAAATCTGGGCGAAGCTCGAGAAAACCGCCTGGATCGCCGACGGCAAGGCCGACGCGCCGCGCACCCTCTATGTGTTCAGCGACCCGAACTGCCCGTACTGCAACATGTTCTGGCAGCAGGCGCGGCCCTGGGTCGAGTCGGGCAAGGTGCAGCTGCGCCACATCATGGTCGGCATCATTCGCGAGGACAGCCCCGGCAAGTCCGCCGCGCTGCTGGCAGCGAAAGACCCGGTCAAGGCCCTGGAGCAGCATGAGAAAGCCGGCAAGGCCAGTACGCTGAAAGCGCTGGAGAGCATTCCGGCGGCGGTGCAGAAGAAGCTCGACGACAACCAGGCATTGATGGAGCAAATGGGCCTGGGTGCCACGCCTGCGATCTTCTATCTGGATGAGCAAGGGCAATTGCAGAGCCAGCAAGGTGCGCCGCGGCCAGAGATGCTTGGGAAGATTCTCGGGAAGCGGTGACAGCACTGGCTCTTAGCTGCCTGTACTGACCTCTTCGCGGGTTTTGCCCGCGAAGAGTCCAAGTAAAAACAACCTGTTGCCCGCGCCTTACAACCCCTCCAACTCCGCCATCAGGTCACTCAACCGGTCGACCTTCTCCTCATCCAGCACACTTCCCTGCAGCCCCTGCACATACGCCGCCAGCTCCTCCACCGTGCTGCACTCGAACATCGCCCGTAGCGGCACGTTCAGTTGCAGGCGTTTCTGCACCCGCGAGGCGATCTGCGTGGCCAGCAACGAATGCCCGCCCAGTTCGAAGAAGTTGTCGCGTACCCCTACCCGCTCTGCCTTGAGCACATCAGCCCAGATACCGGCCAGGGTTTCCTCCAGCTCATTACGCGGCGCGAGGTATGCCTGGCTGTGCTGGCCGCCAATGTCGATAACCGGCAGCGCCTTGCGGTCGAGCTTGCCGTTGGCGTTGTGCGGCAGGCTGTCGAACCAGCCCCAGTGCAGCGGCACCATGTACTCCGGCAGTTCGGCATGCAGGCGCTGCTTGAGCTGGTCGAGCAGGCCCGCGTCGGTGTCCACGCCCTGGTGCGCGACCAGATAGCCGACCAGGTGCTTGCCATTGACCCCTTCCTGCACCCCCACGGCAGCATCGCGGAGCGATGGCTGCTCATGCAGGCGCGCTTCGATCTCGCCCAGTTCGATGCGGTAGCCGCGAATCTTCACCTGGTGGTCGATACGACCGACATACTCGAGCACGCCATCCGGGCGTCGACGTGCCAGGTCGCCGGTGCGGTACAGACGCTCGCCCGGCGCGCCATGGGGATGCGGGATGAACGCCAGCGCGGTGCGCACCGGGTCGCCGACATAGCCACGGCCAACCCCGGTACCCGACACGCACAGCTCACCCACCGCACCCAGCGGTACCAGGGTCTGGTCCTCGCCGTACAGGTACAGGCGGTTGTTGTCGGTCGGCGTGCCGATCGGCAGGTAGCTGCCCCGGGTCGACTCGGCATCGACGCGGAAGAACGCCACATCGTCCGAACACTCCGCCGGGCCGTAGGCGTTCACCAGGCCGACCTGCGGGTAGCGCTGCAACCATTGAGCGGCCAGCTCCGGCGGCATCGCTTCGCCGGTCGGTAACATCCAGCGCAAGCCATCCAGCGCCTGGTGGTCGTTGGCCAGCATGCCCTGGATCAGCGACGGCACGCTTTCCAGCACGGTGATACCGGTGGCCTGCACGTGCGCCAGCAACCCTTGCGGATCATGGGCGATGGCATTCGGCACGATCTCCACGCGCGCACCGAACAGCGGTGCGGCGAGGAACTGCCACACCGAAATATCGAAGCTCTGCGAGGCGGTCTGGGCGATCACGTCCTGCTCGTCCAGCGCCAGGTAAGGCACCTTGCTCAACTGGTTGTTGAGCATGCCGCGCTGCTCGACCATCACGCCCTTGGGCAAGCCGGTGGAGCCGGAGGTGTAGATGACATAGGCAAGGTTGTCCGGCGCACTGTGGATGCCGGGGTTGCTGCTGGCTGCGTTGCTGGCCTGCACGTCCTCCCACACCAGCAGCCTGGGCCGCACGATGCCGCCGAGCTCATCCAGCAACTGGCGTCCTTGCTCGGCCGTCGCCGCACTGCACACCAACACCGGCGTGCGACTCAGCTCGATGATACGTTGCAGGCGCGCACCCGGCAGGCCGGGGTCCAGCGGCAGGTAGCCGGCGCCAGCCTTGAAGCTGCCGACGATCATGCCCAGCAGCGCCAAGCCACGCTCGGCGAGCAAGGCCACCGGCTGGTCGACCGCCACGCCCGCCGCCAGCAACGCATGGCCCAGGCGGTTGGCCGCCAGGTTCAGCCCGGCATAGTCGAACCACGCCTCCTGGCAACGCGCGACGATACGCCCAGGGTGCGCCGCGACGCGCGCTTCGAACAGCGATACGTAGCTCTGTTCCAGGCTGTAGGCGTGGTCGGTGTGGTTGCAGTCTTCGAGCAGGAAACGTTGCTCTTCGGCGCCCAGCAAGGGTAGCTCGGCCACCTCGTCTTCGAAGCCTTCCACCAGCGCAAGCAGCAGGCGCTTGAACTCTGCCAGCAGACGCTCGACGGTTGGGTAGTCGAAGTAGCGTTGGTCGAACGACAGGTGCAGGCCCAGGTCATCGCCGGGGTAGCACACGGCGGTCAGCGGGAAGTTGGTGTGGGTACGGCCCGAATCGGAGCTGGCGTTCAGGTGCTGGGCATGGTCGAGCACGGCGGTTTCCACCGGGGCGTTCTCGAACACGAACAGGCTGTCGAACAGCGCCTGGCCCTTGGGCAGTTCACTGCACTCCTGGATCGCTACCAGCGGCAGGTACTCGTACTCGCGCAGTTGCATGTTGCGGTCCAACAGGCCTTGCAGCCACTGGCGCACGCTCAGGCTGTGCCCCGCCTCGGGCAGTTGCACGCGCAGGGCGATGCTGTTGATGAACAACCCGACCGTGCGCTGCATCTGCGGCAAGCTCACCGGGCGCCCGGCCACGGTGACGCCGAACACTACGTCGCGCTCGCCACTGTAGCGTGCCAGCACCAAGGCCCAGGCTGCCTGCGCGAACGTGTTGACGGTCAGTTGGTGCGCTTGCGCCAGTTCACGCAGGCGCACGCCGTCGCTCACGTCGAGGCGCGTGTAGCAATCGCCGACCACCATGCCGTCGCCCGCGTGGTCGTGGCGCAGCGGACGGTCGCAGGGGATCGCCGTGGCGCGCTCGAAACCGGCCAGGTTGGCCTGCCACCAACCACGTGCCTCATCCAGGTCCTGGCGTTGCAGCCAACCGATGTAGTCGCGATAACGCGGCGGCACCGGCAGTTGCGCCTGGCGACCCTCGCCCAGGGCCTGGTAGAGCTCGAAGAAGTCGTTCATCAGCAGCGAGCGGCACCAGGCATCGATGAGGATGTGGTGGTTGCTCATCATGAACCAGTAGCGCTCGTCGGCCACCCGTACCAGGCGCAGGTGGAACGGCGCCTCGCGCAGCAGTGCGAAGCCGGCCTCGCGTTCGGCCTTGTGCAACGCTTGCAGGCGCGCTTCCTGGGCAGCGGCGTCGAGTTCACGCCAGTCCTGGTAGTCCACCGGCGTATTGCCCGGCTTGTGGATGATTTGCAGCATTGCCTCGCCGGCATTCCAGCTGAACGAAGCACGCAGGGCCTCGTGGCGCGCGACCACGGCCTGCCAGGCGGCAGCGAAGCGCTGCGGGTCGAGGGCGCTGTTGATGCGGTAGCGGTCCTGCATGTAGTAGATGCCGGTGCCAGGCTCCAGCAGCGTGTGCAGCAGCAGACCTTCCTGCATCGGCGTCAGCGGATAGACGTCTTCGATCTGCGCGGCCGGTACCGGCAAGGCATCGATCTGTTCCTGGGTCAATTGCGCCAGCGGGAAGTCCGACGGCGTGAAGCTGCCGCTACCCTCCGCCAGGCAGTGCTCGACCAGCGCCAGCAGTTCGCGGCGATAAGCCTCAGCCAGGGCGGCGATGGTCGCCACGGCGTAGCGCTCGGTGCTGAAGGTCCAGCGCAATTGCAGGGCTGCGCCGTACACCTGGCCGTCGACACTGAGCCAGTTGGGCAGCGGCGCGTCCAGGTCATGGGCAAGACCGGTGGGGGCGTCGAGCGGCTGGAACAGTGCCTTGGCGTCGAACTGCTGGTCGAACTGGCCCAGGTAGTTGAAGGTGATGCGCGCCTGGGGCAGCGCGGCCATGCGCTCACGCCCGGCGCTGTCGGCCAGGTAGCGCAGCACGCCATAGCCCAGGCCCTTGTGCGGCACCTGGCGCAGTTGCTCCTTGATGCCCTTGATCGAGGCGGCGCGGGCTGCGTCGTGGTCACCGGCCACCGGGCTCAGGCGCAGCGGGTAGGCGTTGGTGAACCAGCCAACGCTGCGGGTCAGGTCGATGTCCTCGAACAACGCCTCGCGGCCATGGCCTTCCAGTTGCACCAGCACGTCGCCGTGGCCGGTCCAGTGCCCGAGCGTGCGGGCCAGTGCGGTCAGCAGCAGGTCGTTGACCTGGGTGTGGTAGGCCGCTGGCGCCAGTTGCAGCAGCCGACGGGTCTGCTCGACGTCCAGGCCAATCGCCAAGGTACGGGCGTGGCGGTACAGGTTGCCGCCTTGCGGATGGTCGCAGGGCAGCTCGTGCTGCACGCTGGCCAGTTGCTCTTCCCACCAGCCCTGCTCGTCACGCAGCGAGTCGCTGCCGGCGTAGTGGGTCAGGCGCGCGGCCCAATCGCCCATGGCGTGGGTCTTGGCCGCGAGGGCTTCGCCACGGTACAGCGCCTGAAGGTCTTCGAGCAGTACCCGCCAGGACACGCCATCGACCACCAGGTGATGGATCGCCAGCAACAAGCGTTGTTCGCCCTGCCCGTCGCTGACCAGCAGGCCGCGCAGCAATGGACCTTCGACCAGGTCCAGGCTGCGCTGCACATCGGTGTACAGCGCCTGGCAATCGTCGAGGTCGGCGACCGTCGCGCTCCACAGCAGCGGCTGTGCGCCCGGCTGGCCGTAGTCGCCCTGCCAGCGGCCTGCCACCTGGGTGAAACGCAGGCGCAGGCTGTCGTGGTGCTGTACCAGTGCGTCCAGTGCGCGTTCCAGTTCGGCGGCCTGCACGGGTTGGCGCAGTTGCAGCAGCACAGCCTGGTTCCAGTGCTGTAGCTGGGCCACGTCGCTGTCGAAGAACCAATGCTGGATCGGCGTCAACCCGACACTGCCTGTGCGGGCGCCCTGGTCGATGCCGCTGGCTGCGGCTTCCTGGCGCACTACCGCCGCCAAGGTCTGGATGGTCTGGTGCTGGAACAGATCGCGCGGGGTGAACTGCAGGCCCAGTTGGCGTGCGCGGCTGACCACCTGGATCGACAGGATCGAGTCGCCGCCCAATTCGAAGAAGTTGTCCTGCATGCCGATGCGCGAAACGTTGAGCACTTCACGCCATACCTGCGCCAGGTGTTCTTCCACGGCGTTGGTCGGGGCCTGGTAGTGCTGGCGCGCCTGCTGCAGGTCCGGCGCAGGCAGGGCGCGCCGGTCGAGCTTGCCATTGCCCATCAGCGGCAGGCGCTCGAGCACCACCAGGTGCGCTGGCACCATGTAGTCCGGCAGGTGCTGGCGGGCGTGGGCTTTCAGCGCATCGCGCAGCAGTGCCTGGGCGCTGGCATCGGCGCAGGCCTGGGCACCCACCAGGTAGCCCACCAGCTGCTTGCCGCCTGGCAGGTCGAGCGCCGTCACCACTGCTTCGGCGACCTCGGGGTGCTCTTGCAGGCGGCTTTCGATTTCCCCCAGTTCGATGCGGAAACCGCGAATCTTCACCTGCTGGTCGGCCCGGCCAATGTACTCCACCTGACCATCGGCACGCAGGCGCACCAGGTCGCCGGTGCGGTACAGGCGCCCACCACAGTGGCTGAACGGGTCGGCAACGAAGCGCTCGGCGCTCAGCCCTGGGCGGTCGTGGTAACCCTGGGCCAGGCCCGCGCCGCCGATATACAGTTCGCCGATACCGCCCTGGGGCAGCAGCGCCAGGTCTTCGTCGAGGATGTAGGCGGTGCGGGCGCCAATCACCCGGCCGATCGGCACGCTGCCGGCCTCCTCGGGCAGGGCCTCGGGGGCCAGGCAGGCCAGCGGCATCACCACCGTTTCGGTCGGGCCATAGGCGTTTATGAACTGCTGCGGCGCGAAGGCTTCGCGGATACGTTGCAGGTGCTCGCCGGTCAACGCCTCACCACCGGTGATCACCAGGCGCACCGGCAACTGCTCGCCGCACCCGGCGAGGTATTGGGCGAGTTGGCTGCCATAGCTGGGGGTGAAGCCCAGAATGCTCACTTGCTGCTCGCGCACCAGTTGGCAGATTTCCTCGGCGCCCCATTGCCCCTGGCCACGCAACACCACGCGGGCACCGCACAGCAGGGGCGTCAGCAGGCGCTCGCTGGCGGCGTCGAAGTTGATCGAATAGAAATGCAGCTCGCAATCGTCGCTGCGCATGCCGAAGTCGGCGATGACTGCCTGGCAGTGCATGGCGATCTCGCCATGGCTGACCACCACGCCTTTGGGCTTGCCAGTGGAGCCGGAGGTGTAGATCAGGTACGCCGGGTGTTGCGGCAGGTTGAGGTTATCCAGGGGCGCGTCGCTGTACCCCGACAGTGCAGGCGTGTCGTCCTCCAGGCACCAACCCGCCACGCCCTTGGGCAGTTCACCCAGGGTATCGAGCAGCGCACGCTGGCCGATCAGCAGGCCCAGGCGACTGTCCTCGATCATGTAGCGCAGGCGGTCGAGCGGGTATTCCGGGTCCAGCGGCACGTAGGCGCCACCGGCCTTGAGAATGGCCAGCAGGCCGACCACCATCTCCAGCGAACGCTCCAGCGCCAGGCCCACCCGCACCTGCGGGCCAACACCTCGCTCGCGCAGGGCGCGGGCCAGGCGGTTGGCTTGCCGATCCAACTCGGCATAGCTCAGGTGCTGACCTGCGAACGTCAGCGCCAGCGCCTCGGGGCTGCGCTCGGCCTGGGCCGCGAACAGTCCGTGCAGGGTCTGGTCGAGCGCGAAGTCCTGCTCGCCTTGCAGCTGGCCAACCAGCACCTGCTGTTCGGCACCACTGAGCATCGGCAGTTCACACAGGCGCTGCTGCGGGTCGTCGAGCAGCCCCACCAGCAACCGCTGCCAATGCTCGGCCATGCGCGCGATGCGCGGCGCGTCGAACAGGTCGCGGCTGTAGGTCAGGCAGCAGCCCAGGCGGCCGTCGAGGTCGGTCACTTCCAGGTACAGGTCGAACTTGGTGGCGCTGGCGTCGTTGACCAGGTAGTCCACCTGCATGCCGGCCAAGCTGCGGCTTTGCTGGAAAGCCCAACGCTGCACGTTGCACATTACCTGGAACAGCGGGTTGTAGGCGCTGGAACGTGGCGGTTGCAGGGCGTCGACCAGTTGATCGAACGGCAAGTCCTGGTGCGACTGGCCTTCGATCGCGGCCTGGCGCACCTGCTCCAGCAACTCGGCGCCGCGCATCTGCCCGTCCAGCTCGCAGCGCAGCACCTGGGTGTTGAGGAAGGCACCGATCAGCCCTTCGCTTTCCGGGCGGATACGGTTGGCCACTGGCGCGCCGATGCGCAGGTCGCGCTGGCCGCTGTAGCGGTGCAACAAGGCGGCCAGGGTGGCGGTCATGGTCATGAACAGGGTCAGACCGTGCTGGCTGTTGAAAGCATGCACGCGCTTGACCAACGCCGGGTCGAGGTCGAAGCGATACAGCTCGCCGCGGTGGCTTTGCACCGGCGGGCGGGGGCGGTCGGCGGGCAAGGCCAGCACCGGGTGCTCGTCGCCCAGGCGGGCCTTCCAGTAGGCCAACTGGCGGGCGCCCTCGCCGCCCTCCAGCCACTGGCGCTGCCAGACGCTGTAGTCGAGGTATTGCACCGGCAAAGGCGCCAGCGGCGATTCGCGCTCGTCAACGAAGGCTTCGTACAGCTCGCCCAGTTCTCGGGCGAAGATGTCCATGGCCCAACCTTCGGTGACGATATGGTGCAGGGTCAGCACGAAGTAGTGTTCGCGCTCGTCGGCCTTGACCAGGCAGGCACGCAGCAGCGGGCCACGCTCCAGGTCGAAGGCCTGGTGCGCCTGTTCGTCGGCCAGTTGTTGCAGGCTTTGCTGGCAGGCCTCGGCGGGTTGGCTGCTGAAGTCATGCCAGGCCAGTTGCACAGGGGTGTCGTCGGCCACGCATTGGTATGGCACGCCGTCGATGCTCGGGAAGGTAGTGCGCAGGGTTTCGTGGCGCACCACCAAGGCCTGCAAAGCGCGCTCGAAGGCATCGACGTGCAGCGTGCCTTGCAGGCGCGCCATGCCGCCGACGTTGTAGGCCGGGCTGTCGGGTTCCATCTGCCAAAGGATCCACATGCGCTGCTGGGAATGCGACAGCGGCACTGCCTGGCGGCGGTCGACCCGGGCGATCTGCCCTTGCAGGTTGCGCTCGCCGTTGTCGCGGATACGCGCGACCTCGGCACAGAAGGCACCCAGCTCGCTGGCCTCGAACAGTGCCTTGAGCGGCAATTCCACATCGCAGGCCTGGCGAGTACGCGAGACGATCTGGGTCGCCAGCAGCGAGTGGCCGCCAAGGGCGAAGAAGTCGTCGTTCAGGCCGACCTGCGGCAGGTTCAGCACCTCGCGCCAGATCGCCGCGACCTGACGTTGCAGTTCGCTCTGCGGCTCAACGTGCTCGCGTTGCTGCCAGGCAGGCGCCGGCAAGGCCTTGCGCTCGACCTTGCCGCTCGGGCCCAGGGGCATCTGCGCCAGGTGGATCAACTGCGCAGGCACCATATAGCCCGGCAGTTGCGCGGCCAAGGTCGCCAGCAGCGCGTCGGTCTGCTCGACACCACTGTAGTAGCCGACCAAGTGGGCACCGACGGCGTCCTTGTGGATCAGTACCAGCGCCTGTTCGACGCCCGGCTGGGCCAGCAGCGCGGCCTGCACTTCCTCAGGCTCGACGCGGAAACCCCGCACCTTGACCTGCTGGTCGAGACGGCCGAGGTATTCCAGCGCCGCGTCGCGTACCAGCCAGCGTGCGCGGTCGCCGCTGCGGTACAGGCGCTGGCCGTTGCCATCGGGCTGCGGCACGAAGCGTTCGGCAGTCAGCCCCGGTCGACCCAGGTAGCCACGGGCCAGGCCCGCGCCACCCAGGCACAACTCGCCCGGCACGCCAGGTGCGCTCGGCTCGAACTCATCGTCCAGCACGCGGCACAGCACGTTACCCAGCGGGCGGCCTATCGGCGAACGCTCGCCGTCCTCGCGGCGGCAATGCCAGTGGGTGACGTTGATGGCGGTTTCGGTCGGGCCATAGCGGTTGTGCAACTGAACCTGTGGCAGCAGTTGCAAGGTGCGATCACGCAGGCGGGCCGGCAGCGCTTCGCCGCCGGAGAACAAGCGACGCAGGCTGCTGCAACCTGCGGCCAGGGGTTCGTCGACGAACGCCTGCAACAGCGGCGGCACGAAGTGCAGTGTGGTCACCTGGTGTTGCTGCACCAGCTCGGCGATGCGCTTGGGGTCGCGGTGCTCGCCGGGGCCGGCCAGCAACAGCTGACAGCCGGTGACCAGCGGCCAGAAGCACTCCCATACCGACACGTCGAAGCTGATCGGCGCCTTCTGCATCAGTACATCGCTGGCGTCCAGCGCATAGCTGGCCTGCATCCATTGCAGGCGCTCGGCCAGGGCCGCGTGGGTGTTGCCCACGCCCTTGGGCTGGCCGGTGGAGCCGGAGGTGTAGATCACGTAGGCCAGGTTGTCGCCATCGAGGTGCAGGCCTGGGGGCTGGGCAGGCCAGCTGTCCAGGTGAAGTTGGTCGAGGGCGATGGTGCTGATGCCCGGCACCTGCGGCAAGCGCTCCAGCAGCGTGCTGTAGGTGAGCAAGAGGCCAGCACCGCAATCGGCCAGCATGAAGCAAAGGCGCTCGGTGGGGTAGTCGACGTCCAGCGGTACGTAGGCGCCGCCGGCCTTGAGGATGGCCAGCAGGCCGACCAGCAACTGCGGCGAACGCTCCACGGCGATGGCCACGCAGGTGTCCGGGCCGACGCCCTTGTCGCGCAGGTAGTGGGCCAGGCGGTTGGCCTGCTGATGCAGGGTGGCGTAGTCGTACTGGCCGCCCTCCCACAGCAGCGCGGTGCTCGAAGGCGTGCGGCGGGCCTGTTCGTTCAGTTGCTCGACCAGCAGGCGCGGCGCGGCGGGCGCCGGGGCTTGGCCCCAAGCCAGCAGTTGCGCGCGGCCTTGGGCATCGAGCAGTTGCACCTCGCCCAGGGCCAGCTGCGGCATGGCGCACACCTGTTCGAGCAGCGCCAGCAGGTGGTTGGCCAAGCGCTGCACGGTCGCGGCTTCGAACAGCTCGGCGGCGTAGTCGAAAGCCAGGCTCAGGCGGCCCTGATGGTCTTCCTCGCTATGCAGTTGCAGGTCGAACTTGGCTTCGCGGCTGTGCCAGGGCAGCTCTTCGGCGAGCAGGCCCGGCAGGCGGCGCAGCGCCGACAGGTCGCGCTGCTGGTGGTTGAACATGACCTGGAACAGGCCCTGCTCGCGGGCATCGGGCAGGGCTTCGAGCAGTTGCTCGAAAGGCAGGTCCTGGTGCGCCTGGGCACCGAGGGTGGCGCTGCGAACCTGGGCGAGCAGTTGGTCGAACGGCAGGCGCCCATTGAGCTCGGCGCGCAGTACTTGGGTGTTGATGAAAAAGCCGACCAGCCCTTGGGTTTCCAGGCGCGGGCGGTTGGCATTGGGCACGCCGACGCGGATCTCGGTCTGGCCGGTGTAGCGATGCAGCAGGCCTTGCCAGCCGGCCAGCAGCACCATGAACAGGCTGGCTTGCTGCTCCCGGGCCAGATTGCGCAAGGCCTCGGAAAGCTTGCCCGGCACCTTCACTTGCAGGCGTGCGGCACGTTTGTCGCGCTGGGCCGAGCGCGGCTGGTCGCTGTGCAGGTCGAGCACGGGCAACTCATCGCCCAGTTGGGCTTTCCAGTATTCGAGCTGACGGGCAGCCTCGCCGTCTGCCAGCCATTGGCGCTGCCAATTGCCGTAGTCGGCGTAGCCCAGCCCCAGCGGCGCCAAGCTGGCTGGTTGGCCTTGGCAGTGGGCGGTGTACAGCCGGGCGAATTCGTCGAGCAGGATGTTCAGCGACCAGCCGTCGGCGACGATGTGGTGCAGGGTCACCCACAGTTGGTGCTCTTCGTCATCCAGGCGCGCCAGGGTTACTCGTAGCAGCGGGCCTTCGCGCAGGTCGAACGGTTGCTGCGCCTCATGTTCACGGCGGGCACCGACTTCGGCCATGCCCAGGCCTTCCACGTCGATGCGTTGCAGGGTCAAGGGCTGAGACGTCAGCACCTGCTGCATGGCCTGGCCATCGATTTCGCTGAACACCGTGCGCAGCGACTCATGGCGTTCCACCAGGGCCTGGAAGCTGGCCTCGAGCGCGGCTTCGTCCAACTCGCCACGCAGGTGCAGGCCGGCAGGAATGTTGTAGGCCGCCGACTGCGGCTCCAGCTGCCACAGCAACCACAGGCGGTTCTGTGCCAGCGACTGGGGCAGTGCCTGGCCCCGTTCGAGGCCGACGATGGCGCCTGCCCCGTTACCGCCTTCGGCCAGCACCGCTGCCACGGCAGTGCTGTATTCGGCCAGGGTTGGTGCCTCGAACAGCGTGCGCAGGGTCAAGGTGACGCCCAGCTCATCGGACAGACGTGCAGTCACCTGGGTGGCGGCGATGGAGTTGCCGCCCAGCAGCAGGAAGTGGTCGTCCGCCGCCACCGTCTCCACCTTCAGCAGCTCGCGCCACACCTGGGCGATGCGTCCCTGCAAACCGTCATCAGCAGCCTGCTCGAGCCTGGCCTGGGTATCGGGGAAGCGTGCATAGCAGTCCAGGCTACCGTCGTTCATACGCAGGCGGCAGGCCGAGCGCTGCAGCTTGCCGCTGGAGGTCTTGGGCAAGGCACCGGGGTTGAGCAACAACACCACCGCAGGGGCCTGGCGGCAGGCATCGGCGATGACCTGGCGCAGGGTGTTGATCAGGTCCTGAGGCTTCACCGCCTTCTGTACGTTACGGCTGATCTCCACCGCTACGCCAATGCCCTCCTCGCCCCGGTCATCCACGGCAAATACCGCCACCCGGCCTTTGCGCAGCAGGTCGACCTCACGTTCCAGGGTTTTCTCCAGGTCCTGCGGGTAGAGGTTCTGCCCACGTACGATGAGCATGTCCTTCAGGCGCCCGGTGACGAACAGTTCGCCGTCGCGCATGAAGCCCAGGTCGCCGGTGCGCAGCCAGGTCTGGCCGTCCTGCTCGACGAAGGTGCGGGCACTGGCCTCGGGGTTGCGCCAATAGCCCAGGGCGATGCTCGGGCCACCGGCCCAGATCTCGCCGACCAGGTTGTCACCCAGCAGCTCCAGACGCTGCGGCTCGACGATGCGCACCGCATGGCCGGGCTGCGGGTAGCCGCAGCTCATCAAGACGCTGCCCTTGCCGGCTTGCACGCGGTTGGCGGCGAAGGCCTCGGCGTCCAGCTCAAGCGCCGCGATACCCTGGCCACGGTGGCTACCACTGACGAACAAGGTGGCCTCGGCCAGGCCGTAGCTGGCGAAGAAGCTGCGGGTCTGGAAGCCGGCGGCGGCGAACGTATCGGCGAAGGTGGCCAGGCTGTCCTGGCGAATCGGCTCGGAGCCGGAATACGCCACGCGCCAGCGGCTCAGGTCGAGCCCGGCCAGGGCCGTCTCGCTGACCCGCTCGCTGCACAGGCGGTAGGCGAAGTCCGGGCCGCCGCTGATGGTGCCGCCGTATTCACTGATCGCTTGCAGCCAGCGCAACGGACGGGCGAGGAAGTAGCTTGGCGACATCAGCACGCAGGGCACGCCGCTGAAGATCGGTTGCAACAGGCCGCCGATCAAACCCATGTCGTGGTACAGCGGCAGCCAGCTGACGATCACGTCGTCGGGGTTCAGGTCGATGCCGAAACCCTGGCGGATCAGTTGCTCGTTGGCCACCAGGTTGCCGTGACTGACCTGCACGCCCTTGGGCAGTGCGGTGGAGCCGGAGGTGTATTGCAGGAAGGCGATGTGCTGGCCTTCGAACGCAGGCGTGCGCCAGGCATCAGCCAGGCTCGGTGCCAGGCCGTCGACGGTGAACAGCTGCGGGCCATGCTCGCTGGCCAAGGCATCAAGGCCCTGCAAAGTGCCCCGTAGCGCTTCCACTGTCAGCAGCAAACGTGGTTGGGCATCGTCGATGATCGACAGCAGGCGCTCCTGGTGGTGTTGGCGCGAGGACTCCGGCGGGTAGGCCGGCACAGCGATAACGCCGGCATACAGGCAGCCGAAGAACGCCGCGACGTAGTCCGGGCCACTGGGGAACAGCAGTACCGCGCGGTCGCCGAAATCAGCCCTGGCCTGCAAGGCAGCGGCGAGGGTGCGGGCACGCAAGTCCAGTTCGCGGTAGCTGAGCACTGCCTGGTCGCGAGGGTCGTCGGCCAGGAAGCGCAGGGCGACCTGGTCCGGGGTGCTTGCGGCGCGTTGCGCCAGGGCCTGGACCAGCGTGCGCGGGAGTTCGAAGGCGTCCGTCATGGGGTGTTCCTGCCAGTGTCTGGTGAAGCCGGGCCGGGGCGTGGCCTCGCGCAGGGGGCGGGCGGTGCTCGGTGGCCGGATGTACGCAGGGGAACGGATGGGCGGGGGAAATAATTAGAAACCTCCGGCGTGCAGAGGTCGCGCTCTTGAGGGTCTGCTCCGACAGAAATTTCGCTCGACCTTGAAGGAAAGTGCTCTGTACCCGTCACGTGACAGGCTGGAGGGCTTAGAACTTACCCGAATAGAGACTCACTCACTTTCGTATTTGACAATCATTATCATTCTGAATAGTTTGTCGCACGGCGCAGGACGCATCCTAGGTTGGAATGCTCCTTTCCTTACAGACACAAGGTGATTTCCATGGCGGAACAACTATCCACAAGTAAGTGCGATTCACCATTGCTCCAGGCATTCGTCGACAACCGCAGCATCCTGGTGAAGATCGCCGCGCGCATCACCGGCTGCCGTTCACGCGCCGAGGATGTGGTGCAGGATGCTTACTTCCGACTCAGTTCCGCGCCGCAGATCACCTCGTCGTTCAAGGCCCAGCTCAGCTACCTGTTCCAGATCGTGCGCAACCTGGCCATCGACCACTACCGCAAGCAGGCGATGGAGCTGAAGTACTCAGGCAGCGAGGAGGAAGGCTTGAATGTGGTGATCCCGAATGCCTCGCCCGAAGCCACCCACATCAACCTCGCCACCCTCGAGCACATCGCCGATGCGCTCAGCCAACTGCCCCAGCGCACCCGCTATGCCTTCGAGATGTACCGCCTGCATGGCGTGCCGCAGAAAGACATCGCCAAGGAGCTTGGGGTGTCGCCGACCTTGGTCAATTTCATGATTCGTGATGCGCTGGTTCATTGCCGCAAGTCCAGCAAGCAGGGTTGAAGCTGAGGCTTGCAGTAGCGACCCAGAGATTTTCGTCCTTTCTCGATAGAACACGGGCTTTTTCGCGGGTAAACCCGCTCCCACAGGTATTGCGCCGCTCTCCAGTACGCCGCTGAACCTGTGGGAGCGGGTTTACCCGCGAAGAAACCAGCGCCGCCCCGCAGACTAACGCCTCAAACCAACCTGCACCGATCAAAGAACCGTTCCCGCCCCAGGATCATCAGCGCCGCGCGCTTGTGCGGGAAATCGAATTCCTTCTCGCAGTGAAAGCACTGGTCCTGCATGTAGCCAATCATCTTGCCGTTGTCGGCACGCGGCTCGGCCACCACGCGCTGGGTGCGCGGGTCGTCCAGAAACAGGTAGTGCACCAGCGCCGATAACCAACTGGCCACCTTGTGCGGGCCGCGGTGCCCCTCCTCCCCCACCAGCATGTGAATGCCGCGGTCGTAGTCATCGGCCGGGTAGAACGGCGCGATGCGATCCTCCTTGGCCCAGTAGGCCTCGAAGTAGGCGAACGGCTCATCGTCGAAGCAACCGATCAAGGTCAGGGTGTGCGGGTCGGCGTCCAGCGTGTCCAGGTACTCACGGTGCTTTTCCAGGCTGCCGTCTTCCTGCCAGAACTGGGCTACCCGCGGGTTGTTCTGCCAGCGATTGAAACGCGCCAGGTCCTGCTCGATCTCCAGGGTGCGCAGCGACACCCACGCCCCCACGCGCGCATCGAAACGACGGTACACCTCGCCCCGCGGCTTCGGCGCACGGCGCGGGTGGCGCTTGCCATTGCTGAACTGCATCTGCTGCGGGTAGACGCCACTGGCGGACTGGCCCAACCAGGGCTGCGGCAACTGCCAGAACAGGGTGCGTTCACACAGGTACACGCCGGGCTGCGCGCTGGCCAGCAACAAGCCGCTGGCAAGGCTCGGTGCCAGCGCTTGTGGCAGGTGCCATACCAGGCGCTGGCACGCCGGGTCGCGGGACAGCAACCAGTAGCAGGCCGCCCACAGACCTTGCGGGCCGCGCTCGGGGCACAGTTGCTCAAGGTGCACTTCAAGCGGCTGCGCCGGCGCCAGGCGTACCTGGATCAGCGGACGGCCATCCAGGCTCAGGGTCAGCCGGCGGTCGCCCTCGTCGGCGCTGAGGTTGGGCCAGCGTGGCAGGGCCTTGGGCGGTGAAGCGGCATCGAACGGCATGGTCTTGGCTCACGAATTCTGAAGGAATGGCTCACTTCGAAAAACGTCGCCGGACCGTGGGAATTTAGTCCTCGCCAGGTGGATCGACGGTGATCTGGTAGGGCCGGAAGATCCGCAACAGCTCGCCGTTGTCGTGCAACTTGCGCATCAGCGCGGCGAACGCCTGCCCGCTGATAGGCGCGCTGGGGCGCAACAGGGCGTAGTGATGGTAGACCTGGTCGACGCGTTCGGAGGCCATCAGCAAAGGCGTACTCTGCGGGTTGCGCTGGAGGAAATCGCTCAGGTACGAGCGCGTCACCAGGGCGATGTCGGCGCGGCCGCGCTGGACCATGAACAGGTTGCTGTCATGGGAGTAGGTCAGCGTGGCGCGATAGGTTTCGGCCAGGTAGCGAGGGTCGGCATTGAAGTTGGCGAAGGCATAGTGATAACCGTTGAACAGCGCCAGGCGCTTGCCACGCAGCTCGTCGAAATAGCGCTGGTCACGCCCCGGCTGCTGGTGGGCGACGAACACCTCGGCGTCCTCCAGGCCCATGTCCACCGCCACATGGGGAATCTGCTGCCAGCCCCACTGCGGGTTCTCGAAGATCGCCATGTCGGTGCGCCCTTGCTGGAAGTCGCCGAAGCGCCGCGGAATCGAGGTAGGCACCAGCACGAAACGGTACTCGCCCTGCACACGGTTCAGCGCCTCGGCCAGTTGCGGCAGCAAGCCGCTGTCGGCACCCTGCTCGGGGCGCACGGTGTAGGGCGGGAAATGAGCGGCACCGATCCTGACTTCCTGCACCGCAGCGGCCTGGGTGGGGGAAGCCAGCCACAGCGTGGCGAGCAGCATCAGGGAGGAAATGGCCTTGGGGCCGGGCAGTGGAGTCAAGACAAACACTCGTCACGGGGTGGGACGGACCTGGAGCACCCTAAGCTAGGCGTTTTCCCGCCAGGGCACAACCGCCGGTTATGCCAAAATAAAGGCAAATTGCCAGGGGCTGTCGCCCGGCTGCGTATTGGCTAACCTCTACTTCTGGGGTGACTGTGTCTTGCAAGGGAGCCTGGTATGGGCCATTGGCTGGTGATCGACCTGGAAGCCACGACCGATGAAGGCGGCTGGCCTGTCACGGAGATGGAAATCATTGAAATCGGGGCAAGCCTGGTCACCCGTGAAGGGCGCGAGGTGGAGCATTTCCAGCGCTTCGTGCGGCCCCGGCGCAGGCCGCAGTTGACGCCGTTCTGCCGCGAACTGACGCATATCGGCCAGGCCGACGTCGACAGCGCGGCGAGCTTTCCCGACGTGTGGGCGCAGTTCGAGCTGTGGCTGGGCCAGCATCGCGAGCGGTTGCAGGCGTGGGTCAGCTGGGGCGACTACGACCGCCAGCAGTTGCGCCAGGAATGGCAGCAGCACAACGTGCACAGCCTGCTGGAGACGCTGGCGCACATCAACCTCAAGCAACGCTTTGCCAAGGCCCGCCACCTGCAACGCCCAACCGGGCTGAACAGCGCCCTGCAACTGGCTGGCCTGCAGTTCACCGGGCAGCAGCACCGGGCCTTGGAAGATGCCCGCAACACCGCGCGCCTGTTGCCGCTGAGCCTACCGGCGGCAGCCTCGGAAAGCAGATGACGAAGTCGGGGGCCTTGGGCATACTGGCCAGCCTTTTTTCAGCCCGCTCAGGAGTCGCCCCATGTTCAAGGTCAACGAATACTTCGATGGCACCGTCAAGTCGATCGGCTTCAACGGCGAGGCAGGCCCGGCCACCGTCGGCGTGATGGCCCCGGGCGAATACGAATTCGGCACCGCCAAGCGCGAGATCATGCATGTGGTCGCTGGCGCCCTGACCGTAAAGCTGCCAGGCAGCGACAGCTGGGAAACCTTCGTGGCCGGCAGCCAGTTCAATGTGCCCGCCGATAGCAAGTTCCAGTTGCAGGTGAAGGTCGATACCGCCTACCTGTGCGAATACGTCGACTAAAAATGCGTTGACCGTACCGGCCTGTTCGCCGGCAAACACCGCTCTACAGAACAACGGCGTACGTTGTGGGAGCGGGTTTACCCGCGAAGCAGGCACCGCTGTGTTTGGCACCGGCCTTGCCGGTGTTCGCGGGTGAACCCGCTCCTACAAGAGCAGTGCTGCCCTTGAGAGGGCGCTACAAAAAACCCGCCACCCGCTGCGCCGTTGCCTGCAAATGCTGCTCATGACTGAACCCCGACGCCTTCAGCGGCTTGAGGTCATGGTCACCCGCCACCAGCCAGCACAGCTCGATCGCTGGCGACAATGCATACCCCGCCACCGCCTCGCGATTGCCCAGGGCATCCCGCTCGCCCTGCACGATCAGCGTGCGCGTGCGCAACCCCGCCAAGTGCTCGACCCGCGGTTTCTCCGGCTTGCCCACCGCATAGAACGGATACCCCAGGCACACCAGGGCGTCCGCGTCCAGTTCGTCGGCCAGCAAGCTGGCCATGCGCCCGCCCATGGACTTGCCGCCAATGGCCAGGTTTCCCGCGACCAAAGGTCGCACCTGCCGGTACACCTCGCGCCAGCATTCGAGCAGCACCTTTTGCGGGTTCGGCGGGCGCTTGCCGCCGTTTAGACGCCGCTCGGCCATGTAGGGAAACTCGAAGCGGATCACCCCTACCCCAAGGCTCGCCAGCCTTTGCGCGATGTCGTCCATGAACGCGCTGTCCATTGGCGCACCCGCGCCATGGGCCAGGATCAGGGCACCGCGATAACCCTGCTCCCCCCCGGCTCGCGGGGGATCGACGCGCAAGCCTGGGATATTTCCCACTTGCGCCCATTGATCCCCGTCAATACCGGCCACTTGCCCATTACTCATGCTTGCCTCGCTGTTTAGCCTGCCTATAACCGTGGATGGGAACCCATACATGAACACAACCAGCAGTACCGCCTACAACTACCAGGTGGTCCGCCAATTCGCCATCATGACGGTGGTGTGGGGAATCGTCGGGATGGGGCTCGGCGTATTCATCGCCGCACAACTCGTCTGGCCATCCCTCAACTTCGACTTACCCTGGACCAGCTTCGGCCGCCTGCGCCCACTGCACACCAATGCAGTGATCTTCGCCTTCGGCGGCTGCGCCTTGTTCGCCACCTCCTATTATTCGGTGCAGCGCACCTGCCAGACCAGCCTCTTCGCGCCACGCCTGGCCGCGTTCACCTTCTGGGGCTGGCAACTGGTGATCTTGCTGGCGGCCATCAGCCTGCCGCTGGGCTACACCAGCTCCAAGGAATACGCCGAACTGGAATGGCCGATCGACATCCTCATCACCCTTGTCTGGGTGGCCTACGCCGTGGTGTTTTTCGGCACCCTGATGAAACGCACAACCAAGCACATCTATGTGGGCAACTGGTTCTTCGGCGGCTTCATCCTGACCGTGGCGATTCTGCATATCGTCAACAACCTGGAAATGCCGGTCAGCCTGACCAAGTCCTACTCGGTGTATGCCGGCGCCACCGATGCGATGGTGCAGTGGTGGTACGGCCATAACGCTGTGGGCTTCTTCCTGACCGCAGGCTTCCTGGGGATGATGTACTACTACGTGCCCAAGCAGGCCGAGCGCCCGGTGTATTCGTACCGATTGTCCATCGTGCATTTCTGGGCGCTGATCACCCTGTACATCTGGGCCGGCCCGCACCATCTGCACTACACCGCCCTGCCCGACTGGGCCCAGTCGCTGGGCATGGTGATGTCGCTGATCCTCCTGGCCCCGAGCTGGGGCGGCATGATCAACGGCATGATGACCCTCTCCGGCGCCTGGCATAAGCTGCGCAGCGATCCGATCCTGCGTTTCCTGGTGGTATCGCTGGCGTTCTACGGCATGTCCACCTTCGAAGGCCCGATGATGGCCATCAAGACCGTCAACGCCCTCTCCCACTACACCGACTGGACCATCGGCCACGTTCACGCCGGCGCCTTGGGCTGGGTGGCGATGATCTCCATCGGCGCGCTGTACCACACCATCCCGAAAGTCTTCGGCAAGGCGCAGATGCACAGCATCGGGCTGATCAACGCGCACTTCTGGCTGGCGACCATCGGCACCGTCCTGTACATCGCCTCCATGTGGGTCAACGGCATTGCCCAGGGCCTGATGTGGCGGGCAGTCAACAGCGACGGCACGCTCACCTACTCGTTCGTCGAAACCCTGGTGGCCAGCCACCCAGGCTTCATCGTGCGCTTCGTCGGTGGCGCGATCTTCCTGAGTGGCATGTTCCTGATGGCCTGGAACACCTGGCGCACCGTGCGTGCCCCGGCCGACCAAGCCGCCACCGCGAACGCCCAGCTGGCCTGAGGAGACGAGCCTGATGAAACATGAAGTGATCGAGAAAAACGTCGGCCTGCTGGCGTTGCTGATGGTGTTCGCCGTCAGCATCGGCGGCCTGACCCAGATCGTCCCGCTGTTCTTCCAGGACGTCACCAACACGCCGGTCGAAGGCATGAAGCCCTACACCGCACTGCAACTCGAAGGCCGCGATATCTACATTCGCGAAGGCTGCGTGGGCTGCCATTCGCAGATGGTGCGCCCGTTCCGCGCCGAGACCGAGCGCTACGGCCACTACTCGGTGGCCGGTGAAAGCGTGTGGGACCACCCGTTCCTGTGGGGCTCCAAGCGCACCGGGCCGGACCTGGCCCGGGTTGGCGGGCGCTACTCGGACGACTGGCACCGCGCGCACCTGTACAACCCGCGCAACGTGGTGCCCGAGTCGAAGATGCCGTCCTACCCGTGGCTGGTCGCCCAGCCGGTCGACAACAGCCACACCGAGACCAAGCTGCGTGCCCTGCGCACCCTCGGCGTGCCCTATAGCGACGAGGACATCGCCGGTGCCAAGGAAGCCGTGAAGGGCAAGACCGAGATGGACGCGCTGGTCGCCTACCTGCAGGTGCTGGGCACCGCAATCAAGAACAAGAGGTAGACACGATGGACATGGATATCGGCATGATCCGCGGCCTGGGCACGCTGGTGGTGATGATCGCCTTCATCGGCCTCTCGCTGTGGGTCTTCAACCGTCGCCGCGACCGTGATTTCGCCGAAGCGCGCCTGCTGCCCTTCGTCGACGACCGCCTGCCCCCTGCCGGGCAGGAACCTGCTGCAAGGAGTAACGGGCAATGACCACCTTCTGGAGTACCTACATCAGCGTGCTCACCCTCGGCAGCCTGGTCGGCCTGACCTGGCTGCTGCTCAGCACCCGCAAGGGCCAGAGCGACAGCACCACCGACCAGACCATGGGCCATAGCTTCGATGGCATCGAGGAGTATGACAACCCGCTGCCCAAATGGTGGTTCTGGCTGTTCGTCGGCACCCTGGTGTTCGGCGCCGG
This sequence comes from Pseudomonas sp. LS_2, assembly GCF_042709235.1. Taxonomy (NCBI): domain Bacteria; kingdom Pseudomonadati; phylum Pseudomonadota; class Gammaproteobacteria; order Pseudomonadales; family Pseudomonadaceae; genus Pseudomonas; species Pseudomonas sp. LS_2. The sequence continues at coordinate 50,880 of NZ_JAVAYC010000007.1, read as the reverse complement.
CTACCTGGTGCTGTACCCGGGCCTGGGCAACTGGAAAGGCATCCTGCCAGGCTACGAGGACGGCTGGACCCAGGCCAAGGAATGGCAAAAGGAAATGGACAAGGCCGACGCGCGCTTCGGACCGATCTTCGCCAAGTTCGCCGCCATGCCGGTCGAAGCAGTGGCCAAGGACCCACAGGCGTTGAAGATGGGCGCACGCCTGTTCGCCTCCAACTGCTCGGTGTGCCATGGTTCCGACGCCAAGGGTGCCTACGGTTTCCCCAACCTGACCGACAACGACTGGCGCTGGGGCGGCGAGCCGGAAACCATCAAGGCCAGTATCATGAACGGCCGCCACGGCGTGATGCCGGCCTGGGCCGAGGTGATCGGCGAGCAAGGCGTGGCGGATGTCGCTGCCTTCGTGCTGACTAACCTCGATGGCCGCACATTGCCTGAAGGGGTCAAGGTCGACGTGGACGCCGGTCAGAAGCTGTTCGCCGCCAACTGCGTGGCCTGCCATGGTCCTTCGGGCAAGGGGACCCCGGCCATGGGGGCGCCTGACCTGACCCACCCACAGGCGTTCATCTATGGTTCGAGCTTCGCCCAGTTGCAGCAGACCATCCGCTACGGTCGCCAGGGGCAGATGCCGGCCCAGGCCGAGATCCAGGGCAACGACAAGGTGCACCTGCTGGCGGCTTATGTGTACAGCCTGTCGCAGGATCGTGAAGTCTCCGAGGCTGTAACCGCCAAGTAAAACTCCAATGCATGGCCAGGGCTGCGCCCTGGTTCGCGGGCAAGCCCGCCCCTACAGGCTGCATGGTAACTGTAGGGGCGGGCTTGCCCGCGAATGGCTGCACCACCCTTCCCTCCCTCCCTTGCACCCCTTCCGAACGCAACTAAGCTTGTTGCCTCAGTAGCCTTGCGCTTGCGCAAGGCCGCCGAAGCGGCGCAAAGCCTGTCGTCGCCTCCAGAAAACAAACCCTGACCAAACGATCAGAAAAATACGAAAAATGGTACACATTACAAATATTTATTTGTGTACAATCGCCCAACCCCAAGACCACGGGACGGTGGTCGAAAGGGCTTGGACACGGGTCGGAGCGAGGATCCTTGCGTTGCCATAACCCTGGTGGTTATCGATACTTGCGCCGATTTTTACGACTAACAAGAACACCCAAACCGTGGAACCTTAGAATGAGCACAGCAATCGGTCCGACTGCTTATAACTATAAGGTCGTCCGCCAGTTCGCCATCATGACGGTGGTCTGGGGGATCCTTGGCATGGGGCTTGGCGTCTTCATCGCTTCGCAACTGGTATGGCCCCAGCTGAACCTGGACCTGCCATGGACGAGCTTCGGTCGCCTGCGCCCACTGCACACCAACCTGGTGATCTTCGCCTTCGGCGGTTGCGCACTGTTCGCCACGAGCTACTACGTGGTGCAGCGCACCTGCCAGACGCGGCTGATCTCCGACGGCATGGCCGCCTTTACCTTCTGGGGCTGGCAGGCAGTGATCGTCGGGGCGCTGCTCACCCTGCCGATGGGTTACACCACCACCAAGGAATACGCCGAGCTGGAATGGCCGATCGCGATCCTGCTGGCGATCGTCTGGGTCACCTACGGGCTGGTGTTCTTCGGCACCATCGTCAAGCGCAAGACCAAGCACATCTACGTCGGCAACTGGTTCTACGGCGCCTTCATCGTGGTCACCGCGATGCTGCACATCGTTAACCACGCCTCGCTCCCGGTCAGCCTGTTCAAGTCCTACTCGGCCTACTCCGGCGCCACCGACGCGATGATCCAGTGGTGGTACGGCCACAACGCCGTGGGCTTCTTCCTGACCACGGGCTTCCTGGGGATGATGTACTACTTCGTGCCCAAGCAGGCCGAACGCCCCATCTACTCGTATCGCCTGTCCATCGTGCACTTCTGGGCGCTGATCACCCTGTACATCTGGGCCGGCCCCCACCATCTGCACTACACCGCCCTGCCCGACTGGGCGCAGTCGCTGGGCATGGTGATGTCGATCATCCTCCTGGCCCCGAGCTGGGGCGGCATGATCAACGGCATGATGACCCTCTCCGGCGCCTGGCATAAGCTGCGCACCGACCCGATCCTGCGTTTCCTGGTGGTATCGCTGGCGTTCTATGGCATGTCCACCTTCGAAGGCCCGATGATGGCCATCAAGACCGTCAACGCGCTGTCGCACTACACCGACTGGACCATCGGCCACGTTCACGCCGGCGCCTTGGGCTGGGTGGCGATGATCTCGATCGGCGCGGTGTACCACATGATCCCGAAACTCTATGGCCGCGAGCAGATGCACAGCATCGGCTTGATCAACGCGCACTTCTGGCTGGCGACCATCGGCACCGTGCTGTACATCGCCTCGATGTGGGTCAACGGCATCACCCAGGGCCTGATGTGGCGCGCCATCAACGACGACGGCACGCTCACCTATTCGTTCGTCGAAGCCCTGCAGGCCAGCCACCCTGGCTACATCGTGCGCACCCTGGGCGGTGCGTTCTTCGCCTCCGGCATGCTGCTGATGGCCTACAACGTCTACCGCACCGTTCGCGCCGCCAACCCGGCGCAGGCTGAAGAAGCCACCAAGATCGTCGTCGTGGGAGCGCATTGATGAAGCATGAAGCAGTCGAGAAGAACATTGGCCTGCTGGCCTTCTTCATGGTCATTGCCGTCAGTGTCGGCGGCCTGACCCAGATCGTCCCGCTGTTCTTCCAGGACGTCACCAACAAGCCGGTCGAAGGCATGAAGCCGCGCACAGCGCTGGAGCTCGAGGGCCGCGATATCTACATCCGCGAAGGCTGCGTAGGTTGCCACTCGCAGATGGTGCGCCCATTCCGCGCCGAAACCGAGCGCTACGGCCACTACTCGGTGGCCGGTGAAAGCGTGTGGGACCACCCGTTCCTGTGGGGCTCCAAGCGCACCGGGCCGGACCTGGCCCGGGTCGGTGGGCGCTACTCGGACGACTGGCACCGCGCGCACCTGTACAACCCGCGCAACGTGGTGCCTGAGTCGAAGATGCCGTCCTACCCGTGGTTGGTCGAGAACAAGCTCGACGGCAAGGACACCGCGAAGAAGATGGAAGTCCTGCGCACCCTCGGCGTGCCCTACACCGACGAAGACATCGCCGGCGCCAAGGATGCAGTCAAGGGCAAGACCGAGATGGACGCCATCGTCGCGTACCTGCAAGGGCTTGGCACCCTCATCAAGAGCAAACGGTGACACTGATGGATATCGGGATGATTCGAGGCCTGGGTACCGTCGTGGTCCTGGTGGCTTTCGTCGGTCTGGCCCTGTGGGTGTTCAGCCCGCATCGCAAGAAAGACTTCGAAGAAGCCACTCGGTTGCCGTTCGCGGATGACCCCGAGGCGATCAGGCACGTCGAGCAAGCAAAAGCTGCTGGGAGCAAAAAAGAATGACAACCTTCTGGAGTCTGTACGTCACCGTCCTGACCCTGGGCACCATCTTCGCATTGACCTGGTTGCTGCTGTCGACCCGCAAGGGCCAGCGCGAAGAGGTCACCGACGAAACCGTAGGGCATTCCTTCGACGGCATCGAGGAGTACGACAATCCACTGCCGCAGTGGTGGTTCTGGCTGTTCGTCGGCACCATCGTGTTCGCCCTCGGCTACCTGGTGCTGTACCCGGGCCTGGGCAACTGGAAAGGCGTGCTGCCGGGCTATACCTACCTGGATAACGAGAAGCAGACCGAGTTCAGCAACGGCCAGCCCGGCTGGACCGGCGTGCACGAATGGGAAAAGGAAATGGCCAAGGCCGACGCCCGCTTCGGGCCGATCTTCGCCAAGTTCGCCGCCATGCCCATCGAGGAAGTGGCCAAGGACCCGCAAGCACTGAAGATGGGCGCGCGCCTGTTCGCCTCCAACTGCTCGGTGTGCCACGGCTCCGACGCCAAGGGTGCCTACGGTTTCCCCAACCTGACCGACAGCGACTGGCGCTGGGGCGGCGAGCCGCAAACCATCAAGACCACCATCATGAACGGTCGCCACGGGGTGATGCCGGCCTGGGCCGAGGTGATTGGCGAGCAAGGCGTGGCCGATGTCGCCGCCTTCGTGCTGACCAACCTCGATGGCCGCACACTGCCCGACGGGGTCAAGGCCGACCCCGTCGCGGGGCAGAAACTGTTCGCTGCTAACTGCGTGGCCTGCCACGGCCCCGAAGGCAAGGGCACCCCGGCCATGGGCGCACCTGACCTGACCCATCCACGCGCGTTCATCTACGGTTCGAGCTTCGCCCAGTTGCAGCAGACCATTCGCTATGGTCGCCAAGGACAGATGCCGGCCCAGGCCGAGATTCAGGGCAACGACAAGGTGCACCTGCTGGCCGCGTATGTGTACAGCCTGTCGCACCAGGAGCAGCCCGAAACGGCTCAGTCCGGGCAGTAACCTGTACCACCCCTCGCGGGAAACCCCGCTCCTGCACGAGTTGCGCGAACCCTGCAGGAACGGGCTTGCCCGCGAAAGGACCACGACAGGCAACACGAACCACCGCTTCAATGACCTGGATCAATTGACACTCGCCATAACATGATTCAATCCATGACCCAACGCGACTAAATGTCGCAGTGAAGCCCTACCCTGCCATCAGCGGCGTATCATGGGCCGCAGAGCGCCAGAAGACGCGCACGACCGTGACCGGCACGCACTGGTCTCGGCACCCCTCCACTGCCGTGGGACTCTATGATGAGCAAGCAGATTCCGGTACATGACGTCACCCCGCCTGCCAACAAGGGCAAGGACTCGGTCGACCTGTACGCCTCGCGCGAGAAAATCTACACCCGCGCCTTCACCGGCGTGTTCCGCCAGCTGCGCATGGTCGGCGGCGCGGTGCTTTTTCTGCTGTACTTCGGCACCGTGTGGCTGAACTGGGGCGGCCACCAGGCGGTGTGGTGGAACCTGCCCGAGCGCAAGTTCTACATCTTCGGCGCCACCATCTGGCCCCAGGACTTCATTCTGCTCTCGGGCATCCTCATCGTCGCGGCCTTCGGCCTGTTCTTCATCACCGTATTCGCCGGCCGCGTGTGGTGCGGCTACACCTGCCCGCAGAGCGTGTGGACCTGGGTATTCATGTGGTGCGAAAAAGTCACCGAAGGCGACCGCAACCAACGCATGAAGCTCGACAAGGCACCGATGAGCGCCAACAAGCTGCTGCGCAAGAGCACCAAGCACCTGATGTGGCTGCTGGTGGGCTTCGTCACCGGCCTGACCTTCGTCGGCTACTTCTCGCCGATCCGCGAGCTGGTCATCGAGTTCTTCACCGGCGATGCCGATGGCTGGGCCTATTTCTGGGTCGGCTTCTTCACCCTGGCCACCTACGGCAACGCCGGCTGGCTGCGCGAACAGGTGTGCATCTACATGTGCCCATACGCACGCTTCCAGAGCGTTATGTTCGACAAGGACACCCTGATCGTTTCCTACGACCCGCGTCGCGGCGAGGCCCGCGGCCCGCGCAAGAAAGACGCCGACTACAAGGCACAGGGCCTGGGCGACTGCATCGACTGCACGATGTGCGTGCAGGTCTGCCCCACCGGCATCGACATCCGCGACGGCCTGCAGGTCGAGTGCATTGGCTGCGCGGCGTGCATCGACGCCTGCGACAACATCATGGACAAGATGGACTACCCCAAAGGCCTGATCAGCTACACCACCGAGCACAACCTGTCGGGGCAGAAAACCCACCTGCTGCGCCCACGCCTGATCGGCTACGCCGTCGTGCTGCTGGTGATGATCGGCCTGCTCGCCACCGCCTTCGCCACCCGCTCGCTGGTTGGCTTCGACGTCAGCAAGGACCGCGTACTGTACCGCGAGAATGCCCAGGGGCGGATCGAGAACGTCTACAGCCTGAAGGTCATGAACAAGGACCAGCGCGACCACGTCTACGTGCTCGACGCCACCGGCCTGCCGGGCCTGCAGTTGGAAGGCCGTCGCGAGGTCCGCGTGGCCGCCGGCGACATCGTCAGCCTGCCGGTGCAACTCTCGGTAGCCCCCGAACAGTTGCCCTCGACCACCAACGAAATCACCTTCACCCTCAAGGACGCCGACGACAGCGCCACCGAGGTAGAAGCCAAGAGCCGCTTCATCGGCCCACTGATCCGCTGAGAGAGACTTTCGAACATGTCCACTGCCACCGCCACCGACCCTTGGTACAAGCACCGCTGGCCCTGGTTCATCATCGGCATCCTCACCACCTCGGTGTGCCTGAGCCTGACCATGGTGAGCATCGCCGTGCGCAACCCGGTCAACCTGGTCAACGACAATTACTATGAGGCCGGCAAAGGTATCAACCGCGCGCTGGACCGCGAACTGCTGGCCCAGACCCTGAACCTGAAAGCCAGCGTTCACCTCGACGAACTGACCGGCGAAGTCGAGCTGAACCTTAGCGGTGACAGCGCGCCGGCTACCCTGGAGCTGAACCTGATCTCGCCGACCCAACCGGAAAGGGACCGCAAGGTGCAGCTGGCCCGCACCGACAGCGGCCGCTACGTCGGCCAGCTCGACGACAAAGTCGAGGGCCGACGTTTCGTCGAGCTGCTGGGCAGCCAGGAAGGCCATGTATGGCGCCTGTTCGAGGAAGAAAAGGTTGCCCATGGCGTGACCCTGGAGCTGGGTGACGAGGCCTTGCAGGGTGCCGAGCACCACGAATAGAAAACACCATCGCGCCCTGTAGGAACGGGCCTGCCCGCGAAGGCGTCACACCGGACAACAGCATTGCCTGATTGATCGCCTTCGCGGGCAAGCCCGTTCATACAGGGTTGCTGCAGATTCGCCGACATGTGCAAGGCAATGATTCGATGACCCACCCCACCCCCTGCTACCACTGCGACCTGCCCGTCCCTGCTGGTAGCCGCTTCAGCGCCGTGGTCCTGGGCGAGCCCCGGCAGTTCTGCTGCCCCGGCTGCCAGGCGGTGGCCGAGTCGATCGTCGCCGGCGGACTGGCCCACTACTACCAGCACCGCAGCCAGAGCAGCGCTAACCCCGAGGCCCTGCCGCGCCAGTTGCAGGACGAACTGGCCCTGTTCGACCGCAACGACGTGCAGCAAGGCTTCGTGCGCCACCAGGGCGAGCTGGCCGAAGCCACCCTGCTGGTCGAAGGCATCACCTGCGCCGCCTGCGGCTGGCTGATCGAGAAGCACCTGCGCAACCTGCCGGGGGTTGCCGAGGCGCGCCTGAACCTTTCCAACCACCGCCTGCTGCTGAGCTGGGATGACCAGCAACTGCCGCTGTCGCGACTGCTGGCCGAACTACGCCAGGTCGGCTATGCCGCCCACCCTTATCAACCCGACCAGGCCGCCGAACAATTGGCCCGGGAAAACCGCAGCGCCCTGCGCCGCCTGGGCGTGGCGGGCCTGTTGTGGTTCCAGGCGATGATGGCGACCATGGCCACCTGGCCGGAATTCAACATCGACCTGTCCGCCGAGCTGCACACCATCCTGCGCTGGGTCGCACTGTTCCTCACCACCCCCATCGTGTTCTACAGCTGCGCGCCGTTCTTCAAGGGCGCAGCCCGCGACCTGCGCACCCGCCACCTGACCATGGACCTCTCGGTGTCGCTGGCCATCAGCCTGGCCTATGGCGCCGGCATCTGGACCGCCATCACCGGCAGCGGCGAGCTGTACTTCGACACCGTCGGCATGTTCGCCCTGTTCCTGCTTACCGGGCGCTACCTCGAGCGTCGCGCCCGCGAACGCACTGCCACGGCGACCGCGCAGCTGGTCAACCTGCTGCCGGCCTCGTGCCTGCGCCTGGACGCGAACGGCGCCAGCGAGCGCATCCTGCTGGGCGAACTGCAATGCGGGGATCGTGTGCAAGTATTGCCCGGTGCGGTGATCCCGGCCGACGGACGCATTGTCGAAGGCCGCTCCAGCGTCGACGAATCGCTGCTCACCGGCGAATACCTGCCCCAGGCGCGACGGGCCGGCGAGCGGGTCACCGGCGGCACCCTGAATGTAGAGAGCAGCCTGGTGGTGGAGGTCGAGGCGCTGGGCCAGGACTCGCGCCTGAGCGCCATCGTGCGCCTGCTGGAGCGGGCGCAGTCGGAAAAACCGCGGTTGGCGGAAATCGCCGACCGCGCCTCGCAGTGGTTCCTGTCGTTCACCTTGCTGGCGGCAGCGGGCATCGGCCTGTGGTGGTGGCACCTGGACGCCGAGCGGGCGTTCTGGATCGTCCTGGCCATGCTGGTCGCCACCTGCCCGTGCGCCCTCTCGCTGGCCACCCCCACCGCACTCACCGCCGCCACCGGCACCCTGCACAAGCTCGGCCTGCTGATCACCCGTGGCCACGTGCTCGAGGGCCTGGAGCAGATCGACACAGTGATCTTCGACAAGACCGGCACCCTTACCGAAGGCCGCTTGGCACTACGCAACATTCGCCCGCTGGGCACCCTCAGCGCCGACCGCTGCCTGGCCCTGGCCGCTGCCCTGGAGAACCGCTCGGAACACCCCATCGCCCGCGCCTTCGGCCGCAGCACCCGGCCTGCCGATGACGTACAAGCCGTGCCGGGCCTGGGCCTGGAAGGCGAGCTCGACGGGCAGCGCCTGCGCATCGGCCAGGCCACCTTCGTCTGCGCCCTCAGCGGCGCCGAAGTGCCCAGCGTGCCGGAGCCACGCGGCCAGTGGCTGCTGCTCGGCGACCGCCAGGGCCCGCTGGCCTGGTTCAGCCTGGACGACCGCCTGCGCGAGGATGCCGCCGACCTCGTGGCGACGTGCAAGGCCCGTGGCTGGCAGACCCTGCTACTGTCGGGCGACAGCTCGCCGATGGTCGGCGAAGTGGCCAAGCAACTGGGCATGGACCAGGCCGTCGGCGGGCTGCGCCCGGACGACAAGCTGGCCCGGCTCAAGGCCTTGCAGGCCGAGGGTCGCAAGGTGCTGATGCTGGGCGATGGGGTCAACGATGTGCCGGTGCTGGCTGCGGCCGACATCAGCATCGCCATGGGCTCGGCCACCGACCTTGCCAAGACCAGCGCCGACGCCGTGCTGCTGTCCAACCGCCTGCAAGCCTTGGTGCAAGCATTCGAGCTGGCCCGCCGTACGCGGCGCAACATCGTCGAGAACCTGCTGTGGGCAACGCTGTACAATGGCCTCATGCTGCCGTTCGCCGCCCTCGGCTGGATCACCCCGGTCTGGGCGGCGGTCGGCATGTCGGTCAGTTCGCTGATCGTGGTGCTCAACGCCCTGCGCCTGACCCGGCTGCCAGGCGCCACGCCCCCGACCAGCCGCCTGCAACCCGCCACGGCCTGAACAGGACACCGCCATGCCTGCCCTCTACGTGATGATCCCCGCCGCCCTGCTGCTGGTCGGCGTGGCGGTGTACATCTTCTTCTGGGCCGTGGACAGCGGCCAGTACGACGACCTCGACGGCCCTGCCCACAGCATCCTGTTCGACGACCAGGACCCCCGCCACCAGGCCGCCGTAAAGGACGACCCAGCAACCCCCGAAGACCCCAAGGACCCGCCCAGCCGTGCCTGACCTGCTTCCCCTGCTCGGTTCGGCACTGGTACTCGGCCTGCTCGGCGGCGGCCACTGCCTGGGCATGTGCGGCGGCCTGATGGGCGCGCTGACCCTGGCCATCCCCCCCGAACACCGCGCCCGGCGCCTGCGCCTGCTGCTGGCCTACAACCTGGGGCGTATCCTCAGCTACGCCAGCGCCGGCCTGCTGCTGGGCCTGGCCGGCTGGGCCGTGGCCAGCAGCCCGGCGGCGCAGGTACTGCGGGTGCTTGCCGCGCTGCTGCTGGTCGCCATGGGCTTGTACCTGGCCGGCTGGTGGAGCGGCCTGACCCGCATCGAGGCCTTGGGGCGCGGGCTGTGGCGGCATGTCCAGCCGGTCGCTGCAAGGCTGTTGCCGGTCTCCAGCCTGCCTCGCGCCTTGTTGCTCGGCGCGCTGTGGGGCTGGCTGCCGTGCGGGCTGGTGTACAGCACCCTGCTTTGGGCCGCGAGCCAGGGCAATGCCGCCCACAGTGCGGCGCTGATGCTGGCCTTCGGCGTGGGCACCTGGCCGGTACTGCTGGCCACTGGGCTGGCGGCAGAGCGGGTCAATGCCGTGCTGCGTCGGCGCAGCGTGCGCGTGGCAGGGGGCTTGCTGGTGATGCTGTTCGGTTTGTGGACGCTACCTGGCCCGCACCAGCACTGGCTGATGGGCCATTGAGCCACACGCCGCAAGCCTGATGCAGGTCAACACACCCCTGCCCGCACGCCCCTAGACTCCGGACACTGACGCCTTTTCCGGGGACCACCATGCTCGACGACCTATGTTGGGACACCGACCTGATCCGTCGCTACGATCTGGCCGGCCCGCGCTACACCTCCTACCCGACCGCCGTGCAACTGCACAGCGACGTGGGCTCGTTCGACCTGCTCCACGCCCTGCGCGAAAGCCGCCGCGCCACCCGGCCGCTGTCGCTGTACCTGCACGTGCCGTTCTGCGCCAACATCTGCTATTACTGCGCCTGCAACAAAGTCATCACCAAGGACCGCGGCCGTGCCCAGCCCTACCTGCAACGCCTGGAGCAGGAGATCCAGCTGATCGCCTGCCACCTCGACGCCAAGCAGCGCGTCGAGCAACTGCACTTCGGTGGCGGCACCCCGACCTTTCTTAGCCACGTGGAACTGCGCGCGCTGATGGCCTGCCTGCGCCAGCACTTCACCCTGCTCGACGACGACTCCGGCGACTACGGCATCGAGCTGGACCCGCGCGAGGCCGACTGGTCGACCATGGGCCTGCTGCGCGAGCTGGGCTTCAACCGCGTCAGCCTTGGCGTGCAGGACCTCGACCCTGCCGTGCAACGGGCGGTCAACCGCCTGCAAAGCCTGGAGCAGACCCGCGCCCTGGTGGAGGCCGCGCGTACCCTGCAGTTTCGCTCGGTCAACCTGGACCTGATCTACGGCCTGCCACGCCAGACCCCGGAAGGTTTCGCACGCACCGTCGAAGAGGTCATCCGCCTGCAACCCGACCGCCTGTCGGTGTTCAACTACGCGCACCTGCCCGAGCGTTTCATGCCCCAGCGGCGCATCGATGCCAACGAGCTACCCGCCCCCGCCACCAAGCTGGAAATGCTGCACAACACCATCGAGCAACTGACAGCTGCCGGCTACCGCTACATCGGCATGGACCACTTCGCCCTGCCCGACGACGAACTGGCCATCGCCCAGGAGGAAGGTACCCTGCAGCGCAACTTCCAGGGCTACACCACCCACGGGCATTGCGACCTGATTGGCCTGGGCGTCTCGGCGATCAGCCAGGTGGGCGATCTCTACTGCCAGAACAGCAGCGACCTGAACAGCTACCAGGAGCTGCTGGCCAGCGCGCAACTGGCCACCCAGCGCGGCTTGCTGTGCACCGCCGACGACCATGTGCGACGGGCCGTGATCCAGCAGCTGATCTGCCATTTCGAACTGGACATCGAGGCTGTCGAGCAAGCCTTCAACCTCGATTTTCGCGCCTACTTCAAGGCGCAATGGCCGCAACTGCAGGCCATGCAACGTGACGGCCTGCTGCGCCTGGACGAGCGGCGCATCGAGGTACTGCCGGCCGGACGCCTGCTGGTGCGTTCGGTGTGCATGGTGTTCGACGCCTACCTCGACCTGCACGAGCGCCAGCGTTTCTCCCGGGTGATCTGACCCGGGGAGCCAGTGCAACACAGGGACAGCCCTTTTGCCGGGCACACTATGGACAGTTGTAACGGCCGTTTCGGTATGCACGAACTGGCCTACCCCCCATGTCGTGGGTTACCCTTACGTCTTATGTGTGTTTCCCACAAGGATTGAAAAAATGTCCGAGCCAGTCAAACTGCGCCCCCACAACCAGGCCCACTGCAAGGATTGCAGCCTGGCTCCCCTGTGCCTGCCCTTGTCCCTGAACCTGGAAGACATGGATGCACTGGATGAGATCGTCAAGCGCGGCCGCCCGCTGAAGAAGGGCGAGTTCCTGTTCCGCCAGGGTGACAATTTCGGCTCGGTCTACGCGGTGCGCTCCGGGGCCCTGAAAACCTTCAGCCTGAGCGATGCCGGCGAAGAACAGATCACCGGTTTCCACCTGCCCAGCGAGCTGGTCGGGTTGTCGGGCATGGACACCGAGGCCTACCCGGTGTCGGCCCAGGCCCAGGAAACCACCTCGGTGTGCGAAATTCCCTTCGAGCGCCTGGACGAGCTGTCGGTACAGTTGCCTCAGTTGCGTCGCCAGCTGATGCGGGTGATGAGCCGCGAGATCCGCGACGACCAGCAGATGATGCTGCTGCTGTCGAAGAAGACCGCCGACGAACGCATCGCCACCTTCCTGGTAAACCTCTCTGCGCGTTTCCGCGCCCGTGGCTACTCGGCCAACCAGTTCCGCCTGAGCATGTCGCGCAATGAAATCGGCAACTACCTGGGCCTGGCGGTCGAAACCGTGTCACGGGTGTTCACCCGCTTCCAGCAGAACGGCCTGCTCAAGGCCGAGGGCAAGGAAGTGCACATTCTCGACCCTATCCAGCTGTGCGCCCTGGCGGGCGGCGCGATGGAAGCCTGAAGAGCGCGCGACGAGCGGGTATACTGGGGGCTTGGTTTTCCAGGATACCCGCCTCATGCACAGTGACACCTTCGACCTCAAAGCCCTGATCCGCCCGGTAGTGGATTTCCCCAAGCCAGGCGTGATCTTTCGTGACATCACCCCGTTGTTCCAGTCGCCGCGCGGTTTGCGCTACGTGGCCGACCAGTTCATCGAGCGTTATGTCGAGGCCGATTTCAGCCACATCGGCGCGATGGACGCACGCGGCTTCCTGATCGGCTCGATCATTGCCCACCAGTTGAACAAGCCACTGATCCTGTTCCGCAAGCAGGGCAAGCTGCCGGCCGACGTGCTGTCGGAAGGCTACCAGACCGAATATGGCGAGGCGTTCCTGGAAGTGCACGCCGACAGCCTCTGCGACGGCGACTCGGTGCTGATCTTCGACGACCTGATCGCCACCGGCGGCACCCTGCTGGCAGCCGCCAACCTGGTGCGGCGCACCGGTGCCCAGGTGTTCGAAGCGGCGGCAATCATCGACCTGCCGGAGCTGGAAGGCTCGCGTCGTCTGCAGGCAGCGGGCGTGCCGACCTTCTGCCTGACCGAGTTTTCCCTGAGCGAGTATTGAGTTGAACGCTTTGTTGTAGGTATGGGAGCTTGTATCGTCGGGGCCTCATTGTGCGCCGCTGCACTCGCCAACTCCTACACCGAGTTGTTTATTGCACTTACCCTACTAGGCTTTGGCTACAGTACCGCCCAACCGGGGGGAAGCAAGTCGGTCTCCAAATGGTTCGAAAACGGCCAGCTAGGCTTTGCGATGGGCATTCGACAAGCCGCGCTACCTCTCGGTTCTTTGCTTATGGGTGGTATGGACCTTGGGTGGCTTACATTGCGCAGACCGCTCCCCCTGATCGCCAGGGTTTGCACTGGGAATAGCAATGACAGCCAACCAGGTTTCGGCAGTGTTGGTACCTCCGATTATTGGTCTATCGCAAGATAGCCTCGGCACCTTCACCTATGGCTGGGTAGCGCTGGCGATTGTTTCCGCTCTTGTCCTGTTTACCACCGCACGTGGAATCGAGCGGTAACGTTTAAATAAGGCTATAGGGAAATCGGCCGACGCCCGGCAAAAGCGTGAGCCAAGGTACCGCCATCCACCAGTTCCAACTCCCCCCCCAGCGGCACGCCATGGGCAATGCGTGATGCCGTCAAGCCTTTCTCCGCCAGCAACTGCGCGATGTAGTGCGCCGTCGCCTCGCCTTCCACCGTCGGGTTGGTGGCCAGGATCACCTCGGTGAAGCTGCCCTGCTCCTCGATCCGCGCCATCAGTTGCGGAATGCCGATCGCCTCCGGGCCCAGCCCATCCAGCGGCGACAGGTGCCCCTTGAGCACGAAGTAACGGCCCCGGTAGCCGGTCTGCTCCACCGCATACACATCCATCGGCCCTTCGACCACGCATAGTTGAGTGTCGTCGCGGCGCGGGTCGGCGCATTGCGGGCACAGCTCCTGCTCGGTCAGGGTGCGGCACTGGCGGCAGTGGCCAACCCCTTCCATGGCCTGGCTCAGGGCCTGGGCCAGGCGCAGGCCGCCGCTGCGGTCGCGCTCGAGCAGTTGCAGGGCCATGCGCTGGGCGGTTTTCTGGCCGACGCCCGGCAAAGTGCGCAGGGCGTCGATCAGTTGGCGGATCAGGGGGCTGAAACTCATGTATGCAGGCCTGTCATTTCAGGAAACAGAACGAACAAGGGAGCAACGACCGCAGGGTCGTTGCTCCCCAATGTACAGCGAGTGGCCGATCAGAACGGCATCTTGAAGCCCGGTGGCAGCTGCATGCCAGCGGTCATGCCGCCCATTTTCTCCTGGCTGCTCTGCTCGACCTTGCGCACCGCGTCGTTCAACGCTGCGGCGATCAGGTCCTCGAGCACTTCCTTGTCGTCCGCGTCGGTCGACATCAGGCTCTGGTCGATGCTGACGCGCTTGACGTCATGACGACCGGTCATCACCACGCTGACCAGGCCGCCACCGGACTGGCCGGTGACTTCCGCATTGGCCAGCTCTTCCTGCATCTTGGCCATTTTTTCCTGCATCTGCTGGGCCTGCTTCATCAGGCCGGCCATGCCACCTTTCATCATGGGTGTATACCTCGATTTGGCTCATGTGCTGCGGCCGGCGCAGGGCCGGGCGCATGGTTATCCGTTCACTGCCCCGGCGCGGCCAGGGCGGTCTCTACCGGTTCAATACTATCGTGTCGCACGGTTGCGCCGAACTGGCGAACCATCTGCTGGATCAACGGGTCCTGCTCGATCGACACCTCGGCCTCGCGCTGGCGCTCGGCACGCTTGCGCGCAGCGCCCTGGGCCGGCGTTTCCTGCTCGGGGCGAATCAGTTCGATGGTCAACCGCAGGGTCCGCCCCAGGTGCTGGTTAAGCGCATCGTTCAGGCGGCGCTGCTGGGTGGCGTTGAACAGCGCGCCTTGCCCTGGATCCAGGTGCAGCAGCCAGTCGTCGCCGTCGGCGGAAATCAGCGTACAGTTTGCGGCGATGTTGCCTGTCATACCGGAGACAGGCAACTGTGGGAATAATTCCAGCCATTGCAATGCCAGCCCGGTCGCGGGCTTGGCGGCAGGCAAGGGGTCGTGGGCAGGCGCAGGCTCGGCCTCGTGCACGTGCTCGGCCAACTCGTCGAGGTAGCTGAACCCTGCAGGGTCGGCTTCCGGGGCGTAGTAGTCCTCGTCTGGCGCATCGTCGTCGCGCTCCATGCCGACGGAGCCATAGGCGGACGGGTCGAACGGTGGCTCGTCGTAGTCCGGCATGTCGTCGCGGGCCTCTGGCGTCGGCGCGGGCGCAGCGGCTTCCACCACAGGCACTGCGACGACTGGCGCGGCGGGCTCTTCCCAAGGCAGGTCGGTGACCTCTTCCACCACCGGCAGCGGCTCAGGCTCGGGGGCAACGACGACAGGGTCGGGCTCAGGTTCAGGTTGCGGCGCAGGCACTTCGGCCACCACCTCGGCTACAGGCTCGACAGGCGTGGCCGCAACGGTTGGCGCCACAGGCGTCGCCGCTGCCACCGGCCTGGCAGGATCAGCTGTGGCCTGGCTGATCCCCACCGGCTTTAGTACCGGTTTCGGTGCATCGTCGCTGTCGGCCGGGCGGAACGCCAGCATGCGCAACAGGACCATCTCGAAACCGCCACGCGGGTCTGGCGCCAGTGGCAGGTCGCGTCGGCCAATCAGGCCCATCTGGTAGTAGAACTGCACATCCTCGGCGGGCAGCGCCGAGGCCAGGGCCAGCACTCGCTCGCGGTCACCCTGGCCGTTGTCCACCGCTTCCGGCAAGGCCTGGGCGATGGCCACGCGGTGCAGCACGTTGAGCATCTCGGACAGCACGCCGTTCCAGTCCGGCCCCTGCTCGGCCAGGTCGCGCACGGCCGCCAGCAGCGCCCGCGCGTCACCCTCGAGCAGCGCCTGCAGCACGCCATACACCTGGCCGTGATCGAGCGTGCCGAGCATTGCACGTACATCGGCGGCCAGCACCTTGCCCTCGCCGAAGGCAATGGCCTGGTCGGTCAGGCTCATGGCATCGCGCATCGAGCCATCGGCGGCGCGGCCCAGCAGCCACAGGGCGTCTTCCTCGAACGGCACGTTCTCGGCGCCGAGCACGTGGCTCAGGTGCTCGACCACCCGCTCCGGGCTCATGTTCTTCAGCGAGAACTGCAAGCAGCGCGACAGGATGGTGGCCGGCAGTTTCTGCGGGTCGGTGGTGGCGAGGATGAACTTGACGTAGGGCGGCGGCTCTTCCAGCGTCTTGAGCAAGGCGTTGAACGAGTGGGTGGAGAGCATGTGCACTTCGTCGATCAGGTAGACCTTGAAGCGCCCGCGGCTGGGAGCGTACTGCACGTTGTCGAGCAGTTCGCGGGTGTCCTCGACCTTGGTGCGGCTGGCGGCGTCGATCTCGATCAGGTCGACGAAACGCCCCTCGTCGATCTCCCGGCACACCGAGCAGGTGCCGCAAGGCGTGGAGGTGATACCTGTTTCACAGTTAAGGCATTTGGCTATGATTCGCGCGATGGTAGTCTTGCCGACCCCGCGGGTGCCGGTAAACAGGTACGCATGATGCAAGCGCTGGTTGTCCAGGGCGTTGATCAAAGCCTTGAGCACATGGGTCTGGCCGACCATCTCGCGGAACGAGCGCGGGCGCCATTTTCGTGCAAGAACCTGATAACTCATCAAAAAACCATCGCAGCCTGATCGAGCGGAAGATCGCTAATGCTAGCGGAGCGGGGGGGAAATTGCACCCTGCACCGCTTGGCTAAGCTGAACGTCGGGTGCGTTGGAAGCTTTCTAGGAGGGCCGTGGTGCGCCGACTGCTCGCAATCCTGTTGTTATGGACCAGCCACAGCCTGGCGCAGCAGCCTGTGCTGCGCTTTTCCGTGGCCGAGAGCTGGAGCATGCCGTTGATGCGTACCGAAGCCGGAGTGCCGGTCGAGGGCATCGTCTTCGACCTGCTCGAAGCCCTGGCCCGCGAGGCCGGCGTCACACCGCAGTACCACGTCATGGCCCGCCTGCGCCTGGAGCAGGCGATGGTAGATGGCACCATCGATGTGCGCTGCTACGTGTCCACCAGCTGGCTCAACAATCGGCCAGGAGACTTTATCTGGAGCGTGCCGCTAATCCGCCAGCGCGACCTGCTGGTGGGGCGCCCTGGAGAAAGCGCCTTCGGCGTACGCGAGGCCACGCCACAAGCGGTCGGCACGGTGTTGGGCTACACCTACCCCACCCTGGCGCCACTGCTGTCCAGCGGGCAATTGCGCCGCGAAGACAGCCGCAGCCAGGAACTGGCGTTGCAGAAGCTGCAGGCCGGTCGCTATAGGCTGGCAGTCAGCAACCAGCTGTCTCTGCAATGGTTCAACCGCCAACTGCCGCAGGCCAAGCGCCTACGCCCGTTGCAGGTGCTGGAAGAGCAGGACCTGGGCTGCATGGTGCGCAACGACCCGGCGATTCCGGCCCAGGGGGTGCTGCGCGCGCTATTGAGGATGAAGCAGTCTGGCGAAGTGGATCGCATCATCGAGCGCTACGCCGAGCCCAGCGGCACGTCCAATCAGTAGCCGTGAGACTCGCGGAATTTCTGGCCCTTGTGAAACGCCACCCACTCCTCCACGTCATACGGCAGGTACAACCGCTGTCGCGCCCGTGACAGGGCGATGTACACCGCACACACCCGGCTGTCGAATTCGTAGGCGTCCTTGAACTTGCCCAGGCTCATCAGCTCGGGGGTAAGCAGCACCTGGTCGAACTCCATCCCGCCCGCTTCTTCGGCGCGCATCAGCAACAAGCTGCCGGACTGGCTGGATAGGCGCGCGGTGATGCTGTTGAGGTCAGCGACCTTGAAGCCATCCTGCAACTTCGCCTCAACCCACAGGAACGCTTCGTCGAAGCGGTTGGCCTCCCGGACCTGCCGCCAGTCGACGGTATGGGCGAAGTACGGGTGCGCCTCCTGCCCGGCCTCGCCCACTCCATAGAAATCGGCGCGGTACAACTGCACCACAGTGGCCATGAAGCACTGCATGTCGGCGTTGTCGGCAAAGCCGAAGCCACAGCCGCTGCCAGCCAGTTGCAAGGCCCACTTCATCGCATCCCAGGGCGACGCGGCGAGCACCACGCAGCCGGGCGGAGGGAGGAAATCCTGGGGATAGAACTCGATGCCGACATCTACGCTGCCAACGCCTTCGAAGGCCAGCTTGGAGTGCTGCGAGTGCACGCCGATCAGCGGGTTGATCAGGCGCTCCACCTGCGGTCCGCAGCGCACCGACAAGGCGATGTCGCGTTGGCGCACGCTGCGCTGGCGGCGCAGTACCGGTCCTTTGGCGCGCTGGTACTCGTCGCCGAGGGTCACCAGCACCTGGCGGCCACGCTCGATGATCTGCAGCAGCGGCCCCGGCATGTCCTGGCTTTCGTCGACGATGACGTGGCTGATATGCGCCGGCACGCTGCAACCAGCCAGGGCAGCACGCTTGAGCAGCAGTAGCGCCGGGAAACCGGTGTGCCGGTGCCAGCCGGGGTTGGCCTGCAGCCAGGTCCACAGGCGGCTGGCGTATTCGAGCAGCACCTGGGCGTCGAGCCGCGCCAGAGGTTGTTCGAAATGCGGCAGGTGGCGGTCCGACAGGCTGTAGTCGCGCGACTCGCAATAGCTGGCCAACAGTTCCAGACAGATATCCAGGGTCTTCTCGGCGCCATATTGGCGGAACCCCAGGATGCCCAATTCCTCGGCCACCGCACGCTTGCCAGGCAAACGCGGTGAGGGCTTATGTGGCTGACGACCTGGCCCGGCGAGCAGTTCCTGGGCCAAAGCGCCGAAGGTCTTGCCCACCTTTCCCGCGCCACCGCCCATGCGCTTGCGCAGGGTTTCGAGCTTGGCTGGCGTACGCGCCAGGGGCAGTACGCGGCCCTTGGGCAGGCTGTCCATCAACGCGCCCAGCAGGTAGCTCTTGCCGATGCCCGCGTAGCCCTGCACGTGCAGGTCTTCGTCAGGGTTGGCGCGCAGCACGCGCAGCAGCTTGTCCTGCTCGCGGGTCAGCCAGCGCTCCTTGTCGAAGCGGGTTTGTGTCTGCTGGGTGAAGGGGTTGTCGGCGTGGTGGCGGCGCACCCGGTATTGCATGTCCCAGGTGCCATCGGCCAGCAGGTAATCGCCCTTGGCCAGCGCCTCGGCGCTGAGCAGTTGCAGGCGCGAGCCCTTGATGACCTCGAGGCCGAAGTACAGCTTGCGGGCGTCGAACAGGCGCTGCGCCTCGTCGCTTAGGCTGCCGGTCGCCGCCCAGGCCAGCAACTTGGCCAGCACCTTTTCGGCCGCGCCGGGGTCGAGCACCTGTTCGCGGGCATGGGCGAGGTTCTGGATTACCAGCACGGCAGCCAGTTGCGCGTTGTCCAGGGTATCGAGCAGGGTCGCGTCGTCGAGCAGTGCCTGGCAGGTTTCGGCGGTAACCGGGAGGTAGACGGGGCTGGTGAAGTCGTAGTGTTCAGGCTGCATGATGGCGCATCAAGGCTGCGGGTCGTTGGATTCGAGCTCAAAGGCGTAGGCGCCCAGGCTGCCGGACATACCGCCTGGGTAGACGCGCTTGCCCTGCCCTTGCGCCTGGGCGTCGGTGGCCAATGCGCCATCGAGTTCGTGCAGGGCCATTTCCAGCAGCTTGCGCAGGTCCTGGGCGTTGCGGGCCGAGAGACTCAGGCGGAAATCCAGGCCGTCGGCCGGAGCTTCTGCTTCGACGGGGGCCGAGGTGGCTTCTTCGAGAATGCGTTCGTGCTCCTCTTCCATCTCGTCGAGCACCCGCGACAGCTCCAGCACGCGTTCGGGCTGGGAGGCCATCTGGTCCTTGATTTCCAAGCGGCGCAGCTGCCATTCGCGGATACGTTGTCGGGTTTGCTCGTCAACCGGTTCCACGGTGGCGGTCTCCTGGCCTGAAGGGGTGGGCGGATAGGCTGCATGATAAGCCGCTGCGCTGATAAATGCGCAGGTCAATGACCAGACGGAGGGGAGAAAAAGGTTTGGCGGACGCCAGAAATGGAGGCGGCCCCACCAGCCACACCCCGGCACTCGATGTTCCCGCTATGGCTGCTCCCTTCCGGGCCTGACCAGGTTGACGGGTAATCAATGCGGGGGGACCGATGGGGCCACCATAACGCAGCTCGTCAGGTGACGAGCCGCGCCATTGTACAGCGACGGGGCGAAGTTACAACCTTTGGGTGAGAAAAAACCATCATTTCTCAAGGACTTGTCTAGCTTCAGTGCGATGGGTCTTGTTGCGGCTGTACCGGCCTCTTCGCGGGCAAGCCCGCTCCTGCAGGGGTAGCGCAATAGCTGAGAGCGGCGCGGCGGCTGTACGAGCGGGCTTGCCCGCGAAGGGGCCGCTACAAGTGCAGCACCCAATGCTTAGACGCTGATGCCCTGCCCCGCCAGGAAGGAAACGAACGCCTCTTCATCCATCACCTTCACCCCCAGCTCACTGGCCTTGGCCAGCTTCGAACCCGCGCCAGGCCCTGCCACCACGCAGTGGGTCTTGCCCGACACGGAACCGGCCACCTTGGCGCCCAGGGTCTCCAGCTTGTCCTTGGCGATATCGCGGCTCATGCGCTCCAGGGTGCCGGTGAGCACCCAGGTCTGGCCCGCCAGCGGCAAGCCTTCCGCAGTTTTCTTCTCGCAGCTCCAGTGCATGCCGAAGTCCAGCAACTGGGCTTCGATAGCACGCGCCAGCTGCTGGTTGGCCGGGTCGCGGAAGAACTCGCGCACCGCTTCGGCCGGCTTAGCGCTCAGCGCCTGGCGCAGGTCGATGCCGTCGGCGGCGAAGATCTTGTCCAGACTGTCCAGCTTGTCCACCAGCTTCTGCGCGCCAGTGGGGCCGACCGAGGCGATGTCGAGCTTGGCGATCAGCTCGGCCAGGGTGGTGCTGGCGGCGAACTCGGCGGCCAGCTCGCCTTCGTCCTGCAACTGCATGCCGCTGGCGAGCAGCTGCTGGATGACTTCGCGGTTGTGCGCATCTTCGAAGAAGTTATGGATCTCGTGGGCCACTTCCAGGCCGATGTCCGGCAGGTAGGTGAGCACCTGGGGCAACGCCACCTGGACCCGCGCAAGGCTGCCCAGGGAGCGGGCCAGCACCTTGGCGGTCTCTTCACCGACATCGGGAATGCCCAAGGCGAAGATGAAGCGCGCCAGGCTCGGGCGCTTGCTCGCCTCGATGGCCTCCAGCAGCTTCTTGCTGGACACTTCGGCAAAACCTTCCAGCCCGACGATCTGGTCGAACTGCAGTTTGTACAGGTCTGCCGGCGAACCGATCAGGCCCTCATCAACCAGTTGCTCGACACTCTTCTCACCCAGCCCATCGATATCCATGGCACGACGCGACACGTAGTGGATGATCGCCTGCTTGAGCTGGGCGGCGCAGCTCAGGCGACCGACGCAGCGGTACACCGCGCCTTCGCTGGTGGTCTCCTTGCCCTTGCTGCGCTTGACCAGTTGGGTGCGCTCGACCTGCGAGCCACACACCGGACAGGCGCTAGGCACTGCCACCGGCTGGGCGCCCTCGGGGCGACGCTCGGTCACCACCTGCATGACCTGCGGGATCACGTCGCCCGCACGACGGATGATGACGGTATCGCCGATCATCAGACCCAACCGGGCGATCTCGTCCATGTTGTGCAGGGTAGCGTTGGATACGGTCACCCCGGCCACCTTGACGGGTTTCAAACGTGCCACGGGCGTAACCGCGCCGGTACGCCCTACCTGGAACTCTACGTCGAGCACCTCGGTGAGTTCCTCCATGGCCGGGAACTTGTGGGCGATGGCCCAGCGTGGCTCGCGGGCACGGAAGCCCAGCTCGCGCTGCGCGGCCAGGCTGTTGACCTTGAACACCACCCCGTCGATTTCGTAGGGCAGAGCGTTGCGCCGTGCGCCGATGTCGCGGTAGTAGGCCAGGCATTGCTCGACGCCGGCGGCGTGCTTGAGCTCCCGGCTGATCGGCAAGCCCCACTCCTTGAGCCGTTCGAGAATGCCGATATGGCTGTTGGCAATCGCCTCGGACACCTGGCCCAGGCCATAGCAGCAGAACTCCAACGGGCGGCTGGCGGTGATCTTCGAATCCAACTGACGCAGGCTGCCGGCAGCGGCGTTGCGCGGGTTGGCGAACGTCTTGCCGCCGCTCTCGGCCTGGGCGGCGTTGAGCCGCTCGAAGCCGGCCTTGCTCATGTACACCTCGCCACGCACCTCCAGCACGCTCGGCCAGCCTTCGCCCTGGAGCTTGAGCGGGATGTTGCGCACGGTACGCACGTTGCTGCTGATGTCTTCGCCAGTGGTGCCATCGCCACGGGTGGCGCCCTGCACCAACTGTCCATCGCGATACAGCAGGCTCACCGCCAGGCCATCGAGCTTGGGCTCGCAGCTGTAGTCCACGGCGGCGGCCTGGTCGAGGCCTTCGACCACGCGACGGTCGAACTCCTTCAGGTCGGTCTCTTCGAAGGCATTGCCCAGGCTGAGCATCGGCACTTCATGACGCACCTGGCTGAACGCGGACAAAGCCGCGCCGCCGACACGCTGGGTAGGCGAGTCCGGCGTAACCAGGTGCGGGTTTTCGGCCTCCAATGCCTTGAGTTCGTTGAACAGGCGGTCGTATTCGGCGTCGGGCACCACCGGCATATCAAGTACGTAATAGTTGTAGTTATGCCGTTCGAGCTCTGCACGCAGTTCGTGGATGCGGTTTTCGATGTTCATGGGAATCTTCTCTTGCAAAGCAAAAGAGCAGCCTGGCGGGGCTGCTCTTTTGCTTGAATCACGGCGGACAACGCGTCCACCCGGACGATCAACGTTTCTGAGTCAGCGCACGACGCTCGAACTCGACGATACGCTGGCGGTAGTGCTCGATGGTCTGGGCGGTCAGCACGCTGCGCTGGTCGTCCTTGAGCTCGCCATTGAGCTCATGGGCCAGCTTGCGGGCGGCGGCGACCATCACATCGAAGGCCTGCTTGGGATGACGCGGGCCAGGCAGGCCGAGGAAGAAGCTTACCGCGCGGGTGCTGAAGTGGTCGATGTCGTCCAGGTCGAACACCCCTGGCTTGACAGCGTTGGCCATCGAGAACAGCACCTCGCCGTGGCCGGCCATGCTTTCGTGGCGGTGGAAGATGTCCATTTCGCCGAAACGCAGGCCGCTTTCGAGAATGTTCTGCAACAGGGCCGGGCCCTTGAAGCCGCTTTCGTCACGGGAGATGACGCTGATCACCAGCACTTCCTCCACCGGCGGCAGCTCCTTGGCGGCATTGCTGGTGGCGGCGAAACCGCTGCTGCGGTTGTCGTCGTATGCATCGGCGTCGGCGAACAGGTCCGGCTCGCGCGGGTCGGCGGCCAGGTTCAGGTCGCCCTGCTGCGGCTCGCTGTTGCGCTTGCCGCGCTTGGAGGCCTTGGCCGGTTTTGCTTCGCGCTCGGCGCGGGGCTCACGCTCACGCGGCGAGGCGCTCAGCGACGGCAGGTCGGTTTCGTCCAGCTCGGGCTCTTTATGCTGGGTTTCCAGCACCCGCGCAGGGCCAAGCACCTCGGCGCTGCCTTCATCGTCCGGCAGGTTCGAGTAGCTGCGGTCCAGACGGAATTTCAACTTGCCCTTGCCGCCGCGCATGCGGCGCCAGCCATCGAAGAGAATACCGGCGATAACTATGACGCCGATGACGATCAGCCACTCGCGCAGACCGATTTCCATGTAATCCCGTGCCTCTATAAAAATATGCTTGAAAACAAAGGGTTCAAAGCCCTTTAACACGTGGCGCCAACTCTATGTTCTGACAGGCGTTTTACCCACGCAAAAAAACAATGACATTAAGCTAGCACGACCTTGGGCAACTTTACACCGTCTGTCGCACTTGCAATGGAGCATTTGCCCACAGATCTAGCCATATCTTCTCTCATCACGCGTCGACCATGGCCATCGCTTCTTCCACATCAACTGCAACAAGACGTGAACAGCCCGGCTCGTGCATGGTCACGCCCATCAGTTGATCGGCCATTTCCATGGCAATCTTGTTGTGGGTGATGTAGATGAACTGCACGCTTTCACTCATTTCCTTGACCAACCTGGCGTAGCGCCCGACGTTGGCATCGTCCAGCGGCGCATCGACCTCATCGAGCATGCAGAACGGTGCCGGGTTGAGTTTGAAGATGGCGAACACCAGTGCCAGGGCAGTCAGTGCTTTTTCGCCGCCGGACAGCAGATGGATGGTGCTGTTCTTCTTGCCTGGCGGGCGCGCCATGATCGTTACCCCTGTATCGAGTAGATCTTCGCCCGTCAGTTCCAGATAAGCGCTGCCGCCACCGAAAACTTTTGGAAAAAGTGCCTGTAAACCCGCATTTATCTGATCGAAGGTATCCTTGAAACGGTTGCGGGTTTCCTTGTCGATCTTGCGGATGACGTTTTCCAGGGTCTCCAGCGCCTCGACCAGGTCGGCATCCTGGGCGTCGAGGTAGCGCTTGCGCTCGGACTGCTGCTCGTACTCCTCGATGGCCGCCAGGTTGATCGCGCCCAGGCGCTGGATACGCGCCTCCATCTGCTCCAGCTCCTGCTCGGTGCCCGCCTCGCTGGCCTCGGCTTCGAGGGTGGCGAGCACGCCTTGCAGGTCATAACCGTCGGCCAGCAGTTGTTCCTGCAAGGTCTTGCGGCGTACATCCAGGCCCTGGGACTCCAGGCGCGACTGCTCCAACTGGCCGCGCAGCAACTGCGATTGCTGCTCGGCCTGGGTGCGGCGTTTTTCCGCGTCACGCAGCTGGCGATCGGCGTCGTCCATGTGCAGGCGGGCCTGGCGCATTTCTTCGTCGACGCTCATGCGCCTTTCCAGCAGCTCTTCGAGCTTCAGGCGCAGTTCCTCTTGCGGGGCCTCGCCCTCCTCCAGGTTCAGGCTCAGCTGTTCCTGGCGCTCGTTCAGGCGCTCGGCTTGCAGCTCCAGGCGCTCAAGCGCCTGGCGGGTGGAGTCGTGCTGGGCGCGCAGCGAGCCCAGGCGCACTGCCAGTTGGTGGGCGTGGTCCTTGTGCTGGCGGGCCTCCTGGCGGATGCGGTCGAGGCCTTCGCGCAAGGTATCGCGGCGGGCCAGCAACTGCTCGCGCTGCTCGGTGTCCTGGGCCATCAGGTCAAGCGCCTCTTGCAGCAACAGGCGCGACTCACCCAGTTGCTCGTGTTCGAGCTCGCGCTGTTCCTGCAGCTCGGCAAGCTCTTCGGCCAGGCGACGGCGGCGCAGTTCCAGTTGCTCGGCGCGGGCACGACCGGCCGAAAGGCTGGCCTTGAGTTCGCCCAACTGGCGGTTTTCTTCCTGGCTGCTGCGGCGCAGCTGTTCGCGCTGCTCTTCCTGTTCTCGCTGTTGCTCGCGCAGTTGCTGCAATTGCTGGTCGAGCAGTTCGAGCAGCGCTTGCTGCTCCAGTTGCTCGTGGCCTAGGCGTTCGATTTCCTGGCCACGCGCCAGCACACCACCCTGGGCCTCGCCGCCGCGGCTGACCCGCAGGAAATGCCGGCCCACCCAGTAGCCATCGCGGCTGACCAGGCTCTGCCCCTCGCCCAGTGCAGCGCGTTGCGCCAGTGCCTGCTCCAAGCTCTCGACCGGCCGTACCTGGCCCAGCCACGGTGCAAGATCCGTACGCCCTTCTACTTTGTCCAGCAGGCTACCGGGCTGGCGGGCGCCTTCGTCGGCAGCCAGCAGCAGGCGCAGGTCGCCTTGCTCCAATGCAGCGAAATCGAGGCCAGCGAAGTCATCCACCAGCACCGCTTGCAAATCGGCGCCCAACACGGTTTCCACCGCCAGTTCCCAGCCGGGCTCGACGCGCAGGCCTTCGGCCAGGCGCGGACGTTGCTCCAAGCCCTGGCCGCGCAACCATTCGCCGGCTCCGGCACCCGGTTCCAGAGCGGCTTGCTGCAAGGCCTCCAGCGAAGCGAGGCGACCGCCCAGGCGCTGCAGTTCGCCTTGCTGGCGTTGCTGGGCCTGGCTGGCCTGCTGCAACTGTTCGCGCACGCTTTCCAGTCGCTCGACCACCTGCTGCTCTTGCAGGTCGAGTTCTTCAAGCAGCATTTCACTGCTGGCCACCTGCTCGGACAACTCGAGCATCGCCGCATCCTGCGGGTCGGCGCCCAGTTGCTCGCGCTCCTCGCCGAGCTTGCGCTGGCGCTCGGCCAGGCGCTCCAGGCTGGTTTCCAGCTGTTGCAGGCGTGCCTGCTGCACTTCGGCCTGGCGCCTTGGCTCGGCGGAGCGGGTGTTGAATACGTCCCACTGTTCTTGCCAGCCGTGCATGCCCAGCTCGGCTTCTTCCAGTGTGACGGCAGCTTCCTCGGCGGCGGCCAGGGTTATTTCCTGCTCCGGCTCGAGCATCGCCAGTTCTTCGCCGAGGGTAGCCAGCAAGGTGCGGTCATGGCCCAGGTGCGACTCGGTCTCAAGGCGCGTGCGCTCGGCTTCCTTGAGGTCGTCCTGCAACTGGCGCAGGCGTTGCTGACCGTGCTGGATACTCTGCTCGACCCGAGCGATGTCGCCGGCTACCGAGTAGAAGCGCCCCTGCACCTGGTTGAAACGTTCGGACAGCTCATGATGGCCATCCCGCAGGCGCTCGATACTGGCATCGGCGTTGCGCTGTTCGGCCACCAGTGCCTCGAAGGCGACCTCCTGGTCGCCGATGATCGTCTCGCGCTGGCGCACACGCTCGTCCAAGGCACGCCAGCGCAGGGCCGACAGTCGCGCCTTGAGCTGACGCTCCTGGGCCTTGTATTCCTTGTATTTCTCGGCCGCCTGGGCCTGGCGGTGCAGGCGTTCAAGCTGGCGTTCGAGCTCTTCGCGCAGGTCAGTCAGGCGCGCCAGGTTCTCGTGGGTGCGGCGAATGCGGTTCTCGGTCTCGCGGCGACGCTCCTTGTACTTGGAGATACCTGCCGCCTCCTCGATGAAGTTGCGCAGCTCCTCCGGCTTGGCCTCGATCAGCTTGGAGATCATGCCCTGCTCGATGATCGAGTAGCTGCGCGGCCCGAGGCCGGTACCCAGGAAGATATCGGTGATGTCGCGGCGCCGGCACTTGGTGCCATTGAGGTAGTAGGTGTTCTGCGCATCGCGCGTCACCTTGCGACGGATGGAAATTTCCGCATAGGCGGCGTACTCGCCCACCAGGGTGTTGTCGCTGTTGTCGAACACCAGCTCGATGCTTGCCTGGCTGACCGGCTTGCGCCCGGACGAGCCGTTGAAGATGACGTCGGTCATCGACTCGCCGCGCAGGTTCTTCGCCGAACTTTCGCCCATCACCCAGCGCACCGCGTCGATGATGTTGGACTTGCCGCAGCCGTTGGGCCCGACCACCGCCGCCATGTTGCTGGGGAAGTTGACCGTGGTGGGGTCGACGAACGACTTGAAGCCGGCCAGGCGGATGCACTTCAAGCGCATCGGTCAGCCCCGCGCCAAGGCAGCCAGCACCAGCTCGCAGCTGCGCTGGCAGTAGGCGACCAGTACTTCGCGAATGCGCGGCAGGTCACGGGCAAGTACAGCTTCAAGCAGGCGGGCGAACAGCTCCAGGTAGTCGTCCATGCTGGCCTTGCGCTGGTCCAGGGCAAGGTAGTAGGCGCGGCTCATGGCCGGTTGCAGGTTCTCGACGGTTTCCTGCAGGTAGGGGTTGTCGACGAATGGGTAGGCGGCGCGCATCACCGCGAAGCTTTCGGCGACGAAGGCCTTGATGTCCTGGGCCGCGTGGGCCTGCTGCAAGCGCTGCTGGATCTCCAGGAACGGGCGCAGGTCGGCCTCGCTGCCCCAACGTTGGGCAACCGCGTTGCCCAACAGGATGTACAACTCGCCCATCAGTTGGCACAGACTGCGCACGCTGTGCTCGTCCAGCTCGGTGACGTGGGCGCCACGGCGCGGCAGGATCGCCACCAGGTGGCGGCGCTCGAGGATCAGCAGCGCCTCGCGCACCGAGCCGCGGCTGACGTTCAGCGCCTGGGTGACCTTCAGTTCCTGGATGCGCTCGCCCGGCGCCAGCTCGCCGCGAATAATGCGTTCGGCCAGGTAGTGGGCGATCTGCTCGGAGAGGCTGTCCGGCGCCTTGAACGTCATGGTTTTCCTTCAGAATCCAGGTAGTGGCACAAAGGCGCGATTGTAGCGCACTTGCTGCGCGCCCGCGCATAGCCCCGATGGGCTTTGTGCGACTCGCGAGTCAGCAGCGCGGGCGGCGCGATCTATGCTTGTAGAAAGACAGGTTTGGGCGGTTTCGTCGGATTGCGGGAAAAATCCTGACCTAAAAGTCAGAAAAATATTGACCACAAGGTCAGCCCTGCTTAGAGTCCGCTCCAACAACAATAAAACCCTTGCGAGGCACATCCCCGTGATCCAGTTTCTCGTCAACCAGGAGCTGCGCAACGAGCACGCTCTGGACCCGAACATGACGGTGCTGCAATACCTGCGCGAGCACCTGGGCAAGCCCGGCACCAAAGAAGGTTGCGCCAGCGGTGACTGCGGCGCCTGCACCGTGGTGGTCGGCGAGCTGACCCAGGACGACCAGGGCGTCGACACCCTGCGCTACCGCAGCCTCAACGCCTGCCTGACTTTCGTTTCCGCCCTGCACGGCAAGCAGCTGATCAGTGTCGAAGGCCTCAAGCACCAAGGTGAACTGCACAGCGTGCAACGGGCGATGGCCGACTGCCATGGCTCGCAATGCGGTTTCTGCACCCCCGGCTTCGTGATGTCGTTGTTCGCCCTGCAAAAGAACAGCAGCGGCCACGACCTGCACCAGGCCCAGGAAGCCTTGGCCGGCAACCTGTGTCGCTGCACTGGCTACCGGCCGATCCTCGACGCCGCCGAACAGAGTTGCGCGCGCCCCTGCCGCGACCAGTTCGATGCTCAGCAGCCGCAGACCATCTCCCGCCTCAAGGCCATCGCCCCGCAGCAGACCGGCGAACTCAACAGCGGCGACAAGCGCTGCCTGGTGCCGCTGACCGTGGCCGACCTCGCCGACCTGTACAGCTCGCACCCGGAAGCACGCCTGCTGGCCGGCGGCACCGACCTGGCGCTTGAAGTCACCCAGTTCCACCGCACCCTGCCGGTCATGATCTACGTCGGCCACGTGGCCGAGCTCAAGCGCATCGACAAGACCGCCACGCACCTGGAAATCGGCGCCGCCACCCCGCTCACCGACTGCTACGGCGCGCTCAACGAGGAATACCCGGATTTCGGCGATTTGCTGCACCGCTTCGCCTCGTTGCAGATCCGCAACCAGGGAACCCTGGGCGGCAACATCGGCAACGCTTCGCCAATCGGCGACTCGCCACCTTTGCTGATCGCCTTGGATGCGCAGGTGGTGCTGCGCCAAGGCCAACGCCAGCGCACCTTGCCGTTGGAGGACTACTTCATCGACTACCGCATCACCGCGCGCCAGGACAGCGAGTTCATCGAGAAGATCATCGTGCCGCGCGCCCGAAAGGACTGGGCGTTCCGTGCCTACAAGGTGTCCAAGCGCCTGGATGACGACATTTCCGCGGTGTGCGCCGCCTTCAACCTGAGCATCGAGAATGGCCTGGTCAGCGGCGTGCGCGTCGCCTTCGGCGGCATGGCGGCCATCCCGAAACGTGCCCGCGCCTGTGAAGCCGCGCTCTTGGGCAAGCCGTGGAACCAAGCCAGCATCGAACGCGCCTGCCAGGCCCTGGCAGAGGATTTCACACCACTGAGCGACTTCCGTGCCAGCCGCGAATACCGACTGCTGACTGCGCAGAATCTGCTGCGCAAGTACTTCATCGAACTGCAAACGCCGCACATCGAAACCCGGGTGACCGCCTATGTCTAACCATCACGCCGTCAAGAGCCAGGCCGAAATGGCCGAACTGTTCCGCCAGGACCTGACCACCGGGGTCGGCCGCAGCGTCAAGCACGACAGCGCCGACAAGCATGTCTCGGGCGAGGCGCAGTACATCGACGACCGCCTGGAATTCCCCAACCAGCTGCACGTCTATGCACGCACCTCGGACCGTGCCCACGCACGCATCCTGCGCATCGACACCACGCCGTGCTATGCCTTCGACGGCGTGCGCATCGCCATCACCCACGAGGACATCCCGGGCTTGAAGGACATCGGCCCGGTGGTCGCCGGCGACCCGCTGCTGGCCATCGACAAGGTCGAGTTCTTCGGTCAGCCGGTGCTCGCCGTCGCCGCCCGCGACCTGGACACCGCACGGCGTGCGGCGATGGCGGCGATCGTCGAATACGAAGACCTGGAACCGGTGCTGGATGTGGTCGAGGCGCTGCGAAAAAAGCACTTCGTGCTCGACAGCCACACCCACCAGCGCGGCGACTCCGCCGCGGCCCTGGCCAGTGCCCCGCACCGCCTGCAAGGCACCTTGCACATCGGCGGCCAGGAGCACTTCTACCTGGAGACGCAGATTTCCTCGGTGATGCCTACCGAGGACGGCGGCATGATCGTCTACTGCTCCACGCAGAACCCCACCGAGGTGCAGAAACTGGTGGCCGAAGTGCTGGACGTACCCATGAACAAGGTCGTGCTGGACATGCGCCGCATGGGCGGCGGCTTTGGCGGCAAGGAAACCCAGGCGGCCAGCCCGGCCTGCCTGTGCGCAGTGGTTGCGCGCCTGACCGGCCAGCCCACCAAGATGCGCCTGCCACGGGTCGAAGACATGACCATGACCGGCAAGCGCCACCCGTTCTATGTGGAATACGACGTCGGTTTCGACGACGATGGCCGCCTGCAGGGCATCGAGCTCGACCTGGCGGGTAACTGTGGCTACTCGCCAGACCTTTCCGGCTCCATTGTCGACCGCGCCATGTTCCACTCCGACAACGCCTACTACCTGGGCGATGCCACCGTACATGGCCACCGCTGCAAGACCAACACCGCCTCCAACACCGCCTACCGAGGTTTTGGCGGCCCGCAGGGCATGGTCGCCATCGAGCAGGTGATGGACCACATCGCCCGCCACCTGGGGCGCGACCCGCTGGCAGTGCGCAAGGCCAACTACTACGGCAAGACCGAGCGCAACGTCACCCACTACTACCAGACCGTCGAGCACAACATGCTCGAAGAAATGACCGCCGAGCTTGAGGCCAGCTGCGACTACGCCGAGCGGCGCAAGTCGATCCGCCAGTTCAACGCCCACAGCCCGGTGCTGAAAAAGGGCCTGGCGCTCACCCCGGTGAAGTTCGGCATCTCGTTCACCGCCACCTTCCTCAACCAGGCCGGTGCCCTGATTCACATCTACACCGACGGCAGCATCCACCTCAACCACGGCGGCACCGAGATGGGCCAAGGCCTGAACACCAAGGTGGCGCAGGTGGTGGCTGAGATTTTCCAGGTCGACTTCAACCGTATCCAGATCACCGCCACCAATACCGACAAGGTGCCCAACACCTCGCCGACCGCCGCTTCCAGCGGCGCCGACCTGAACGGCAAGGCCGCGCAGAATGCCGCCGAGATCCTCAAGGCGCGCCTGACCGAATTCGCCGCGCGCCAGTACAAGGTCACCGAGGAAGACGTTGAGTTCCGTAACGGCCACGTGCGTATTCGCGATGAGATCGTCAGCTTCGAGCAGTTGGTGCAACAGGCGTATTTCGCCCAGGTGTCGCTGTCGAGCACCGGTTTCTACCGCACGCCGAAGATCTTCTACGACCGCAGCCAGGCCCGTGGTCGGCCGTTCTACTATTTCGCCTTTGGCGCCGCCTGCGTGGAGGTGGTCGTCGACACCCTGACCGGCGAGTACAAGATGTTGCGCGCCGACATCCTGCACGATGTGGGCGATTCGCTGAACCCGGCCATCGACATCGGCCAGGTGGAAGGCGGCTTCATCCAGGGCATGGGCTGGCTGACCACCGAAGAGCTGGTGTGGAACGCCAAGGGCAAGTTGATGACCAACGGCCCGGCCAGCTACAAGATCCCGGCGGTGGCCGACATGCCAGTCGACATGCGGGTGAAGCTGGTGGAAAACCGCAAAAACCCGGAGGACACCGTGTTTCATTCCAAGGCCGTGGGTGAGCCGCCGTTCATGCTCGGCATCGCCGCCTGGTGCGCGATCAAGGACGCAGTGGCGAGCATCGCCGATTACCGCGTGCAGCCGAACATCGACGCACCGTCCACCCCGGAGCGAGTGTTGTGGGGCTGCGAGCAGATGCGCAAGGCAGTCGCTGCTGCGCAGCCTGTGGAACAGGAAGTGGAAACCGTTACCCACTGACGATGCAGGGCACTGTGGGAGCGGGTTTACCCGCGAAGCAAGCACCGCGGTGTATGGCAAGGGCTTTGCCCTTGCTCGCGGGTAAACCCGCTCCCACAAGGACAGCGTCGCTCTTGAGAGAGGTTGGATCATGCACCAATGGATCAACGCCCTCGCCGACCACCAAGCCCGTGGCGAAGCCTGCGTGCTGGTGACCATCATCGAGGAACGCGGCTCGACCCCGCGCAATGCAGGCTCCAAGATGGTAGTCAGCACCGCTGGCCTGTTCGACACCATCGGCGGCGGCCACCTGGAGTACAAGGCGCTGCACATCGCCCGGCAGATGCTCGAGGAACGACGCGGCACCCCGCACCTGGAGCGCTTCAGTCTGGGCGCCAGCCTGGGCCAGTGCTGCGGCGGCGCCACGGTGCTGCTGTTCGAGCCGATGGCCGCCGTGCAGGCGCAGATCGCGGTGTTCGGCGCAGGCCATGTCGGCCGCGCTCTGGTACCCTTGCTCGCCGCCCTGCCCTGCCGGGTGCGCTGGATCGATTCGCGCGAACAGGAATTTCCTCAAGTGATCCCCGAGGGGGTCACGAAAGTGGTCAATGAGGAGCCGGTCGACGAAGTGGCCGAGCTGCCCGCTGGCAGCTACTGCATCGTCATGACCCACAATCACGCGTTGGACCTGGAACTCACCGCCGCGATCCTCAAGCGCAACGACTTCACCTGGTTCGGCCTGATCGGCTCGAAGACCAAGCGGGTCAAGTTCGAGCACCGCCTGCGCGAACGTGGCTTCGACGACGCGCTGATGGCGCGCATGCGCTGCCCCATGGGCCTGGACGAGGTCAAGGGCAAGCTGCCGATCGAAATCGCCGTGTCCATCGCTGCGGAAATCATCGCCACCTACAACGCCTGCTTCGGCCAGCACGACGCTGCCGTCAACGCCGGCCCCATCGCCCAGTTGCTGCCGCCCTCCCGGCGCAGCCAAGCCATCTGACGAGCCTTCACATGAGCACAACCCGCAAAGCCTACCGCGCCGCCATCCTGCACAGCATCGCCGACCCGGCCGAGGTCGGCCTGGAGGCGTCCCATGAATACTACGAAGACGGCCTGCTGGTGATCGACGAGGGCCAGATCAAGGCCCTGGGCCATGCCAGCGAACTGCTGCCGACCCTCGACGCCGACATCGAGGTGGTTCACTACCAGGATGCGCTGATCACCCCGGGCTTCATCGACACCCATATCCACTTCCCGCAGACCGGCATGATCGGCTCCTACGGCGAACAGCTACTGGACTGGCTGAACACCTACACCTTCCCGTGCGAAAAGCAGTTCGCCGACAAGAATCACGCCGACCATGTGGCAAAGATCTTCCTCCAGGAGCTGCTGCGCAACGGCACCACCACCGCGCTGGTATTCGGCAGTGTGCACCCCGAATCGGTGAACGCGCTGTTCGAGGAAGCCGAACGCCTGGACCTGCGCCTGATCGCCGGCAAGGTAATGATGGACCGCAACGCCCCCGACTACCTGACCGACACCGCCGAAACCAGCTACACGCAGAGCAAGCAGCTGATCGAGCGCTGGCACGGCAAGGGCCGTCTGCACTACGCGGTGACACCACGCTTCGCCCCTACCAGCACCCCGGAGCAACTGGCAGTGGCCGGGCAGTTGCTCAAGGAGCATCTGGGCGTATACATGCATACGCACCTGTCGGAAAACCTCAAGGAGATCGACTGGGTCAAGGAGCTGTTCCCCGAGCGCAAGGGCTACCTGGATGTCTATGACCACTTCGAACTGCTGGGCGAGCGCTCGGTGTTCGCCCACGGCGTACACCTGTGCGACGAAGAATGCCAGCGCCTGTCGGATACCGGCTCCGCCATCGCCTTCTGCCCCACCTCCAACCTGTTCCTGGGCAGCGGCCTGTTCAACCTGCCCCAGGCCGAGCGCTTCAAGGTCAATGTGGGCCTGGGCACCGACGTCGGCGCCGGCACCAGCTTCTCGTTGCTCAACACGCTGAACGAAGCCTACAAGGTGATGCAGTTGCAAGGTGCGCGGCTGCATCCGTACAAATCCTTGTACCTGGCGACCCTGGGCGGCGCCCGCGCGCTGCGCCTGGACGACCGTATCGGCAGCCTGCGCCCAGGCAACGATGCCGACTTCGTGGTGCTCGACTACAAGGCCACGCCGCTGCTGGACTACCGCCTGCAGCAGTCCAGCAGCATCGAAGAGACCTTGTTCGTGCTCACCACGCTGGGCGACGACCGCACCGTGCGGGAAACCTACGCGGCCGGCCGTTGCGTGCACCAGCGCTGAAGCGCTAGAAATCGGCCAGCCGCTGCAAGGCGAGCTGGCCGGCATGCGGCCCTTCCTCCAGACGCAGGACCGCAACCATGCGCACCAGCCTGCCGCCCTCCTCGGCCCGTTGCAGGCGCTGCGCGGCCTCTGCCGGAAGCTGCTGGCGCCACTGCGCCAACCACTCGTTCGACAACACGGCACGCCCTTCCTGGACGGCGAACTCGACACCGGGCTGCTCGCTGACCGCCATGGCCACCAGGTAGCTGCGGTTGCTCGAAGCCTGGTGATACAGCGCCACGGCCCCGACGCGGTGCCGCTGGCTCAAGCCGTAGCGCACCAGCATGTCATCGATCAGGCTCAACGCGTGCTGACGCATACGCGTGCCGCTGACCGCTGCCAGCAGGCCTTGAGTGTAGTCGTCGACCGCACGCAGGTAGTACACCGTAGGCATCGCGCTGGGTACATCCGCAGGCAGCGCCAGACGCCAGACAGCGCCTGCGTCCAACCCCGTAGGCTGCTGTTCCCTGAGCAGCAGCAGCGGGTCGGCCAACTCGTCCACGGGCCGACTGCCATATCCCCAACAGCTGGTGACGTGCTCGAGGTAGATCAGCCGTTCGTGGGCGCTACCCTGGGCACGCTCGAATACATGCCGGGCGGCATTCAGCGAGCTTTGCCGGGTCATGCCGGCACGTGCACGCTCTACATGCCGGTCCAGCGGCGCGTTGAACAAAGGTCGGCGTACCGCCCAGCCACTGGGGCCACGGGTCATCAACCAGGGCTGTTCGCCGAACCGTTCGCGCAGGCAGCGCTCCAGGTCGTCGAAACTCAGGGAGGTCGCCAGGTCAGACGAGCGGCTCAAGAGGATGTGGCTGTCAGTCTCCACAGGGAACACTGGAAGCAATCGCCCATTGACCTCCACCCCCAAGACACTGGCCTGCCCTTCGGCACCGTACAGGCCACTACCGGGCACCAGTTCGCGGTCGGCGGGGGTGAATGGGCGCAAATCATCACGCCAGTTCCTCAGCCGCGGCAGCTGCGCCGAGCTGGCCGCGACCGGCCTCACCCGCTCCCACACCAGCACGCTGCGGTTGGGCCCGTCCAGGTGCACGCCGCCTAGCATGGGTCGCAACAAGCCATCCTGCCTTGCGCTACGTAGCAGGCTTGCCACCCGAGGGTCGTGAACCGATGCCAGCAGCACATCCATCCATGCGTCGCTCAAGACCACCAGGCCACTGCCGCCTCGCAGCGAGATCGGCCCCAGCGTGCGGCCGTGCAGCAGCACGTATATTTCCGGCAAGCCTGCCCGGCGCAACAGCAGCAAGTGACGCTCGGCGTTGCCCACGTGGTTGATCAATTGGTAGCCGCGCGCCGTAAGTACATCACTCAGCACGCCGTTCAGCGCGGCTGGCTCCACCTGGCCAAGGGCGTTGCGCAATGCCTGGTGTTCACCCGGCAACAGTTCCCAATGCAACTGCTGAAAAAGCCCGTCCCGGGAAGCCAGGGTCAAGTGCCGCGTATAGCCCAGTACCGGTACCTCTGCCAGCTCCTGCAAGGGCTCGAGGTTGACATCGGCGACGCGCTGTTCCAGGCGTACCATGCGCGCATGGCTCAACTGCGCCGTGCTGCGATCGGCGTTTCGGTACAGCGTCTCGCCCAGCGCCTGTCGGCTTTGCTCGCTCAGCGAAGGGAAGCGCGCTGCCAGGCGCTGACGGAATGTCTCGGTGAACCCACCCACTATGGTGGGTGCATCGATCACCGTGGCTCCCAAGGCAACGCGCACCGGGCCTGCGCCCTGCTCGATCAATGCATCGAGCTCCGCGAGGTTGCCAGGCATGCGCGCGCGGGGGCGCACGTACGCGATGTTGCCGAACGCGTCGCCCGCCAGGGTCGGGTAATACTGCCCACGTAAACGCAAGCCGGGCTGGGCCGTGGTGGCCTGCGAGCCGGCAAAGTAGACATTCACCCGTCCACCGTGCAGGTCGACGACACGGTCGCCCTGGCGGATAGTCCAGCGCACCGTTTGCCAGGCATCGGCTGGCGCATCCACCCCCAACGCAGTGCCCCTGCGCAGGTACTGCCGCGCCCAGCCCGGTGCCACGCCATCCTGCAGGTAGGCGTAGGTGAATTCCACTTGCTGGTGCGGGCTGGGGAAACGATACCGCGCCAGTTCTTGCCGCCCCCGTGCCACGGCCTGGGTACGGCCCAGGCCGGTCAGGGCCGGGTGATGGCTGCGCGGCCCCCATTCGGCGAACAGCCGTTCGGCGTCGGTCAATTTGCCACCGCCACCGCGCAAGCCGACATCACCATGCATGACCCAGCGCCCGCCGTCCTGGCGCACAGGCGCTTCGTAGCGTCGCGTAGCGGTGGCACGCAGGCGCAAGGTGGCTTCATCGCTACGCCGGTACACCTCGTAGGCCAGCCCGTCCTGCCAGATGTACTGCCTGCCCTGCTTGCGCCACGTGTTGGCGTCCAGACCCTGCAAGGGTTCGGCGCCATCCAGCAACTGCCCGCTGGCATACCCTCGCAACGGCAGGCGCGCCACCCGCTGGCGAGAGACCTGGCGCACCAGGCGGCGCAAGGCCAGGACCGAACCTCCCACTGGCAGGGCGGTACTGCAGATATCGATTATGCCCATGACGATGCTCAAGGTGCCGTGGATCATCTGGACACTGCTGCCGCTTCGCCAGGATTCGGCCAGCTGCTGGGCACCTTCGTGGATGTCGGTGATGCTGTACCAAGCGCCCAACCCCGGGACCACTCCGAGTGCCGCGCGCAGGTAGCCGGTGTGGCGCAGGTGCGCGTCGTAGGCGTTGTCCTTGCGGATACTGGCCTGGCTGCGCCCTTGCTGCCGAGCCTGGTCCAGCAGCCGGTCGCGGCGCTCCGCAAGCTGCAGGCCAACCAGTGTCTGCTCAAGGCACGGCGCGGTCTTCAGGTAGCCGGAGTAGCCGCGAATGCCGGCCTGGCGCAGGTACGCGGCCATACGTACTGGGTCGTTGCCACAGCGTTGCGCCACATAGTCGACCACCTCTGGCCGGCTGTTGATCTGCGATGCCAGGAACTCCAAGGCCGACTCGAGGCTGTCGCGCTCGATCAGCAGCACCGAAGGCGTCGCCCCCGGCAGGTAGAGCACTGCACGGCCCGCTTCGTTGACCAGGGCTGCGCTCCCTGAGAGAGCTTGTCCCAGTTCGTCGTCCGACTGCACCACGACCCAGCGCAGGCGTATGCCAACGGCTTGCAGCGCTTGCCAGGAGTGCGCTGCGGCCGCTTGCTGGAGCATTCGTGCACCTTCTTCGCTCAACCCGCCCCGCCACCTCTCACTGGTAGCCAGCAGTTGCAACTCGAGCTGGTAAGGAAGACGCAGGCGCTCAGGGGGCTGCACCTGCTCCGGGTCGAAGGCTTTCAACAGCTTGGCCTCGTAATGCTTGAGCGGGTCGAGCTCGCGCAGCACACGGGCAAGGTAATGCGGCTCGATACCCTCGACCGGCCAGCGCGCCCGGTCCAGCCTCTGGTACTCCGTATCACTGTCAGGGTCGATGCCTTCACAGGCGATCTGCGACACCGTGCTGGGAATATAGGGAAGGTTCTGGTCCAACGAAGGGTCGGGGCGCCAGAGCAGGATCTCGTCGATGTCCACCTCGATACCAAGGTCCTGTTCGATACGCGCCTTGAGGCGGTTACCGGCCCACGACGAGAATGTCGGTGCCTCGGCTTGCAAGCGGGCTTCAAGTGCCAGGGACGCCTCGTGGTACTCGCGCAGTTGCTCGGCATAGGCCTGGCGCTCCGTATCGCTGCGCGGCAGCACCCAGGAGGGAATGCTCTGCAGCAAGGCATCGACCTGCCATTGCCGCTCGGCCTGGTCCAGCGCAGCCTGGCGACAGGTATCCGCGGCGATCCCCAGGGCCGCGCGTGCCAGCGCCAGGCGTCGCTCTTGCGCTTCGTCCTGGGAGGGGACGTCCGCCAGGCTGCCTTGCCAGTGTTCAAGCATGGCCTGGAGCAGGCTATCCAACCCGCCCTGTACAGGTACCAGGCGCAGCGTCGTCTCGTCGTCTGGCAATGCAGCAGCGATCGGCAACCCTCCCTCGCGCAGGGTGGAGGCCAGCCGCTCCAGCAAGGCATGGCGATCGTCGAGGCAAGCCATGCCACCACCCTCGCCGTGCACCCACAAGAGCAACGGTACGTCGAGCCGACCTGATGACCAGCCTGACGCCTCGGCGAGCACCCACGCGCCAGGCACGGCGTCTTCCCCCGCTTGCACCGCCAGCCAGATGGCCGGGTGTTCGCTCGATGGCGTCAGCAGCCGCTGGCGCACCTCGTCCGCCAGTTCACCTTCCTCTACCAGCAAGCCGGCCTCGGCCCGCATCGCAGCGTACGTAGCTTCGCGCAACGTGGTGAGCGATAGCTGCAGGTTCGCGTCCTGATCCAGCAGTAGCGTGTTCAAGCGCTTCCAAGCCGTATGACGGCTCGCACGCAACCCACGCCATGCGCTCAACACCTCGACACTTGGCGCCTCCTGGCCAAACCGCTCGAGCAGGCGCTGCAGGTGAGCCTCCTGGTGCTGAGCCAGCAGTTTCCAGGGATAGCGCGATGGCAGGCTGCCCAGGGCCAGCAGGCCCGCATACTCGCGGGCCTGCTGAAGCGATTCGCGCTCCAGCGCGCTGCGCCAGTGCTCCAGATGCTCCCCAATGCTTTGTTCGTGCTCGCGCAACGACTCTGGCAGGCCCTGGACCCTCGCGCCAGGTTGCTCGGCCTGCGCGGCCAGGGCCGTCGCCACTTGGTTCAGCCAGGTGACGGGCGCGCTGGCCTGCGCCAAACCACAGCGCAGGCGATACAAAGCTCGCTCGTATGTCGGCGAATCATCATGCGGCCCGGAATCAGGCAAGAGATCGATCAGGTGTTCAAGTGAATCCATGGTGAAGGCTCCATTTTCAAGAGCCGTTCACCATAGGCATGCAACCAGCAAGCAGGTGATGTGCCGCTACTACCCGCAGGCGGCGGGTACGAAGCAGCGGGAAGGCAGGAGACCCCAGGGCCACTGCGGCCCCAGGGCGGCGCAGCAAACGATCAACCTTTGGCGGCAGCCTTGGGTTTTTTCAGCAGGTGGGAGAATACAGCGTGCAAGTCGTCCGAGGCGCTTTCCTCGTCCAGGTTCAGCTTGCTGTCGATGTGGTCCATGTGGTGCATCATCAGTTCCACCGCATGCT
Organism: Pseudomonas sp. LS_2; assembly: GCF_042709235.1. Taxonomy (NCBI): domain Bacteria; kingdom Pseudomonadati; phylum Pseudomonadota; class Gammaproteobacteria; order Pseudomonadales; family Pseudomonadaceae; genus Pseudomonas; species Pseudomonas sp. LS_2. Next base: position 11,214 of record NZ_JAVAYC010000007.1, on the reverse strand, counting down.
CGGCGTTGCGCGCTTCGATAGCGTCGATCAGTTGCATGTGCTCATCGTAGGAGCAGTGCGAGCGGTTGCCGCTTTCGTACTGGGCGATGATCAGCGAGGTCTGCGACACAAGGCTGCGCTGGAAGCTCACCAGTGGCGCGTTGCCCGCCGCCTCGGCGAGCTTGAGGTGGAATTCGCCGGAAAGACGAATGCCTGCACCACGGTCGCCACGCGAGAAGCTGTCGCGTTCCTCGCGCACCATCTGGCGCAGCTCGTTGAGCTGCTCGGCAGTGGCGTGCTGGACGGCCAACTCGGTGATCGCCCGCTCCACCATACGTCGGGAGAAGAACACCTGGCGGGCTTCCTCGACGGTAGGGCTGGCCACCACGGCGCCGCGGTTGGGCCGCAGCAGCACCACGCTTTCATGGGCCAGGCGCGACAAGGCACGGCGGATGATGGTGCGGCTGACACCGAAGATCTCACCCAACGCTTCCTCGCTCAACTTGGTGCCCGGGGCGAGGCGCTGCTCGAGAATGGCCTCGAAAATATGCGCGTAGACGATGTCGTCCTGGGTACCGCTGCGCCCGGCCTTGCCGTTGCGCACGGGTTTCTTCAGAGGTTGCAGCTGTTCGTTCATGGGCTCTCGAGCACAAGGGGCCGGCCAGTGGAGCCTCGACTGTAATAGCGGTCGCGGGGGTGCTGGCAAGTCCTGGATGGAAAAAAGGGACCAAGGTATCGGCGCATTGTACACAGGCTGAGGCGTTTTAGCAGGAGACCTTTGCCCATATAGCTGTAGTACGAAAGATTGTGCACGCAAAAGATAAAACATTATTTGCATTCTTTGTACACAAAAGCATAATCCCCACAGCAACTTCTTGACCCATAAGTCAACAAATCGGTCAGGCGTCTGCCAACCCCCCTCGCGGAGCCCCCAAGTGCATTGCGCAGGAACACTGGCTCCGAACAACAAGAAAGACTTGAGGAGTACTCGCTGTGGAAAGCCGCAAATCCGACGCCCCTACGCTGGATCTCGCCCCACCGCTCGAAACGAGCTGGCTGGAGCGGATTTTCAAACTCAAGCGACATGGCACCACCGTCAGGACCGAACTGATCGCCGGGGTGACAACGTTCATCACCATGGCCTACATCATCTTCGTCAACCCCAACATCATGGCTGACGCCGGCATCGACCACGGTGCAGCCTTCGTCGCCACCTGCATCGCCGCCGCCTTGGGCTGCCTGCTGATGGGACTGTACGCCAACTGGCCGGTAGGCCTGGCGCCGGGCATGGGGCTCAACGCCTTCTTCACCTACACCGTGGTCGGCACCATGGGCTACACCTGGGAAGCAGCGCTCGGCGCGGTGTTCGTCTCGGGTGTGCTGTTCATGTTCCTGACCCTTTCGCGGGTGCGTGAATGGCTGCTCAACAGTATTCCGGTCAGCCTGCGCCATGCCATGGGTGCGGGCGTCGGCCTGTTCCTCGGGCTGATCGGCCTGAAGACCGCCGGCATCGTGGTCGACAGCCCGGCCACGCTGATCAAGCTGGGCTCGCTGCATGAGCCCGGACCGCTGCTGGCTGCGGTGTGCTTCCTGATGATCGCGATTCTCAGCTACCACCGGGTGTTCGGCGCGATTCTCATCAGCATCATCAGCGTCACCCTGGCCGGCTGGGGCCTGGGGCTGGTGCAGTTCGGCGGCGTGTTGTCGATGCCACCGAGCCTGGCACCGACCTGGATGGCCATGGACGTGGCGGGGGTATTCAACATCAGCATGATCAGCGTGGTACTGGCGTTCCTCTTCGTGCACATGTTCGACACCGCCGGCACCCTGATGGGCGTTGCCCAGCGGGCCAACCTGGTGGCGCCGGACGGGCGCATCGAGAACCTGTCCCGGGCGTTGAAGGCCGATAGCGCCTCGAGCGTGTTCGGTGCGGCGGTGGGCGTACCACCGGTGACCAGCTATGTGGAAAGTGCTGCGGGCGTGGCCGCCGGTGGTCGTACGGGCCTTACCGCTGTAGTGGTCGGCCTGCTGTTCGTCGCGGCCATGTTCTTCGCCCCGCTGGCCGGGATGATCCCTGCCTATGCCACCGCAGGTGCCTTGATCTACGTGGCCATGCTGATGATGGGCAGCATGGCGCACATCAATTGGGACGAAGCCACCGACAGCATTCCGGCCATTGTCACGGTCATCATGATGCCGCTGACCTTCTCGGTCGCCGACGGCATCGCCATGGGCTTCATCAGCTATGTGGCGTTGAAAGCGGGTACCGGCAAGTACAAGGAGATCTCGGCCAGCCTGTGGGTGCTGTGCGTGATCTTCATCGCCAAGTTTGTGTTCCTTTAAACCCGACTATTCGGCCAGGGCGCTTCGGCGCCCTTTTCGCTGGTTGCCACACCATGGTGACTGACATTTTTGTCAGATGCCGCGAGCGGTACAAATCGATAAAACATTTGCTGACTTCACCTAATCACCCAGGAAATAAAGCGAATGCCGATCACAACATGCTCACTGCTCGCCAGCGATGCCGCCAACTCGGTTCTGTTCTCGCATCGCCAGCGCTTTCTGCACACCAACACCTTTACACCCTACGGATACCAAGCGACTCCTCAAACCTTGCTTGGCTTCAATGGGGCACTGCGAGAAAGTGCCGGCGGCAACTATGTGCTGGGCAATGGCTACCGCCTTTACAGGCCAGCGCTGATGAGATTTCTCGGCCCCGACAAGCTCAGCCCTTTCGGCAAAGGGGGGGCCAACAGCTATGCGTATTGCCTGGGTGAACCGGTAAACCGATCCGATCCCAGCGGAGCGATACCCCTCCTACGCCCGAAAGCCGGGGCTTCCGTGGTCGCCAAGGCACTGGTTGCGGATCGGCATGGACTTCCACTGAACCCCGCCAGCAAGCAATTCGCCGAACATATGCAGGACGCCATCATCACCACCTCACTCCCGGGCAACGACGGCCGGCTGCCCAGCACCACCCCTGCTCAAAGCCGGCTGGGCGCGCACGTGCAACACATGCAAAGCAACGCCCCATTTCCTAACAAGGTTCGCGCGGTGGTCTTGAACAAGGAAAGCCGCAACAAGCCACCCATCAGCGGCTATTTGCAGGACGCATACATCGCCAACGTAGAGCGCGTCAGAAACGCAGACATCTCCAGCGTCACGGCGCATCTGAACATGCTTGAGCACTGGGGGGCGTATGAGGGGCCAAGGGCTATACCTACGCGCACGGTGGCGCGCGCATTGCACCTGGCATCTGCCGTATTCACAGGCGTTGAAGAACAGGCCTCGTACAAGACCGGGGCCTACCTGCGCCGCCACTAGGCAAAAAAAAGCCCGCCAGTGTGATAGCGGGCAAGGACCTACGAAGATTCTTCTAGCGACCAACTAGCTTCCGCGATAGGTCGAATAACTGTACGGCGAGATCAACAGCGGTACATGGTAGTGCTCCTGGCCGGCATCGATGCCAAAGCGCAATACCACCACATCCAGAAACGCCTGCTCGCCCAACTGCACACCGCGAGCCCGGTAGTAATCGCCTGCGCTGAATTGCAGTTGATAAACGCCCGTGCGGTAGTCGTCACCTTGCAGCAGCGGCGCGTCGACGCGGCCATCGCTGTTGGTCAGTGCGGTATTCACCAGCTCCAACTGCTGGCCTTCGACACGGTAAAGCTCGATCTTGATCGAGCTGCCGGGACAGCCGTGTGCTGCATCCAGTACATGTGTGGTCAAACGTCCCATGTGCCAGTGGCCTCTTGTTCGATTCGTGGGCAAAAAATTCCCAGCGAGCACCAGAACGGGGCCAGCTGGGCGCGAGGAGTGAAGCCATTAAGACACTTTACAGTTAAATTGTACACAATTTTTTGAGCCACTTTATGATCGCCTGGTGCCAGGCCCTGCAAATACGCCGCGCATTCGATAGCGCTCATGGTACGGCAACGCCAGCCACATTTACTGACCACTTGGGCAGGTTTCTTGCAGGGCATTTTCAACCGACAAAAGGAAAGAAATGCGGAAAAACAGGCTTACAAACTGCTCCAAAAGTTGTATACAATCAGCCCATCCGGTGCATGCGACATCTCGACGCGGTCGCCCACCCCCCGCACAACGTACAAGAAGGAAGACTGCAGTGAGCGCTGACTATCCTCGCGACCTGATCGGCTACGGCAACAACCCACCTCACCCGCACTGGCCGGGCAACGCCCGCATCGCCCTGTCCTTCGTGCTTAACTACGAAGAAGGCGGCGAACGCAACATCCTGCACGGTGACAAGGAGTCCGAAGCCTTCCTGTCCGAGATGGTCGCCGCCCAGCCACTACAGGGCCAGCGCAACCTGTGCATGGAGTCGCTCTACGAATACGGCAGCCGCGCAGGCGTATGGCGCCTGCTCAAGCTGTTCAAGGACAGCGGCGTGCCGTTGACCATCTTCGCCGTGGCCATGGCCGCCCAGCGCCACCCGGATGTGATCCGCGCCATGGCCAAGGCCGGCCATGAAATCTGCAGCCACGGCTACCGCTGGATCGACTACCAGAACATGGACGAGGCGCAGGAGCGCGAGCACATGCTCGAAGCCATCCGCATCCTCACCGAACTGACCGGCGAGCGCCCGGTGGGCTGGTACACCGGTCGCACCAGCCCGAACACCCGGCGCCTGGTGATGGAGGAAGGTGGCTTCCTCTACGACAGCGACACCTACGACGACGACCTGCCCTACTGGGAGCCGAACAACCCGACCGGTAAGCCGCACCTGGTGATCCCCTACACCCTGGACACCAACGACATGCGCTTCACCCAGGTGCAAGGCTTCAACTGCGGCGAGCAGTTCTACCAGTACCTCAAGGATGCCTTCGACGTGCTCTACGCAGAAGGTGCCGAAGCCCCGAAAATGCTTTCCATCGGCCTGCACTGCCGCCTGGTCGGCCGCCCGGCGCGCCTGGCTGCGCTCAAGCGCTTCGTCGACTACGCCAAGAGCCACGACCAGGTCTGGTTCGCCCGGCGTGTGGACATCGCGCGCCACTGGCACGCCACCCACCCGTACAAGAAAGAGAATGCCTGATGACCGCCTTCAAGACCCTCAAGCCCTCCAGCCTCGGCCGCGATGCCTTCGTCGCAGCCTTCGCCGACATCTACGAGCATTCGCCGTGGGTCGCCGAAAAAGCGCATGCCCTGGGTAACCTGAGCGAGCTGGACGAGATCGAGGTGCTGCACCAGCGCATGAGCGACATCCTGCTCAGCGCAAGCCATGCCGAGCAACTGGCGCTGATCAACGCCCACCCGGACCTGGCTGGAAAGGCGGCGGTCCAGGGCGAGCTGACCGAGTCGAGCACCAACGAACAAGCCGGCGCCGGTATCCACCAGTGCACCGCCGAGGAGTTCGCCCGTTTCACCGAACTCAACGATGCCTACAAGGCCAAGTTCCAATTTCCGTTCATCATGGCGGTCAAGGGCAGCAACCGGCACCAGATCCTCGCGTCGTTCGAGAAGCGTATCCACAACGACGCCGATGCCGAGTTCAAGGAAGCCCTGGCACAGATAAACCTGATCGCACTGTTCCGCCTGCTGCAGCTTTGAGGACCAAAGCCGGCACTGGCCCGAGTGCGTGACGCGAGCGCACCCAGGGCCTGGCTGGCAAGTCGGTCCACCCTATTGAAGAACAACGAACAGAGAAGAGACAACCATGCGTACCCTGATGATCGAGCCCCTGACCAAAGAAGCCTTCGCCCCTTTCGGTGACGTGATCGAAACCGATGGCAGCGACCACTTCATGATCAACAACGGCTCGACCATGCGCTTCCACAAGCTCGCCACGGTCGAGACCGCCGAGCCGGAAGACAAGGCCATCATCAGCATCTTCCGCGCCGACGCCCTGGAGATGCCTTTGACCGTACGCATGCTGGAGCGCCATCCGCTGGGCAGCCAGGCTTTCATCCCGCTGCTCGGCAACCCCTTTCTGATCGTGGTCGCGCCACTTGGCGATGCACCTGTATCAGGCTTGGTCCGAGCCTTCCGCAGTAATGGCAGGCAGGGCGTTAATTACCATCGCGGCGTCTGGCACCACCCGGTGCTGACGATCGAAAAGCGGGATGACTTCCTGGTGGTTGATCGCAGCGGTTCTGGCAACAACTGCGACGAGCATTACTTCACCGAGGAACAGATGTTGATCCTCAATCCCCACCAATAAGAAAAGGTCGGTCATCTACCGGTGACCGGCAGAGGTACATACTGTGGAAGCACACCTTCACGAATGGCTGAACCTGAGCATTCGCTGGGTTCACATGATCACCGGGGTCGCCTGGATCGGTGCATCGTTCTACTTCGTCTGGCTGGAAAACAACCTCAACCGCAGCAACCCGCGCGATGGGTTGTCGGGTGACCTCTGGGCCATCCACGGCGGTGGTATCTACCACCTCGAGAAGTACAAGCTGGCCCCCCCGAAAATGCCCGAGAACCTGCACTGGTTCAAATGGGAAGCCTACTTCACCTGGTTGTCCGGCATCGCCCTGCTGTGCGTGGTGTTCTACTGGAACCCGACCCTGTACCTGCTGGCCCCCGGCAGCACCCTGAGCGGTGCCGAGGGCGTGGCCATCGGTATCGGTTCGCTGGTCGCCGGCTGGTTCGTCTACGACTTTCTCTGCGACTCGCCCCTGGGCAAGAAACCCGCGCTGCTCGGCGGCGTGCTGTTCGTGCTGATCATCGCCGCCTGCTGGGGTTTCAGCCTGGTGTTCAGCGGTCGTGGTGCCTACCTGCACACCGGCGCGATCATCGGCACCATCATGGTCGGCAACGTGTTCCGCATCATCATGCCGGCCCAGCGCCAGCTGGTAGCGGCGATCGAGAAGAACGAGACCCCCGACCCGGTGCTGCCGGCCAAAGGCCTGCTGCGCTCGCGCCACAACAACTACTTCACCCTGCCGGTGCTGTTCATCATGATCAGCAACCACTTCCCGAGCACCTACGGCAGCCAGTACAACTGGTTGATCCTGGCCGGGATCGCGGTGGCCGCGGTACTGATCCGTCACTACTTCAACACCCGCCACGACAGCAACAAGTACGCCTGGGCCGTGCCGGCCGGCGCGCTGGCGATGATTTGCCTGGCCTTCGTGACCGGTCCGAAACCGCTGACCTCCACCCCTGACCAGGCGGCAGCGAAGATCGAGTACCAACCCCTGCCGGCCACCGCCGTAGGTGGCAAGACCGCTGCCGAGCAGCGCGCCGAAGCTGCCGCCAAGGCGGCCGAAGCTCCCGCCGAGGCACCGGCCCAGGCCACCGCCCAGGCAGCGCCCGGCAACTTCGAGAAGATCCACGACGTGATCCAGGAGCGCTGCACCGTGTGCCATTCGGCCAAGCCGACCAGCCCGCTGTTCAGCACTGCACCGGGGGGCGTGATCCTCGATACCCCGCAGCAGATGCAGGCCCAGGCCGCACGCATCCAGGCCCAGGCTGTCGCCAGCCAGATCATGCCGCTGGGCAACATCACCCAGATGACCGTCGAGGAACGCAAGCTGGTAGGTGACTGGATCGCCAAGGGCGCGCCGGTGAACTGAGACACGCTGCTGCAAGCACGAAAGCAACAAGCAAGCATCGAGCACCAGTCTCCAAGCGGGAACCCCAGGCTTTTTCGTGAAGCTTGCCGCTTGGAGGCTGCTGCTTGGATCCGAGAATAAAAACAAAACTCGAGGTGCTGCATGTCCGAGTCACCCAAGGCGTACATCCCCGTTGCGCCGCCACGACAGCCCCTGCCCTGGTTCCAGCTGATCCTGGTGGGCCTGCAACATGTCCTGCTGATGTACGGCGGCGCCATCGCCGTGCCGCTGATCATCGGCCAGGCCGCCGGACTGTCCCGTGAAGAAGTTGCCTTCCTGATCAACGCCGACCTCTTGGTCGCAGGCGTCGCCACCATCGTCCAGTCGTTCGGCATCGGCCCGGTAGGTATTCGCATGCCGGTGATGATGGGCGCCAGTTTCGCCGCCGTCGGCAGTATGGTAGCCATGGCCGGCATGCCGGGCGTGGGCATGCAAGGAATCTTCGGCGCGACCATCGCCGCCGGGTTCTTCGGCATGCTGATCGCGCCGTTCATGTCCAAGGTGGTGCGCTTCTTCCCACCGCTGGTCACCGGCACGGTCATCACCTCCATTGGCCTGTCGCTGTTCCCGGTCGCGGTCAACTGGGCCGGTGGTGGCGATCAAGCCAGCACCTTCGGCTCGCCGATCTACCTGATGGTGGCCGGGCTGGTACTGGCTGTCATCCTGCTGATCAACCGCTTCATGCGCGGGTTCTGGGTCAACGTGTCGGTGCTGGTGGGCATGGGCCTGGGCTACGTGCTGGCGGGCGCCATCGGCATGGTCGATTTGTCCGGGCTTGGCCAGGCGCCTTGGTTGCAGGTGGTCACACCGCTGCACTTCGGCATGCCGACCTTCAGCCTGGCGCCGATCCTGTCGATGTGCCTGGTGGTGGTGATCATCTTCGTCGAGTCTACCGGCATGTTCCTGGCCCTGGGCAAGGTCACCGACCGCGAAGTGACGCCCGGCATGCTGCGCCGCGGTTTGCTGTGCGATGCCGGTGCGTCGTTCGTGGCCGGGTTCTTCAACACCTTCACCCACTCCTCGTTCGCCCAGAACATCGGCCTGGTGCAAATGACCGGTGTGCGCTGCCGCTACGTCACGGTGGTGGCCGGGATGCTGTTGATCCTGCTCAGCCTGCTGCCCAAGGCCGCCTACCTGATCGCCTCGATCCCGCCTGCAGTACTGGGCGGCGCGTCCATCGCCATGTTCGGCATGGTCACCGCCACCGGGATCAAGATTCTCCAGGAAGCGGACATCGCCGACCGGCGCAACCAGTTGCTGGTGGCCGTCAGCATCGGCTTCGGGCTGATCCCGGTGGTCAAGCCGGAGTTCTTCGCGCAGCTGCCCCACTGGATGGAGCCGATCACCCATAGCGGCATCGCCATGGCGACGGTCAGTGCCCTGGTGCTGAACATCCTGTTCAACATTCTCGGCGGCAAGGAGCGCGCGGCGCACAACGCCGCCTGTCACGGCCACTGAGTCAACCTGGGCGGCCCCGCGCCGCCCTGCCCTTCATTCTTCGTTGTGCCGTCGGCCCGCCGGAATGGGCCGTCCGGGGCGCCTGCGCGCCGAAAAAACCCAAAAAAACAATAAGTCCGGGAAACACAGCATGAAGTGCATCGCATCAACCCTGCTACTGGGCGGCAGCCTCGTGGCCACCCTCCCCGCCGCTGCCGGCGAATGGCTGCAATGGCATGGCGAAAGCCTGACCTACCTGTATGGCAAGGACTTCAAGGTCAACCCCGACATCCAGCAGACGATCACCTTCGAGCACGCCAACAAATGGAAGTACGGCGACACCTTTCTGTTCATCGACAAGATTTTCTATAACGGCAAGGCCGACCCCGGCAAAGGCGTGACCACCTACTACGGCGAATTCAGCCCGCGCCTGTCGCTGGGCAAGATCACCGGCCAATCGTTCGCCTTCGGCCCGGTCAAGGATGTACTGCTGGCCATGACCTACGAGCGTGGCGAAGGCGACAACGAGGCCTACCTGATCGGCCCAGGCTTCGACCTGAACGTTCCCGGCTTCAACTACTTCACCCTGAACTTCTACCTGCGCAATACCGAGGGCAGCCGCCCCGGCGACAACGTCTGGCAGATCACCCCGGCGTGGTCCTACACCATTCCCGTGGGCAGGTCCGACATCCTGATCGACGGCTACATGGACTGGGTGGTGGACAACGACCAGACCCGCCGCGGCACCTACCACGCCAACCTGCAGTTCAACCCACAGGTCAAGTACGACCTGGGCAAGGCCCTGAACCTCGGCGCCAAACAGCTGTACGCGGGTTTCGAGTACAGCTACTGGAAGGACAAGTACGGCATCGACAGCCGCGGCAACGTGCAGAGCAACCAGAGCGTTTTCAGCGCGCTGGTGAAAGTGCATTTCTAGAAACCTGACCAAACGACCAATTTTGTAGCGGTGTGCCCCAGGACGGAGCACTTGAGACCCGGCGCGCAAGTGAGTAATCTGCGCGCCCCTCGATCAGGGCCGGACGGATCCGGCCTGCGTTTACTGACCGCTCAGTCAATGAATACGGGCGGTTAGCCAACGTGTTGGCAGCCAGAAACACCCATTTTCATCCGTTCAGAAAGACGTCGAGCAGGATGGTTGTGACCACCCGAAAAGGTTGGCACAGCGCTTGCCAAAACGCTGTGGCCAATCGAAAAAAACTGACCCAAAAGACAAGAAAGCGCCAATCACGAGCGCTGACAACTGATCCATCAAAGGGAGCGACTTTCGCAATGCGTACAATCAATAGCCTGATCCTCGCCGGTGGCCTGCTGGCCTGCGGTAGCACCTTCGCCGGCGACCTGCTGCAATGGCAGAACAACAGCCTGACCTACCTGTGGGGCAAGAACTTCAAGGTCAACCCGCAGGTGCAGCAGACCGTCACCTTCGAGCACGCCGATGCGTGGAAGTACGGTGACAACTTCATCTTCATCGACAAGATCTTCTACCAGGGCAAGAAAGATGACCTCAACGGCCCGAACACCTACTACGGCGAGATCAGCCCGCGCCTGTCGCTGGGCAAGATCACTGGCCAGTCCTTCGCCTTCGGCCCGGTCAAGGACGTGCTGCTGGCCATGACCTACGAGTTCGGGGAGGGCGACACCGAGGCCTACCTGATCGGCCCGGGCTTCGACCTGGACATCCCGGGCTTCGACTACTTCCAGCTGAACTTCTACCACCGCACCGCAGATGGCAGCCGCCCGGGCAGCAACACCTGGCAGGTGACCCCGGCGTGGTCGTACACCATTCCCTTGGGCTCGTCCGACATCCTGATCGATGGCTTCCTGGACTGGGTGGTGGACAACGACGAGAACCGCCGTGGCAGCTATCAGGCCAACGTGCACTTCGTGCCGCAGGTCAAGTACGACCTGGGCAAGGCCTTGAAGCTGGGCGAGAAGCAGTTGTACGTGGGCTTCGAGTACGACTACTGGAAGAACAAGTACGGCATCAAGGACAGCGACGCGTTTACCACCGACCAGAGCACCGCGAGCTTCCTGGTCAAGCTGCACTTCTGACCTGGGACCCACGGGCTGCTGCGCAGCCCATTCGCGGGTAAACCCGCTCCTACAGGATCGCGCAATCCTTGTAGGAGCGGGTTTACCCGCGAACCGGGGCCATGCCCCGGCCATCCCTCACCGATCAACGACCCGGCTTCAG